>NZ_WHIW01000001.1 GCF_009295635.1 Alkalilimnicola sp. S0819 | reverse complement strand
GAGTTTGCAACCCGCCCCTTTCCGGCGAGAAGCGCAGGGGAGCCCGGCGTAGCCGGGCCAAATCGTGGGCCGCCCCAGGCCGCACCCACCCCGGAACCGGCACCCACCCCGGCACCCACCCCGGCACCAGCACCAGCACCACAAGCCTCGCCACAGGGCCCGCTCCCTAGGCCGCCGCTCTCCCGCCAAAGCGCGATGACTCAAAAAAAAGCCCGCCGAAAACGGCGGGCTCCGGCCTCGCAGGCCTGTCCACAAGCCCTGTGGCAGATCAGGCTTTCTTGAGCCCGCTGAGCATGACTTCCGGCAAACGCTCCTGGAAGCCTTCGACCAGCGCAACACGCTCGCCGCCCAGGTCCAGCAGCTCATCGCGCAGATGCAACAGGGCCGCGGAGAAGCGCTCTTCAAAGCGCGGAATCAGCTTCGTCACGCCGCTGCTGGCGGCAGAGACGGCCAGCAGCGCGGGCTGCACGAACGTCTCGGTATAGGTGTCATCGCATCGCACCGACTCGGGCTTGAGCGCCGTGAGCTTGTCGGTGTGTTCCATCAACTGGGGGGAGATCGCGTCCACGACCTTTTGCACGGCTGCACCGCCCGCCGCTTCCTTGAGCTTTCCAAACATAGTCGTTCCTTGTTTATTGTTCGGGCTTGCGAACGACTTGATTGTTGCCTCACCTGACCAGATCGTCAAGTTCCCAGCAGCTCCCGCAGCGCCGCCTCGTCCAGCATGGCGACCCCCAGCTTCTCCGCCTTGTCCGCCTTGGAGCCGGGCGACTCCCCGACCACCACATAGTCGGTCTTCTTCGAGACACTGCCGGTGACCTTGCCACCCGCGGCTTCAATCGCCGCCTTGGCCTCGCCCCGGCTCATGCCCGCCAGGGTGCCGGTGAGCACGAAGGTCTGCCCGGCCAGGGGCTGCTCGTCGGGGGAGGGTCGCTCCACCACCGGCCAGTGCACCCCGGCACGGATCAGGCCGTCGATGACCTGGCGGTTATGGGGCTGGTCGAGGAAATGCCGGATGCTCTGAGCCACGACCGGACCCACATCGGGGACTTCCACCAAGGCGGCCTCGTCGGCCTCCAGCAGCGGCGGCAAGTCACCGAAGTGGGCGGCCAGGGCCTGGGCGGTCACTTCCCCCACCTGATTGATGCCCAGCGCATAGAGAAAACGCGCAAGGGTGGTGGCCTTGGAGTGCTCGATGGCGTCCAGCAGCTTCTGGGCGGATTTCTCGCCCATGCGCTCCAGACCCAGCAGATTGGATTTGTGCTGCCGGTACAGATCCACCGCCGTGTGCACCCGCTCGCTGGCCACCAACTGTTCGATGAGCTTGTCACCCAGCCCGTCGATGTCCATGGCCCGGCGGGAGGCAAAGTGTTTCAACGCCCCGGTACGCTGGGCGGGGCAATACAGCCCGCCGATACAGCGATGGGCCGCCTCGCCCTCAAGGCGGATCACTTCGGAATCGCACACCGGGCAGCGCTCGGGCATCTGCCATTCCGCGGCGCCTTCGGCGCGCTTGTCCGCGACCACGCTGACAATTTCGGGAATGACGTCGCCCGCCCGGCGAATGATCACGGTATCCCCGGCGCGCACGTCCTTGCGCCGCACCTCGTCCAGGTTGTGCAAGGTGGCGCGACTGACGGTCACGCCGCCCACCTGTACCGGCTCCAGCTCCGCCACCGGGGTGAGCACCCCGGTGCGCCCCACCGAGGCCCAGATCTCGCGCACCGGGGTGGTGGCCTCCCGGGCGGGTAGTTTGTGGGCGGCGGCCCAGCGCGGGGCGCGGGCGGTGAAGCCCAGCTCCTCCCGGGCGGCCAGATCGTCCACCTTGTAGACCACCCCGTCGATCTCGAAGGGCAAGGCGTCACGACGCGCCAGCAGGCGCTGGTAATAGGCCTCGCAGCCGGCCGCACCGCGCACCCGTTCCACTTCGCGATTCACCATGAAGCCCCAGTCCTCCAGCCGGGCCAGCACTTCGTGGTGGCTGGGAGCAATGGGCGCGGAGCTCTCGCCGGTGCCGAAGGTGAAGAAACTGAGGGGGCGCCGGGCGGTGAGCCGCGGATCCAGCTGGCGCAGGCTGCCGGCGGCGGCATTGCGCGGGTTGGCGAAGAGCTTTTCATCACGGGCCGCGCGCTGGGCGTTGAGGCGCTCGAAATCGGCGGTGCGGATCACCACCTCGCCGCGCACTTCCAGGCGCGCCGGCCAGCCCGCGCCGTGCAGTTTCAGCGGGATGCTGCGGATGGTGCGGCAATTGAGGGTAATGTCCTCCCCCACCCGGCCGTCACCCCGGGTACCGGCCTGCACCAGCAGGCCGTCCTCGTAGCGCAGGCTCACCGAGAGACCGTCCAGCTTGGGCTCGGCGATGTAGTCCACCGCCTGCACGGCCAGGCGCTCGCGAATGCGCCGGTCGAAATCCTCCAGCTCCTGCTCGGAGAAGAGGTTGTCCAGGCTGAGCATGGGCACGCCGTGGCGGACTTCGCCGAAGGCGGCCAGCGGCTCGGCGCCCACCCGCTGGGTGGGGGAGTCGGGGGTGCGCAGCGTTGGGTGCCGGGCTTCCAGCGCCTGCAGTTCGCGCAGTAGCGCGTCGTACTCGGCATCGCTGATCTGCGGATCGTCGAGGACGTAATAGCGGTGGTTGTGATAGTGCAGGCTCTCGCGCAGCTGCGCGGCCCGGGCGGTGGCATCGTCGATGGTCGTGTTCATGGTGCCTGGGTGGGGTTTCCGGGCGGGCTCAGCGGGATTTACGGGCGGCCAGATGCGCCAGCCGGCGGTATTCCCGCAGATCCTCGCGCATGTGTTCGATGGCCTGGCGGCTCAGATCGCAGCGCCGCGCGTCCAGCAGATAGCCGCCCAGCTCCTCGGCGACACCGCGGGCGGCCTCCAGCATCTGCTCGAAGGCGGTAAGCCCGTCGAAGGGACCGGGCAGCTGCATGAAGAAGGCCGCGCCCGGCGTGTAGAGCTCTTCCAGGCTGTCCGGGCTGAAGGTGCCCGGCTCCACCATGTTCGCCGCCGAGAACAGCGCCATGGGGCCGTCGCGGGTGTCCAGCACCCGATGATAGATCTCGTGCTCGCCAAAGCGCAGGCCGGCCCGCTCCAGGGCCTCGGTGAGAGCACGGCCGTGGAAGAGCGCATCCTCGCCGGCGCTGACATTGATCACCACGATCTTCTCGCCCGGCCCCTGCACTTCGGGCGCCGGCTCTTCCCGTGCGGGGCGCTTGAGGCGCTCGCGCAGGCCTTCACGCAGCTTGGCCAGTTGCTGGGCCGGCGCGGCGGAGGCGGCGCGGTCGGGTCGCTCCTCGGGCGCCTCGGGGGGGAGCTCGATATCGGGCTCGGGGGCATGTTCAGCCTCGGGGGCGAATTCACGCGGCGCGGGCTCACGGGCCGGCGGCATTGGCTCGGGTGCCGGCGTGTCGCCCAGGCGCGGCTCGGGGCCGCCGTTCTCCTCGACGATCAGGGAATCGAGCTCGTCCAGCGCGGCGTCGAAGTCGGGCTCGCGCTCGCGGCCCGAGCGGGCGCGCCGCCGACCCTGGCCGCCGCCCCGGCGGCGGCGCTCCTGCTGCCAGCCATAGAGAAATACGGCGGCCACCAGCAGCAGCCCGATGATCAGCAGTATCCAGCGCAAACTATCCATTTCTCATCCCTGCCTGCTTCATTGCCCAACGGCGGCCAGTTCCACGGCCTCGGACACGTCCACTTCCACCAGTCGCGACACCCCGGGCTCTTGCATGGTCACACCGGCCAGGTGCTCGCTGATCTCCATGGTGGTCTTGTTGTGGGTAATGAAGATGAATTGTACCCGGTCGGACATTTCCCGGAGCATCTCACAGAAACGCCCGACGTTGGCCTCGTCCAGCGGCGCATCCACCTCGTCGAGCATACAGAAGGGCGCCGGGTTCAGCTCGAAGATGGCGAACACCAGCGCCACCGCGGTGAGCGCCTTCTCGCCGCCGGAGAGCAGGTGGATGTTGCTGATGCGCTTGCCGGGGGGGCGCGCCATTACCGCCACGCCGGTCTCGAGAAGATCCTCGCCGGTGAGCTCCAGGTATCCCTGCCCGCCGCCGAACAGCCGCGGGAAGATCCGCTGCACGCCCTCGTTGACCTTCTCGTAGGTTTCCTTGAAGCGCTGGCGGGTCTCGCGGTCGATCTTGCGGATGGCCGACTCCAGGGTCTCCAGGGCCTGGGTGAGGTCCTCGTGCTGGGCGTCCAGATACGCTTTCCGCTCATCGAGTTGCTGATATTCCTCGATGGCCGCCAGGTTGATGGAACCGAGCCGGGCAATGCGCCCTTCCAGTCGCTGCAGCTCTTCCTGCCACTGGCCGGCCTCGGCGTCCTCGGGCAGTAGCTCCAACAGCGCCGGCAGGCTGTAATCCATTTCCTGCAACTGCTCGTACTGGGTGTCGCGGCGAACCTTGAGCTCCTGCTGGCGCAGGCGCAGCCCTTCGAGCTCCTCGCGCAGTTTCTGCGCGGCCTGATCGGCGGCCAGGCGGTTCTGCTCCAGCTCCCGCAGGCGGTGCTCGGTCTCACCCAGCCGCGCCCGGGCCTCGTTCAGCTCCCGCTCCACGTCCACGCGCTGATCCAGCAGCCGGTCCCGCTCGCCGCCCGGATCCCGCTCCGGCTCGCTCAGGGCGGCCAAGGCCTCACGAAGCTCGTCGCGCCGGGCGTGCAGCCGGTCGCGCTGAGCGTTCAGCCGGGCGAGGGTTTCCTGCAGGGAATGACGGGCGGTGGTGGCGCTTTCAAGCTTCAGGGAAAGCTCGTGGCGGCGGTCGCGGTAGCCGTGGAGCTGCTCGCGCAGATTGTCCAGTTCGTCCTGCAGCAGGTCCTTTTCTTCCTGCAGTCGCTCACGCTGCTCGTCCAGGTCTTCGCTGCGCTCCAGGGCCTGCTGCAGGCGGGCTCGAGCGACGCCAAGAGCCTCTCGGGCCTGCTCCTGCTGCTCCAGCAGTTCCTCGGCGTCGGCCAGCAGCTGCTCGCGCCGCTCCCGGGCCTCGTCCAGGCGTTGCTCGCGGCTCTCCAGCTGGCTTTGCGCGCCGGCATGGCGCCGGTGCAGCCCCTGCAGCATGTCCTGCACTTCCTCGCGCCGTTCCTCGGCCTCCAACAGAGCGTGGCCCAGCTCCTCCAGCCTTTCGGTGTCCTCGGCGATGCGCATTTCCAACGCGGCGAGCTGCCGGTCCAGGCGCTCGATCTCGCGACCGCGCTCCAGCACCCCGCCGCCGGCCTGCTCGCCAGCGTGGATGCGCAGCCAGCTGCGGCCCAGCCACAGGCCGTCGCGGGTGATCACCGATTCCCCCGGGGACAGGCGGGCGCGCAGTGCCTCGGCGGCGGCCAGATCCTCCGCGGCATGAATGCCGGCGAACAGATCACTGAGGGGGAAATCGGCACTTAGCTTGTCGACGAGCGGCGCCCCGGCACGCAGACCGCCCTCGCTCGCGGCCTGCGGATCGAAGAGCATGAGATGGCCCTGGGCCAGGCTTTCCAGGTCCATGCCGGCGGGGTCCATGCCCTCCAGGCAAACCGCCTGCAGGGCTTCGCCCAGGACCATTTCCACGGCGGCCTCCCAGCCCGGCTCCACCTGCAGCCGCTCGGCCAGCCGGGGCTTTTCGGCCAAGCCGTGCTCTTGCAGAAAGCGGCTCAGGGGGCCGTCGTCCTGGCCCAGCGCCGCCTGTTGCAAGGTTTCCAGCGAGGTGCGCCGGGCCTGCAGGCTCTGACGCTCGCCGCGGCAATCTTCCAGTTCGGTGCCCAGCGCTTCGTGCTGCTCGCGCAGCTCGGCCAACCGCTCCTGTCCCTCGGCCAGCTGCTCCTCGCCCTGAGCCATTTCCTCGGCCAGCCCCGCCTCTTCGTCGGCAAGCTCGCGGATCTGCGCTTCCAGCTCGTCCAGGCGCATGCCCTGGCGTTCCTCATCCACCCGGTCGCGGCGGCGGGCCAGTTCTTCTTCGCGCTGTTCCAGCTGCTCGATGCGGGTGCGCTCCACCTGGGCGGTGCGCAGGTGCTCGGCGCTGTCGGCGTTGAAACGCTCCCAGCGGGCGCGCCATTCCTCCAACGCTTCCTGGGCCTGTTCGGCCCGCTCGCCGGTCTCGGCCTCCAGTTCGCGCAACTCCTCCAGCTCCGGCTGCAGCTCTTCGAGCCGCGCCTCCAGCACGGTGAGCTTCTCGCGATCCTGCTCCCGGCTGCGTTCCAGCTCCTGCACCGCCTGCTCGGCCACGTCCAGTTCCCGGGCCTGCTTCTCGCGCAGTTCCTTCTGGTGGGCCATTTGTTGTTCCAGCCGGGCGATCTCGCTGCCCACGGCGTAGTAGCGGCCCTGGATCTCGTGTACCGAGTCCCCCAGTTCGGCGTGCACGGCGCGGGCCTCCTCGGCCTCGCGCTCGGCGCCACGCACCCGGCTGATCTCGGCCTCCAGCGCGGTCTCGCGCTCGCGCAGGCGGCCCAGCACGGCCGCAGCCTCGGTGTCCAGGGCACGCAGTTTCAGCGCCAGCAGCTCGGCCTGTTTCTGCCGCTGCTCGGCGCGCAGAGTCTTGTAGCGTTCGGCGATCTCGGCCTGGCGCTTGAGCTTCTCCAGCTGTCGGCCCACTTCGTCGCGCAGATCGTTGAGGCGCTCCAGATTCTCATGGGTGCCGCGCATGCGTCGCTCGGTTTCACGGCGCCGCTCCTTGTAGAGCGAGATCCCGGCGGCCTCCTCCAGGTACACCCGCAGCTCCTCGGGCTTGGCCTCGATGACCCGCGAGATCATGCCCTGCTCGATGATGGCGTAGCTGCGCGGCCCCAGGCCGGTGCCCAGGAACACATCGGTGATGTCGCGCTTACGGCAGCGGGTGCCGTTGAGGTAGTAGTGGGACTGGGATTCGCGGTTGACCTGGCGCTTGACCGAGATCTCGTTGTAGCTGGCGTACTGCCCGCCCAGGCCGCTTTCGGTGTTGTCGAACACCAGCTCGATGGAGGCCTGCCCCACGGGCTTGCGGGAGGCGGAGCCGTTGAAGATGACGTCGGTCATGGACTCGCCGCGCAGGTACTTGGCGGAGCTCTCGCCCATCACCCAGCGCACCGCGTCGATCACATTGGACTTGCCACAGCCGTTCGGCCCGACGATGCCCACCAGCTGGCTGGGGAACACCACCGTGGTGGGATCCACGAAGGATTTGAAACCGGCGAGTTTGATCTTCTTCAGCCGCATCTGGCCTTCATGCTCGTGGTTTTATTCCCGTCCGGCGTGCCTGGGGCGTGACGCGGCGGTACAATGCGCCGCCATTATCCCGACACCCATCATCATTGGAAAGCCATGAGCACGCAACCGAACACAGATCTGGAAACTTTCGACAACCCCAGCCCCGAGCGGGACTACACCATCCGCATCCGGGTGCCCGAGTTCACCTGTCTTTGCCCGAAGACCGGCCAGCCGGACTTCGCCACCTTTTTCATCGACTATATCCCCGAGCAGCGCTGCGTGGAGCTGAAGGCGCTCAAGCTGTACTTCTGGAGCTTCCGCGACCGGGGCGCCTTCCACGAAGCGGTGACCAACGAAATCCTGGCCGATCTGGTGGCCGCCACCGAGCCGCGCTTCATGCGCGTGACCGCCGAGTTCAACGTGCGCGGCGGGGTGTACACCACCGTGGTGGCCGAGCACCGCCAACCGGGCTGGACGCCGCCTGCCCCGGTGCAGCTGCCCTGAGCGCCCCATGAAGGATCTATTGCTCGGCGCCAGCTACATCCCTCGGGCCTTCGGCCAGTTGCTGCGCCCGGGCACCCGGCGCTACGTGCTGCTGCCCATCCTGGTGAACGTGCTGGTTTTCATCGGGCTGTTCTGGCTCGCCGCCGATCAGTTCGCCGCCCTGCTCGCCGCCTGGCTGCCGGACCCGTCCGCCTACAGCGGCGAGGGGGCCTGGAACGGTTTCATGCGCGGGCTGCTGAGCATCCTCGCCTGGCTGTTCTGGCCGATATTCGTGCTCGCCGCGGGCATCTTGATGTTCTACAGCTTCACCGTGGTGGCGAACCTGCTCGGCTCGCCCTTCAACGGCATGCTGGCCGCGCGCCTGGAACGGGAGCTGAGCGGCGGACGCCAGCCGCCGGAACTGCCCGGCCAAGGCATCGCGCTGGAAGCCGCCGTGTCGGTGGCCACGGAACTGCGCAAGCTCGCCTATTTCGCGCTGCTCGCCCTGCCCCTGCTGGCGCTCTCGGCGGTGCTGTTCTTCGTGCCGGTGGTGAACCTGCTGATTCCCTTCCTCTGGGCGGCCTACGGCGGCTGGGTCATGGCGCTGGAGTATATGGACTACCCCATGGCCAACCACGGGTACCGCTTCGCCGAGGAGCGCGCTCTGCTGCGCCGACGCCGCGGCCTGGCCTTCGGCTTCGGGCTGGGGCTGCTGGCCATGACCCTGGTGCCGGTACTGAACCTGCTGGCCATGCCCACCGGGGTGATCGCCGCTACCTGGCTATGGCATGAGCGGCTGCGCGCTCAGAGCGCCGGCTGAGTATCGATGAAGGCGTCGACCAGCTCGGCGCCCTCCTCGTCCAGCTCCACAAAACGCACCCCAATCCCGAAGGCGGTCATGGATATTCGGGATGGGCCGTGGATGATCTCGCTGCGCGTATGCACCCGACGCAAGCGCCCCTGGGTGGGCAGATTGAAGCTCAGCTCCACCTGCTCGCCGCGGCTCAGGGGCGTTTCCACCTCCACGTAGGCACCGCCCCCGGAGAGGTTGCGGGCCATGACGGAGTGCTTCACGCCGCTGGGCAGAACCAGGGTGCAGAGCAGGTCCACGGCGACGCGTTTATCAAAGCGGCGGTCCGCTGTTTCCATGTTTTGGGCCTTTGGCTGCATTCGTTATTATCCGGATCGGCGTAATGGAAAAAGGGGCTCCCCATCTTACCCGCGATCCTCCCCCAGAAACTGTGAGATCCCTCTCACCCCGGCTTCAAGCTGCGCCAAACCCGTGGTGTAAGCGAAACGCAGATGCCGGGAGGCCTGATGATCACCGAAATCACAGCCCGGTGTCACGGCCACCCCCGCTTGCTCCAACAACCGCGCGGCGAAATCGCGACTGTCCCGGGTGTGCTCGGAGGCATCGGCGTACAAATAGAAGGCGCCACCGGGCAGCACCGGAATGTGGAAGCCCAGGGCCCGCAGCGCCGGCGCCAGATAATCCCGCCGCTCACGGAAGGCCTGGCGGCGCTGCTCGAACACCGCCCGGGCCTCCTCGGTGAAACAGGCCAGCGCCGCGTGCTGGGCCGGCGCGGAGGCGGCGATGAAGACGTTCTGGGCCAGCTTCTCCGTCGCCCGCTCCCAGCCTTCCGGCACCAGCAACCACCCCAGCCGCCAGCCGGTCATGCCGAAGTACTTGGAGAAGCTGTTGACCACCAGGGTGGGCGTATCCAGTGCCGCCGCGCTGGCGAGGGGCGCATCGGTGTAGCTCAGGCCGTGGTATATCTCGTCGACCAGCAGAATACCGCCGCGCCGCGCGCAACCGTCCGCCAGTGCGGCCAGCGCCGGCCCGCTCAGCACCGTGCCGGTGGGGTTGCCCGGCGAGCCCACCATCGCGGCGACCGTGCGCGCATCCCAGTGCTCATCCAGGCACTCCGGACTCAGCTGATAGGCCGTGTCCGCCCCCACCGGCACGCTGCACGGCTCGCCGTTGAGCAGCCGCACGAAATGGCGGTTGCAAGGGTAGCCCGGGTCCGGCAGCAGCACCTGCTGCCCGGGGTTCACCAACAAGGCCAGCGCCAGCAACAGCGCCCCGGACGCCCCCGGGGTAACGAAGATCCGTGCCGGGTCCACCGTCACGCCGTGCTCGCGCCGATAATGCCCGGCGATGGCCTCGCGCAGGGCGGGCAGGCCGCCCGCGTCGGTGTACCGGGTCTGCCCGGCCCGCAGCGCGGCCATCCCTGCCTGCAGGATGGGCTCGGCGGTAACGAAGTCCGGCTCCCCCACCTCCATGTGCACGATATCCCGCCCCTGGGCCTCCAGGGCCCGGGCGCGGCCCAGCAATTCCATGACCTGGAAAGGGTGGATGTGTTGCAGGCGCTCGGCCAGGGCGGGGAGGGAGTGCATCTCGGTCACGGGGATATCCTGCCTGAAGGAGGGCCGGGCCGGCCATGACGGCCGCCGGCGATTTCGGCCGCCCATGATAAATCACTACAATGCGCCCATGCAGAAATCACACCCCATTGGCCGCTTCGCCCCCTCGCCCACCGGCCCGCTGCACTTCGGCTCCCTGCTCGCCGCCGTGGGCAGCTGGCTGCAGGCCCGCAGCCGGGACGGGCAGTGGCTGCTGCGCATCGAGGATCTGGATCCGCCACGGGTGATGGTCGGCGCGGACAGCGCCATCCTGCGCAGCCTCGAAGCCTTCGGGCTGTATTGGGATGGGGCCGTGGTCTATCAGAGCGCCCGCCAGGAAGCCTACCAGGCGGCGCTGGAGCAATTGATCGACGCCGGCGCGGCCTATGGTTGCCTCTGCACCCGCAAGCAGATCCAGGCCCGCGGCCGCCCCGGCCCCGCCGGCGTGATCTACCCGGGCACCTGCCGCGCCGGTCTGTCGCCCGGGAAGTCGGCGCGCAGCTGGCGGGTGGACAGCCGTGGCGCGCGCATCGCCTTCGAGGATGCCATCCAGGGCCCTCAGCAGGCGGACCTGGAAGCCGAAATCGGCGATTTCGCCATCCGTCGCGCCGATGGCTTATTCGCCTACCACCTGGCCCTGGTGGTGGATGACGCTGCCTCGGGGGTCACCGAAGTGGTGCGCGGCCAGGACCTGCTGGCCTGTACGCCGCCGCAGATCCACCTGCAGCATCTGCTGGGCCTGCCCAGCCCTGAATACGCCCACCTGCCGCTGGCCATGAACCGCCACGGCACCAAGCTCAGCAAGCAGACCTTCGCCAAGGCGTTGGACGATGCCGACCCCGGTCCGCAATTGGCCCAGGCGCTGGGCTTCCTCGGGCACCCGCCACCGGCCGGGCTGCACGGCGCGCCGGTGGCGGAGCTGCTGGACTGGGCACGGAATACCTGGTCTCTGGAGCGCATTCCTCGGCTTGCCGGGATGCTGAGCCCAACGGGCGAATAAAAGGTTTCTGGCGCCCCGGGGAGAGAGCCATCGATTCCCACGGCCCCCGCGACAGCTCGGCACCCCTCGGCCGCGCCCCACGACGATAAAGCGCCAGAAGGCCCTGGGCACAGCCCGAACGAACTCATCCGCGGAAGCGGCCACCTGCCGCGGCAACAGATCCACCATTCGCGGGGCCAGCCACACTCGGCGCCTGGCTCAGCTCAACAGCCAGACCCCCAGCGCGGCGCACAGCACCGCCCCCAGCAGACCGAGACAGGACAGACGCAGGCGACGCGCCGGTCGCCCGCGCGTCGACCCCCGGCCCTGGGCAAGGCGCATCTCATTCAGGCTTTGCACCAACACGCTGGTGCTGGCCACCGCCAACATCAGCGATACGGCCAGGATACAGAAGCTGATGAAACCCGCGCCATCGGTATACATTGGCAGCCTCCCCCGTCCTTACCGGGAACCCCCAGGGTCCACGTACCAACAGTATAGCCCTTTGCCAAGGTTCTCGCGGATGGGCGGGAACCGCGTTTCCTCGACTGCCCAGGCGAAGCGTCCTGGCGGACAAGGCCACCGAACCTAACGCCGAAACGGCGCGCCTGGGCCTGCGCCGCTCTATCCGGCATTGGGGGCCGCCGCCGCGAGAGCGCAAAGCGTCGGGCCTTTGCTAGCATTGGAATTGATGCATTCGGACGAAATCACACAAAGCGACAAGCACATCCGATCCAGGAGGAGGATCCATGTCCAACGGCAAGATTTACCCGGTTCCCGCCAGTGCCGCGGAGCGGGCCCTGATCAAGGCAGCCGATTACGAAACCCTGTACCGGCGCTCGCTGGACGAGCCCGAGAGTTTCTGGGCGGAGCAGGCGGAGAGGTTCCTCGACTGGTTCAAGCCCTGGGAGCGGGTGCAGAATTCGGACCTGGCCAAGGGGGAGATCCGCTGGTTCGAGGGGGGCAAGCTGAATGTCGCCTGGAACTGCCTGGATCGGCACCTGGAGCAGCGGGGCGATCGGACCGCCATCATCTGGGAGGGCGATGAGCCGGATCAGGGCAAGCACATCAGTTATCGCGAGCTGCACCTGCAGGTTTGCCGCTTCGCCAACGCCTTGAAGAGCCGGGGCGTGAAGAAAGGCGACCGGGTCAGTATCTACATGCCCATGATCCCCGAGGCCGCCGTGGCAATGCTCGCCTGCGCGCGCATCGGCGCCGTGCACTCGGTGGTGTTCGGCGGTTTCTCGCCGGAGGCGCTGAAGGACCGGATTCAGGATTCGGACTGCCGGGTGCTGGTCACCGCCGACGAGAGCGTGCGCGGCGGCAAGCACACACCGCTCAAGGCCAACGCCGACAAGGCCCTGGCGGAATGCCCCGCGGTGCACAGCTGCTTCGTGGTCAAACACAGCGGCGGCGACATCCACTGGCAGGATGACCGTGACATCTGGTGGCACGAGGCCCTGAGCGCCGCCGACACCGACTGCCCGGCCGAGGAAATGGACGCCGAAGACCCGCTCTTCATCCTCTACACCTCCGGCTCCACCGGCAAGCCCAAGGGCGTGCTGCACACCACCGGCGGCTATTTGCTACAGGCCGCCATGACCCACAAGTACGTCTTCGACTACCAGGATGAGGAGGTCTACTGGTGCACCGCCGATGTGGGCTGGGTCACCGGCCACTCCTACATCGTCTACGGGCCGCTCGCCAACGGGGCCACCACCCTGGTCTTCGAAGGCGTGCCCACCTACCCGGACGCCTCCCGCTTCTGGCAAGTGGTGGACAAGCACAAGGTGAGTATCTTCTACACCGCGCCCACCGCCATCCGGGCGCTGATGGGCCGGGGCGATGACTTCGTTACCCGCAGCTCACGCGCCAGCCTGCGCCTGCTGGGCACCGTGGGCGAGCCCATCAACCCGGAGGCCTGGGAGTGGTACTACCGGGTGGTGGGCGAGGAACGCTGCCCCATCGTCGATACCTGGTGGCAGACCGAGACCGGCGCGATCATGATCAGCCCCCTGCCCGGCGCCATCGCCGCCAAGCCCGGCTCGGCTACCAAGCCCTTTTTCGGCGTGGAGCCGCAACTAGTGGACAACGCGGGCAATCTGGTGGAAGGCGCCGGCGAGGGCAATCTGGTCATTGCCCGCGCCTGGCCGAGCATGATGCGCACCGTGTACGGCGACCACGAGCGCTTCATGAACACCTACCTCACCGCCTATCCGGGCAAGTACTTCACCGGCGACGGCGCACGGCGGGACGAGGACGGCTACCTCTGGATCACCGGCCGGGTGGACGATGTGCTCAACGTTTCCGGGCACCGTATGGGCACCGCCGAGGTGGAAAGCGCGCTGGTGCTGCACCCGAAGGTGGCCGAAGCCGCGGTGGTCGGCTATCCCCACGACATCAAGGGTCAAGGCATCTATGCCTATGTCACCTTGGTGGACGGCGCCGAACCCGGGGAGGAGCTGAAGAAAGAGCTGATCGGCTTGATCATCGAGGAGATCGGCGCCATCGCCAAACCGGACGTGATCCAGTGGGCCCCGGGGCTGCCCAAGACCCGCTCGGGCAAGATCATGCGCCGCATTCTGCGCAAGGTCGCCTGCAACGAGGTGGACGCCCTGGGCGATACCTCCACCCTGGCCGACCCCACCGTGGTGGACGACCTGCTGGAGCACCGGGCCAACAGGTAGCCACGATGTCGCCGGGGCGGAATCGAGGCTAGCGATACCTCCAAGCCCCGGCCTTCAAGCCTCGAAACAGAGCATCACCAGGGGCTCATCGCCCTCGCGAGCCCGCAGCACGCACGGCTCGCCCGCCGTCACCAGGCCGAGGCCCGCGGGCCCCAGCGCGGCTTTCTCGTCGCCATCCGGGCCGGTCAGCAGCCCCTCGCCGGAGAGCACCAGCAGCCAGCGGTCGCGATCGGTTCCAGAGGAGAATCGGTGCTCCTGCCCAGGCTCCAGCACCAGGCTGAGCGCCCGGCTCAGCCCGGTATCGGCCAGCAGCTGTTCGCCGGCGAGCAGTTCGTTGACGTTCAACAGCTTCATGGCCTCGCTTCCCTGGACTGAAACTGGAACAACAGCAGGGGGCCCTTGCCGCTCGCTCGCAGCTCGTTGAACTCGCCCCGCTCGATGAGCAGCAGGGTGCCGCCGCGCAGGGCCAGCTCCCGCCCATTGACCGTGGCGACCCCTCGCCCGGAAAGCACCAACAGCCACTGGTCCGTGGGCGCTGGCTCGGGCTCGCAGAACTGCCCCGGGTGCAGTACCAGGGTCAGCCCCTCGCTGCGCTCGGTGCGGGCCAGCTCCTCCAGCCCGTCACCTATGCGCTCCAGATCAAATTGCCGCATGCCGCTCCTACCGTGTAGTTCAGGCGAATCCGCGGAGGCGGGAACAGCCCCGTCGCGTCGTCGCGTCGTCGCGTCGTCGCGGCGCTCACGATACTCCGCCGGGCTCGCCAGGTGAAGCCGCCAGACAGGCACGCACCTGCTCATCACTGGTCTGCCGGAAATCCTGATACCAGGCGCCAACGGCAAGAAACGGCTCGGGGGACGCCAGACACAGCACCCCGTCGGCCTCCGCCTCCAGCCGCCGCAGCGCCTCCTGCGCCGCCACGGGCAAGGCCAGCCATACCCGCGCCGCCCGTGCCCCACGCAGCGCTCGGGCCGCCACCGCCATGCTCGCGCCGGTGGCCGCCCCGTCATCCACCAGCAAGACCGGGCGCCCGGCGGGCTGCGCGGGCACACGCGAGCCGCGATACAGGCGCTCCCGCCGCGCCAGTTCCCGCTGCTGCGCGCGGCGCAACGACGCAAGTGCCGCCTCGTCCACACCCAGCAAGCCCATGAGTTCGGTGTTGAGCACCTCGAATCCGCCACTGGCAATCGCGCCCATCGCCAATTCCTCCTGGCCCGGAGCTCCCAGCTTGCGCACCAGCATCACCTCCAGCGGTACGTTCAGCGCGCGGGCGATTTCAGCGGCCACCGGCACACCGCCCCGGGCCAAGCCGTACACGAGCAGGTCGGGTCTGACCCAACCCCGCTCCCGCACCGCGCGGATCAATGCCCGACCGGCGGCGTCGCGGTTCTCGTAAGGAAGCCCCATGGCATCTCTCCCGTGCAAGCACGCCGCGATGGTGAAACAATCACATACCCGTACCCTGGTAACGAGCTCCGGCGTGCACGATTCCGACTTCCAGCCACCCCCATGGCTGCGCAACCCCCATTTGCAGACCCTCTGGCCGGCCCTGCTGCGCCGCCGGCCTCGGCTGCGCTGGCAGCCCGAGACCCTTGAACTGCCGGACGGCGACTGTCTGCAGCTGCTCTGGGGGCCGCAGCCCGCCCGCCCAAGGGTCCTGCTGCTGCACGGCCTGGGTGGAAACTGCCACTCACAGTACATCGCTGGCCTGGCCCAGCGGCTGGATCTGCAGGGCTTCTGCCCGGTGGTCATGCATAACCGGGGCGTGGGCATGGCGAATCGGCACGATCGCTTCTACCATGCCGGCGCCGCGGAGGACCTGGACGCCGCGGCCAGACGGTTGCTCCTGGGGCAGCATCGGCTGTCGGTGGTAGGGTTCTCGCTGGGGGGCAGCATCCTGCTGAACTGGCTCGCCGCGCAGGGCGCCGGGGCGCCGCTGGAGGCCGCCGTGGCGGTCTCGGTGCCCTACGATCTCGGAGCCTGCGCCGATGCCCTGGAACGGGGCTTTGCCCGAATCTACCAGGCAGACCTGCTGCGTAGCCTCAAACGGTTGGTAAGACGGAAGTTCGCCGGACGCACGGATGCCCCGGTGGATCTGGCGCAGCTGTCACGGCTGCGCAGCCTGCGGGAATTCGATGAGCAACTGACCGCCCCGCTGCACGGCTTCGAAAACGCTGCGGATTATTACGAACGCTGCAGCACCCGGGACAAGCTGCGGCCCATACGCTGCCCCACCCTGCTGCTGCAGGCGCTGGATGACCCTTTCGTGCCCCGGCGGACGCTGCCGGACCCCCGGGACCTACCCGAGACGGTGCGCCTGGAATCCAGCCCGCATGGCGGCCACGTAGGCTTTGTCGGCCATCGGCCCGGTGATCGACGCTACTGGCTGGATGAACGCATAGCCCGTTTCCTGCGCGCCCCAGAGCTGGAGGCGGCTCAGGCCAATTCCGGGCCGGCGGTGCGCAGCAATGCCTGAAACCGCGGACGATCATCCACCAGCACTACCTCGATTCGAAAGCCCGCCCCGTGGTTTGTTGAGTAACTGGACGGCTGGCACCAGACGCAACGAGCACTGAGCCTCACCTCACCACCCTCTGCCTGGAGCACCAGGTCATAGCGGCGGTTGGCCTCCAGCGGCTCATCGCTCACCAACATAAACCCCTCCGCGGAGAGATTGGACAACTGCCCCAAGGCACGGCCGCGCAAATCCCGCACCGGCAGGGTATAGCCCAGGCGGTAGCGCGGCTGGGCACGCTGCTCGGCGCTGCCCGCGGGGACGCTTTCGTAGTCGCTCATCGACACTCCTCGTTCATTCCTCTCGGAATGAAAAAAGGCCCCGCAGCAGGCTGCGGGGCCATCAGTCAGCTAATCAGAAAGGGCCGGCCTCAGGGGCAGGCGCCCACGCTCCAGTCGGTACCGTTGGTGCTGTGCAGCGTGTTGTAGCCCCAGGTGGACCCGCTCATCGCCTGGTCAGTGCCATTGGCGAAGTAGCTCGGGCTCCAGCTGCTACCAGTGCTGTACGCGCGACCACCGGTCTTGTGGTAGTAGTTGTACGCGCTCACCTGCTCGCAATCGTTCGGTTGCGGCTCGGGCTCCGGCTCCGGCTCGGGTTCCGGGTCACCGCCACCACCGCTGGTGGAGCAGGCCTGGACCGGGCCGTTGCAGGACGGGGCGCCGTCGGCAACCCATTCGCACTGTCCACCGCCGGCGGAGGTCTCACGCATGGTGAAGGGATCCGCGCCGAACTCCAGGTAGCAAGCGGAGTAGCCGTCGCCCCAGGTGATGTGACCTTCGGCGATGTGGTAGTTGTAATCACCCGTCTTGCCGGCATCCACCTCGAAGCTCACCGAATCGGTGTTGCTCAGGTTGGTGCTGTCGGTGGCGGTGACCGTGGCGGTGTTGGTACCACCCGGCAGATCACACTTCTCGGCACTGAAGCTGGTGCCGTCCACGGTGGCGCCCACGGTGCCGTTGGCGAATTCCACACTGACGGAGCTCAGGTTCTGGTTCACGTCAACCACGGAGCCGCTGACAGTGGCGCACTGGCCGTTAGTGGATGCGCTGATGTTGCTCAGCGTCGGCGCCTCGTCAGCCGGCGGCGGTCCGACACGAACGGTCACGGAAGCGGTTTCGCCCGCCTTGTCCTCGTTGTCGGTGGCCACGGCCTCAACCTCGTACAGACCGTCCAGCAGGCTGGCGCTGGTGATGGCGAACTGGTTGGAGGCGTTGACGCTGGTGGTCAGGCTGGCAACCTCTTCCGGGTTGGTGGTGTCGATCTTGGTGATCGAAATGGCCACCTCGGAGACGGAACCTTCCGCATCCACCGCGGTGCCGCTGATATCCAGCGCGTTGTTCACCGGGGTAGCCGCCAGATTGGAGATCTCCGGCCCCTGGTTGCGGTCCACACGCGCGTTGTACTGCGCGAAATGCTCACCCAGGTAGCTGGCGAAGTTGATGCTCTTGCCGGCCACGTAACTGCCGGACGCCCCCTGGCCGCCGGACCAGGAGTGGTCCAGACCGTTCAGCCACAACATGGCCACCCGGCCGTCTTCCCACAGGTGCTCCTCGGCGGTGTTGCCGCCGGCGCCGACGGTCTTGGTGCCGGAGAGCTTGGACACACCGTAAACGGTGGCGAAACCCTTGGCGTTCTGCTCGTTGTAGCAGCTATTCACCGTGGAATCGGAAGTTCCATGCCCGACCACCGCGAGCTGCGTGTCCAGGTGGCTACGGTAGGAACCCGCGTAGCTCTCGCAACGGGACTTGAACTGGGAGGTAGACACCGACTCACAGGTGCTGATCGCGCCGCCGGAGCTGGTGCCGATGGTCGGGCCCGCGCTGGGGGCCACGCCGGCGAACACGTCCGGGGCCACACAGCCGGCCTGGGCCGCGAAGGCCGCACCGGAGGACAGGCCGGCGATGTACACCTGGTTCGGGTCGATGCCCCGGGCCGGGTCACCGGTCATGGTGTTGGCGAGATTGATCAGGTTCTTGTAGTCGCCGGAGGTGCGCGACTTGGCGCCTTCCCAGTAGGACCAGCAGCTGAAGCCCGCCTTGTGCATGGCATCCGGCACGGCGATGACCATGCCATGCTCCTCCGCCGCGTCTTCCAGATTGGCGGTCAAGAAGGCATCGATGGGCTGAGTGCAGCCGTGCAGGACCACCAACAGGGCCTTCTCGCCCAGCGCGGATTGAGTGTCAGGGGAGTAGATATGGACCTTGTTGAAGCCGCCGATGGAGACATTCTTTTGCCAGGAACCGGCGAAGGCGGCGGGAGCCGCCAGGCCCATAAGGAGCGTACACGCTATCGCACGCCCCACGGTACGCAACCGCGAGTGCTTTACTGCCATGCTGATTGTCCTCCTCAGAACAATGTTTTCTTTGTTGGCCGACGGGTGATTCTTGTTTCACCTCTTGTTCTACACAACACACCGATGTGTGCCCGTCTGCTGTGCGACCATCGCTCTTGATCGGCGATTGTTGGTCATAACCAATACTGACACATCATTCAGTGCTTGCAAGCAGCATAGTGAAACTGTGAACTGATCGCTAGTACGGATTAGTTATAAGCCGCACCGGCCATCCGCCCAAAAGAAAAGGCCCCGCAGGGCCTTCTCTCTGGTGACAGTGCTTGGAGCCGGCTTCAGCCCTGCTCGTTGACTGCCTTCATGCTCAGGCGAATGCGACCCTGGCGGTCTACTTCCAGGACCTTCACCTTGACCGTCTGTCCTTCCTTGAGCTCGTCGCTCACATTCTCCACTCGCTCGTCGGAGATCTGTGAGATGTGCACCAGACCGTCCCGGCCGGGCAGGATGTTGACGAAGGCACCGAAGTCCATGAGCTTGTTCACCCGACCTTCGTAGATCGCGCCTACTTCCACATCGGCGGTCAGCAGCTCGATTCGGCGACGGGCCTCATCGGCGGCGGCCTTGTCCACCGAAGCGATGGTCACCGTACCGTCATCCTGGATGTCGATGCTGGTGCCAGTCTCTTCGGTCAGGGCGCGGATGGTGGCACCGCCCTTGCCGATGACGTCACGGATCTTTTCCGGGTCGATGCGGATGGTGACCATGCGCGGCGCGTACTCGGACATTTCCGTGCGCGGCGCACTGATCGCCTTGTTCATCTCATCCAGGATATAGAGCCGACCTTCCTTCGCCTGATGCAGCGCGGCTTCCATGATCTCGCGGGTGATGCCCTCGATCTTGATGTCCATCTGCAGGGCACTGACGCCCTCGGCGCTACCGGCCACCTTGAAGTCCATGTCACCCAGGTGATCCTCGTCACCCAGAATGTCGGACAGCACGGCGAAGCGGTCACCCTCCAGAATCAGGCCCATGGCGATGCCGGCCACCGGCGCCTTGATGGGCACACCGGCGTCCATCAGGGACAGGGAGGTGCCGCAGACGCTGGCCATGGAGCTGGAGCCGTTGGATTCGGTGATCTCGGAGACCACGCGGATCACGTAGGGGCATTCTTCGGGGCTGGGCATCACGGCCTGCACACCGCGCTTGGCCAGCTTGCCGTGACCAATTTCGCGACGCTTGGGGCCGCCCATGAAGCCGGCTTCACCCACCGAGTACGGGGGGAAGTTGTAATGCAGCATGAAGGGCTCTTTACGCTCGCCCTCGATGGCATCGATGATCTGCGCGTCGCGACCGGTGCCCAGGGTGGTGACCACGATGGCCTGGGTCTCGCCGCGGGTGAAGATCGCCGAACCGTGGGTGCGCGGCAGTGCGCTCACCTGGCAGCTGATGCCGCGCACGGTGCGCGTGTCGCGGCCATCGATGCGGCGCTCGCCGGCCAGAATCCGGCCCCGCACGATCTTCTGCTCGATGCTCTTGAAGACCTTGCTCACATCCGCGGCGGCCGCGCTGTCCTCGGCCTCGGTGACCAGTTCGGCCACGGCCTTGTCCTTGATCTCGTTGACGCGCTGCTGGCGGGCCTGCTTTTCGCTGATGCTGTAGGCCTCGTTGAGGTCCTTCTCCACCAGCTCGGCGACCCGAGCCTTGACGCTCTCGTCGATCTGCGGCGCCTGCCAGTCCCAACGGGGCTTGCCGGCTTCCGCCACCAGCTCCTTGATGGCCTGGATGGCGGCCTGCATCTGCTCGTGGCCGTACATGACCGCGCCGAGCATCACCTCTTCGGAGAGCAGGTTGGCTTCGGATTCCACCATCAGCACGGCCTGCTCGGTGCCGGCGACCACCAGGTCCAGATCGGACTCGGACAGCTGGCTGAAGGTCGGGTTCAACAGGTACTGACCGTTCTTGTAACCGACGCGGGCGGCGCCGATCGGACCGTTGAAGGGAATGCCGGACACGGCCAGAGCCGCGGAGGTGCCGATCAGAGCCGGAATATCCGGGTCCACGTCCGGGTTCATGGACATCACCGTGGCGATGACCTGAACCTCGTTCATGAAGCCTTCGGGGAACAGGGGACGGATCGGTCGATCGATCAGGCGCGACGTCAAGGTTTCCTTCTCGCTGGGACGGCCTTCACGCTTGAAGAAGCCGCCCGGGATCTTGCCCGCGGCGTAGGTCCGCTCCTGATAGTTGACGGTCAGGGGGAAGAACGGGCGACCCTCGTCAGCGTCCGGTTTGCCCACCACCGTCACCAGGACTACGGTATCGGACATATTGACGAGGACAGCGCCGGTGGCCTGTCGGGCGATGGCGCCGGTTTCCAGGGAAACCGTATGTTCGCCGTATTGGAAAGTCTTGCGGATAGAATTCACGTGCTATTCAACCGATCCAGTAGAGAGTTTACTTGCGCAGGCCCAGGCGAGCGATGACCGTCTGGTAACGCCCCAGGTCCTTGCGCTTGAGGTAATCCAGCAGCTTGCGGCGCTGGCTGACCAGGCGCAGCAGACCCTTGCGGGAATGGTGATCCTGCTTGTTGTCGGCGAAGTGGCCGGTCAGGTGCTCGATGCGCGCGGTCAGCAGCGCAACCTGCACTTCGGGGGAGCCGGTGTCGGCATCGCCACGCTTGTACTCGTTGACGATTTCAGCCTTCTTTTCAGCATTCAGAGCCATGCGCTTCAAACTCCTGATCTGGCGATGGGCAGTATTACAGTATTGGAAAGAGCGCATATTGTAGCCGCGCCCCTTCGGGGTAACAAGGGAGATGATTCGCTCAAATCCCTGTAAGACTTTGACTGAACAAGCACAACGGCGCTGCCCGGCTCACGCCTGGGCGAGCAGTCGCTTCGGCGCTACCCGGCCGTCGCTGAGCATATGCCCCATGCCGAGAAAGCGCTCCCCCTCGGCGAACAGGCGCACCCAGCCACCCGCTGGCGCCTGGGGCACCCAGACCGGCTGCCCCTGCAGCAGATAATGGGCCACTTCGTTGCTCAGGCGCACTTCCGGCCACTGTACCAGGGCCTGTTCCATGGGGATCAGCAGCGCATCAAGCGCCTCTTCGCCCTGCTCGGCGGCGGCCTCCACCTGGGCCAGGCTGACCATGGCGGGGCGGGCGAACGGCCCCAGCGCCGTGCGACGCAGCGCCTCCACGTGGGCGCCACAGCCAAGCGCCTCACCGAGGTCTTCGACCAGGCTGCGCACGTAGGTCCCCTTCGAGCAATGCACCTCCAGCTCAAAGTGCTCACGCTCCACGCCCAGCAGGCGAAGCTCATGAATGGTCACATCCCGGGGGGCACGCTCCACTTCCTTGCCCTCGCGGGCAAGCTTGTAAAGCCGCTGCCCCTGATGCTTGAGCGCGGAATACATGGGCGGCACCTGCTGGATGGCACCGCGAAAGTCAGCCAGTTCCGCCTCGATACGCTCGGCGGTGAGATCCCCCACCTCGCGGGTACGCAGAATCTCACCCTCGGCATCCGCCGTATTGGTGGTCATACCGGCACGGGCACGGACCACATAGCGCTTGTCGGCATCCAGCAGGAAGCCGGACACCTTGGTGGCATCACCGAAACACAGGGGCAGCAGGCCGGTGGCCAGGGGATCCAGGCTGCCGGTGTGACCGGCCTTGCGCGCCTGATAGAGCCACTTGACCCGCTGCAGAACCTTGTTGGAACTGAGCCCCGCCGGCTTGTCCAATAGCAGTATGCCGGTCACCGACCGGCGCTTCTTGCTCGCCATGGGGTATCAGTCCTGTTCGCTGTCGTCGGCGGGCGGCGTGTCTGTCACCGCATGGTCGATCAGCGCGGATAGATGCGCGCCCCTCTCGAAAGCCGGGTCGTAGAAGAACTTCAGCGCCGGCACGTTGCGCAGCCGCAGACCGCGCCCCAGTTCCCGACGCAGAAAGCCGGCGGCGCGGTTAAGCCCCTCCACCGCTTCCCGGGAGCGCTCCGCGTCCGCCCCCAGCTGGGTCACGTAGACCTTGGCATGGGCGAAATCCCGGGCTACTTCCACCTCGGAAACCGTGATGGAGCCGACGCGCGGGTCACGGACCTGATCACGGATCAGGCCCGCCAGCTCACGCTGGATCTGATCCGCCACACGACGGGTACGGGGATAATCCCTGGGCATAGACGCTTAAACCTCCGGGTCGCGCGGGCCTTACAGTTCCTGTTTGACCTCGACGCGCTCGTAACATTCGATCTGATCGCCAGGGCGGACGTCGTTGTAGTTCTTGACGCCAATACCACACTCGGTACCGGACTGAACTTCCTTGACGTCGTCCTTGAAGCGACGAAGTGATTCCAGCTCGCCCTCGTAGATCACCACGTTGTCGCGCAACACGCGGATCGGGCTGTGGCGCTTGACCACGCCCTCGGTGACCAGACAACCGGCCACAGCGCCCAGCTTGGAGGAGCGGAACACGTCCCGCACCTCGGCCAGCCCGATGATCTCCTCGCGCACCTCGGGGGCCAGCATGCCGCTGATGGCACGCTTCAGCTCCTCGATCGCATCGTAGATGATGCTGTAGTAATGCAGGTCCACGCCGTTTTCCTGAACCATACGACGCGCGGAGTTGTCGGCACGCACGTTGAAACCGATCAGAATGGCATTGGAGGCCATGGCCAGGTTGACGTCGGTTTCATTGATGCCGCCCACACCCTGGGAGACCACCTTCACCTTCACCTTCTCGTTGGAGAGGTTGGTCAGCGTCTGAGCCAGCGCCTCGGCACTGCCCTGCACGTCCGCCTTGACCAAGAGATTGACGGTGGTGGTCTCGCCGTCCTGCATGTGGTTGAACAGCTCGTCCATCTTGGCCGCCTTCTGGGCGGCCAGACGGGTATCCCGGTGGCGATCCTGGCGCATGCCCGCCACTTCGCGGGCCTTCTTCTCGTCGGCGACCGCCGCCATCTCGTCACCGGCATTGGGCAGGCCCGACAGGCCCAGCACCACCACCGGAATGGAGGGCCCGGCTTCCTTGACCCGCTGACCGTTCTCGTCAATCAAGGCGCGCACCCGGCCGAACTCCTTGCCGGAAATAATCACATCGCCGGTCTTGAGCACGCCATTCTGCACCAGCACCGTGGCCACGGGGCCGCGCCCCTTGTCCAGGCTGGACTCCAGCACCACGCCAGTGGCCGGGCAGTCCTTCACGGCGGTGAGCTCCAGGAGTTCGGACTGCAGCAGGATGCTCTCCAGCAGGTCGTCCACCCCCTGACCGGTCTTGGCCGAGACGTGGATGAACTGCACATCGCCACCCCAGTCCTCGGGGATCACGTCGTGCTGGGCCAGTTCCTGCTTGACGTTGTCCGGGTTGGAATCGGGCTTGTCGACCTTGTTGACCGCGATCACCAAGGGGACGCCAGCCGCCCGGGCATGCTTGACCGCCTCTTCGGTCTGCGGCATGACACCGTCATCGGCGGCCACTACCAGCACCACCACGTCGGTCATCTGCGCGCCACGGGCACGCATGGCGGTAAACGCCTCATGCCCCGGGGTATCCAGGAAAGTAATCATGCCCCGCTCGGTGGTCACATGATAGGCACCGATATGCTGGGTGATACCACCGGCCTCGCCCGCGGCCACCTTGGTGCGGCGGATGTAATCCAGCAGCGAGGTCTTGCCGTGGTCCACGTGGCCCATGATGGTGACCACCGGGGCCCGTGACACGCGCTCGCCTTCCTGGGTCTCGCCACCGCCCATCAGCTCGGCCTCCAGCACCTGCTCCTCGGCCTGCACCAGCTTCGGCTTGTGGCCCATCTCCTCGACCAGAATGGCCGCGGTGTCCTGATCAATGGTCTGGTTGATGGTGGCCATCACGCCCTGCTTGAACATTTCCTTGATCAGCACCGCCGCCTTGACGCTCATCCGCTGGGCCAGGTCACCCACGGTAATGTTCTCGGGAATCTCCACCTCGCGCACCACCGGCGCGGTGGGCCTCTCGAAGCCGTGTTGCAGTTGCCGGGCCGCTTCGCCACCAGCGGCACGCACGGGCCGCTTGCCCCGTCGCCCGCCCTTGCCGGCGGCCACCTTGATCTCCTGACGACCCTTCTTGGGCTTCGCCGCCTTGCGTTCCACACGCTTCTCGGCTTCCCGCTCTCGGCGGGCCTCCTGCGCTTCCCGCTGACTCTCACGCTTGTCTTCCGGGGAAGGCGCGGCGGGCTCGGTCGCCGCCGGGGTCCGCTCCGCGGCGGCTTCCGGCGCCGCCTGCGCAGTCGGCTGGGGCTCGGCGGCCTGCTCCGCCGCAGCCTGCTCAGCGGCACGGCGCGCCTGGTCTTCCTCGGCCTTGCGTTGAGCAGCCTCTTCCTCGGCCTTGCGCTGGGCGGCCTGCGCATCGGCGACACGCTGTTCCAGCTCGGCGGCTTCCGCCTGCAGGGTGCGGCGCAGGCGCTCCAGGTCCTGCTGCTCGGCTTCCGCTTCCAGCGCGCTGCGCTTGACGTAAGTGCGACGCTTGCGCACTTCCACGTTCACGGTGCGGGTCTGGCGCGGCCCGCGAGCCGCGGCGCCACCGGCGGGCAACTTGAGCTGGCTGTGGCTCTTGCGCTTGAGAGTCACCTGGCGCGGCGCGGCATCGTCCTCGGCGGCCGCTGCGGCTTCCGGATTCTGGCGGCGCAGGTGCTCCAGCAGCTTGAGCTTGTCCTGGTCGGATACCGCGGCGTCCGGTTCCCGCGCGGCAACCCCTGCCGCTTCCAACTGGGCCACCATCCGCTCCACCGGCATATCCACCGTCAATGCGAATTCACGTACTGTCACTTGCGCCATATTTACCTACTCCCCGGGCCAGCCCTGCAGACTCGTTACATGCGCCGGCCCTGTTGCCGACGCGCCGTCGTCTGCGGCGTCAGGCGTTGTCCTGGTCCGTGAACCAGGGTTCGCGCGCCTTCATGATCAAGGCCGCAGCCCGTTCTTCATCCATACCATCCACGTCCATGAGCTCGTCCACCGCCTGTTCGGCCAGATCTTCCATGGTCTGTACGCCCCGGGCAGCCAGCGCCCGCGCGGTGGGCTCATCCATGCCTTCCATGTTGAGAAGGTCTTCGGCGGGCTCACCGCCCGCCCTCTCGCCGTTGGCTTCCGCCTCCGCCGCCAGCACATCCCGCGCCCGCGCCCGCAGTTCCTGCACGACGTCCTCGTCGAACTCCTCGATCTCCAGCAGTTCGGATTCCGGCACATAGGCGATCTCCTCCATACTGGAGAAGCCTTCCTGCACCAGGATCCCGGCCACTTCCTCGTCCACCGACAGCTTGTCGATGAACATTTGTTGAATCTGGCCCGCCTCTTCCCGCTGCTTGGCTTCCGCCTCCTCGGCGGTCATCACGTTCAGCTCCCAGCCGGTGAGCTGACTGGCCAAGCGCACATTTTGTCCGCCCCGACCGATCGCCTGGGAGAGCTCATCCTCGGCAACGGCCAAATCCATGCTGCCCCGGTCCTCATCCACCACTATGGATTCCACCTCGGCGGGCGCCATGGCGTTGATGACGAACTGAGCCGGGTTATCGTCCCAGAGAATGATATCGATACGCTCGCCGGCCAACTCATTGGAGACGGCCTGCACCCGGGAGCCACGCATGCCCACGCAGGCCCCCACCGGGTCAATGCGGTGATCGTGGGAGAGCACGGCGATCTTGGCGCGCTGACCGGGATCACGGGCGGCACCCAGAATTTCGATCAGCTCCTGCCCCACTTCGGGCACTTCCAGCTTGAAAAGTTCCACCAGGAACTCCGGCGCGGTGCGGCTGACAAACAGCTGCGGGCCGCGCGGCTCCTCGTTGACCTCGCGCAGATAGCCGCGCAGCCGGTCACCCGCACGCACCGCTTCGCGGGGAATCATTTCCTCACGGCCGATGAACGCCTCGGCGTTGTTACCCAGATCCAGAGTCACATTGCCGCGCTCGACGCGCTTGACGATGCCCGTGACCAGCTCACCGACCCGCTCACGAAACGCATCGGCCACCTTGGCCCGCTCCGCCTCGCGCACCTTCTGCACAATGACTTGCTTGGCCGCCTGGGCGGCGATCCGGCCGAACTCCACGGAATCCATGGGCTCTTCCAGGTAGTCGCCGGCCTGCAGCGCAGCATTCTGCTGGCGCGCCTCTTCCAGGCTGATCTCCCGGGCCGGCTCCTCGATCTCGGCCGGATCCTCCACCACCAGCCAACGGCGGAAAGTGGATGACTCCCCGGTCTTGCGGTCCACCGTCACCCGGGCGTCGATCTCCTGGGCGTGGCGCTTGCGCGTCGCCGACGCCAGGGCCGCCTCCACCGCCTCGAAGATCACTTCCTTGTCCACGCCCTTCTCGTTGGAGATGGCCTCAACAACCAGCAGTATCTCTTTGCTCATGCTCGCGTTACTCCACCTGAGCCCCGGGGCGCTTAACCCTCAGGCCTCCAACTTCAAATTCGCCTTGTCTATGCGCCCCAGAGGCACTCGCACCAGCCCTTCATCTTCCTCGACCAGCACGTGCTCGTCCTCCAGGCCTCGCAGCACGCCGGCGAACTTGCGCCGACCCTCCAGGATGCCCTGGATGCGGATACGCACCTGCTCACCAACGAAACGCTCGTAATCCGCCGCCTTGAAGATCGGCCGATCCAGCCCCGGCGAAGACACTTCCAGGTGGTAGTTACCCGGTATCGGGTCTTCCACATCCAGAACGCCACTCACCTGGTGGCTGACCCTGGTGCAATCCTCCAGGGTGATGCCCTCCGGGGCATCGATATAGAGGCGCAACAGGCCGTTCTTCGGGTTGGGCAGGTACTCCAGCCCCACCAGCTCGTAGCCCAGCCCCTCCACCACCGGCTCTATCAGCGCCGTCAGCGTTTCCTGTCTGGCTGCCATCGACCGTACCGTCTCCAGAAACAAAAAATGGGCCAAGCGGCCCATCCCATACGTTCAACCCTGTAGCGCCTTGCGGCTACAAAAAAAGGCCGCTAGCGGCCTTTTCAGGGATGTGTGGTAGCGGGGGCAGGATTTGAACCTGCGACCTTCGGGTTATGAGCCCGACGAGCTGCCAGACTGCTCCACCCCGCAACTGCTGTGGCGCATTGTACGGATGCCCCCCGTGCTATGCAAGGCCATCCGCCACAATCGCCAGCCGCGTACTGTCTGACTCTGGTGGGGGCAAATGGTTCCGGGGGGATTAACCGCAAAGGCGCGGAGTACACAGAGGGTCGCAGAGAAAGGCAATCCTCTCTTCCCCGCTGCGTACTCCGCGCCTTTGCGGCAACCAGACCCGCCGAATTACAGACCCAGCGCCGCCAGGCACAGGGCCATCAGGCCGCCGGGGAAGATGCCCAGGGCCAGCACCGCGAAGCCGTTGCCGGCCATCACGATCTGCTGCCCGGCGCTGGCCTCGATGGCCTGTTCGTCTTCGGGCTCATCGAAGAAGGCCATCTTCAGCAAGCGCAGATAGTAGAAAGCACCTACCACCGCGAAAATAACCGCGAAAACCGCCAGCCAGATCATGTTCACGTCCACCACGGACTTCACCACCAGCAGCTTGGCGTAGAAGCCCACGGTACCGGGCACACCGGTCATGGAGAACATCAGCAACAGCAGCACGATGCCCAGGTAGCCGTTGCGCCGCGCCAGACCCTTGAAGTCGCTCATCAGCTCGGCTTCGAACCCCCTGCGTGAAAGCAGAACAATCATGCCGAAGGCGCCGGCGGCGGTGATGCCGTAGGTGAGCGCGTAGAAAAGTGCCGCGGCGTAGCCTTCCTCGGTGCCGGCGATCAGGCCCAGCAGCACGAAGCCCACATGGGAGACCGTGGAATAGGCCAACATGCGCTTGAGGTTGTCCTGCACCAGCGCGAAGAGATTACCCACCGCCAGCGACAGCACCGCGAGGATGATCAGCATGGTCTGCCACTGTTCCATCAGCGGGCCCAGCCCGTCACCAATCAAGCGCAGGAACAACGCCACCGCCGCCACCTTGGGCGCGGTGCCCAGGTACAGGGTGACCGGCGTAGGCGCGCCCTGGTAAACATCGGGCACCCACATATGAAACGGCACGGCACCGAACTTGAAGGCCACTCCCACTACCAGGAACACCAGGCCGAAAGCGAAAAGCATACTCTCATCGGCACCGCCGGCCGCGGCCGCCACGTCCGCCAGATACAGACTGCCGCTGACGCCGTAGATCATGGACATGCCGTAGAGCAGCATCCCGGATGCCAAGGCGCCGAGCACGAAATACTTCATGGCCGCTTCCGAGGCGCCTCGGGACTCCCGATCGATGACCACCAGGGCGTACTGGCACAGCGCCAGCAGCTCCAGGCCCATGTAGAGGGTGAGCAGGCTGTGGGCCGAGGCCATGATGGACATGCCCAACACACCGAACAGGCCCAACAGGAAAAACTCGCCCTTGAGCAGGTTACGCACCAGCAGGTAGTTGCGGGCGTAGGCGAACGCCAGTGCCGAGAGCCCGTAGATGCCCAGCTTAAGCATGACCCCGAGCCTGTCGGCCATGTAATGCCCACTGAAGCTCATGCCCGGTTCGGCCAGCCACTGGCTGTTCCAGGCCAGCCACGCAGCTACAGCCAGACTCAGCTGGGTGAGATAAAAGGTGGCCGCGCGGGTGCGGCTGGCGGAGAACAGATCCACCACCAGGATCACGCAGGCCGCGCACAGCAACCAGATCTCCGGCAGTGCGAGTCCGAAATCCGGCATCTCGAAGTTCATACTAGCCCCTCAGTCAGAATATCCGCGGCCTCAGGGCCGCCCGGCGGTGACCTGCTCGAGCAGGTTGGCAAGCGACGGTTCCATCACCTCGACCAGCGGCGCGGGCCACAGGCCCAGCGCCAGCACGGCCACGGCCAGAATGCCCAGCACCAGGAACTCGCGCCCGTTGACGTCTTCCAGTTTCGCCACTTCCTCGTTGCCCACCGGCCCGTACATCACCCGCTTGATCATCCACAAGCTGTAGGCCGGCCCCAGCAACAAGGCGGTACCCGCCAGGAAGGCGTACCAGAAATCGGCCTGGAAGGCGGCGAGCACCACCATGAACTCGCCCACGAAACCCGATGTGCCGGGCAGGCCGGAGTTGGCCATCGCGAAGAGCACGAAGAAGCCGGCGAAGATCGGCATGCGATGTGCCACGCCCCCGTAGGCGCTGATCTCGCGGGAATGCAGGCGGTCATACAACACGCCCACGCACAGGAACATGGCGGCCGAGACGAAACCGTGAGAGATCATCTGTACCGCGCCGCCTTCCAGTGCCAGCAGCGCACCCTCGGTGGAGCCGCTGTTGGCAATGATCTGGAAGATCAGGAAGAAGCCCAGAGTGACGAAACCCATGTGCGCCACCGAGGAATAGGCGATGAGCTTCTTCATATCGTGCTGAACCATGGCCACCAGGCCCACATAGACCACCGCCACCAGCGAGAGCAGGATCAGCAACCAGTCCAGTTCCATGCTCGCCTCGGGGGCGATGGGCAGCGAGAAGCGCAGGAAGCCGTAGCCGCCGATCTTCAGCATGATCGCGGCCAGGATCACGGAACCGCCGGTGGGCGCTTCCACGTGGGCATCCGGCAACCAGGTATGCACCGGCCACATGGGTACTTTCACCGCGAAGGCGGCGAGGAACGCCAGGAACACCAGGATCTGCGCATCCAGCGGTAGCCCCAGGCCGTGGAAATCCAGAATGCCGAAGCTGTCCGCCTGGTAGCGCAGATAGACCAGCGCCACCAGCATCAGTACCGAGCCGAGGAAGGTATAGAGGAAGAACTTCAGCGTGGCGTAAATCCGGTTCGGCCCGCCCCAGACACCGATGATCAGGAACATCGGCACCAGCATGGCTTCCCAGAACACGTAGAACAGGATGGCGTCCAGCGCGGCGAACACCCCGACCATGATCCCTTCCATGATCAGGAAGGCGGCCAGGTACTGGTACTGCCTGTCCTTGATCACGGTCCAGCCCGCGATCACCACCAGCACCATGGAGAAGGTGGTGAGGATGATCAGCGGCATGGCGATGCCGTCCACCCCCAGGTGGTAGTGGATGTCGAAGGCCGCGATCCACGACGCGCGCTCCACGAACTGCATCTCCGCGGTGCCCGGCGCGAAACCGGTCCACAACGGTAGACTCAGCAGGAAGGTCACCAGCGCCACCGCCAGTGCCAGCCAACGTACCCCTCCCGGTGCTTTGTTGCCCACGGCGAGCAGGATCAACCCGCCCACAATGGGTATCCACACCAGCAGGCTCAGCAAGGGCCAAGCTTCAAACATCCCCACGTCCTTACCCCAAAAAGCGAACCGAGATCCCCGCGAAGCAGGCGCGCACGCCTACAGCCAGCCCTGATGCCGGCCGATCAGGCCGGTCAGCAACAGCAGCAAGCCGATGATCATCGCGAAGGCGTAGTGATACAGATAACCGGTCTGCAGTCGGCGGATCACCGCCGCGAACCGTCCCACGGTACGAGCGCTGCCGTTGACCAGCAGGCCGTCGATCAGGCCCTGGTCCAGAACCCGCCAGAAAAACCGGCCGATGGCCCGCCCGCCGCCGGCGAAACCGCCGATGTAGAGCTTGTCGAAACCGTATTTGGCGTCGAGCACGTTATAGACCAGGCGCAGCTTCAGATGGATCTGCCGCGGCAGATCGGGGCGCTTCAGGTATGCGACCCAGGCGGCCACCGCGCCGGCCAGTGCCAGCCAGAAGGCCGGGGTCACGAAACCGTGCACGGCGAAGGCGGCGGCGCCATGCCAATGCTTGCCGATCTCCGCGAGCACGTCGTTGGCCCCTTGCACGAAGATCACACCTTGGAAGAAATCCCCGAACAGCATGGCGCCTGCGGCGAAGAAGCCCACGAGAACCGAGGGAATCGCCAGCAGAATCAGCGGAACAGTGACCACCTTGGGCGATTCCTGCAGGTGCGAGCGGGTGTGCTCATCCATGCGCTCCTTGCCCCAGAAGGTCATGAAATACAGCCGGAAGCTGTACAAGGAGGTCACGAACACGCCAAGCAACACCATCCAGTAGGCGTAGTCGGCACCGAAGCGTTCGGAATGCCCCACCGCCTCGATAATGGCGTCCTTGGAGAAGAAGCCGGAGAAGAAGGGCGTGCCCACCAGCGCCAGGGTGCCGATCAGCACCGTGAGGTGAGTGAGGGGCATGTATTTGCGCAGCCCGCCCATCTCCCGCATGTCCTGTTTGTGGTGCATGGCGATGATCACCGAGCCCGCGCCCAGGAACAACAGCGCCTTGAAGAAGGCGTGTGTCATCAGATGGAAGACGCCGGCGGCGTAGGCCGAGACACCCAGCGCGGTGACCATGTAACCCAGCTGCGAGAGCGTGGAGTACGCCACCACCTTCTTGATGTCGTTCTGAACGATGCCGATCAAGCCCAGGAAGAAGGCCGTGCTCGCCCCGATGATCAGCACGAAGGACAGCGCGGTCTCGGACAGTTCATAGAGCGGCGACATGCGCGCCACCATGAAGATGCCGGCAGTGACCATGGTCGCGGCGTGGATCAGCGCGGAGATCGGCGTCGGGCCTTCCATGGAATCGGGCAGCCAGACGTGCAGCGGGGCCTGGGCGGATTTACCCATCGCGCCGATGAACAGCAGGATGCAGGCCACGGTGGCCACCTGCCACACGGCACCGTCCCAGATCTCCATGGTCAGGTTCGGGTTGGCCTGGGCGGCGCTGAACACCTGCTGGTAATCCAGGCTGCCGTAGTACATCAGCACTGCGGCGATGCCGAGCAGAAAACCGAAGTCACCGATCCGGTTGACCAGGAAAGCCTTGAGGTTGGCGAACACGGCGGATTCGCGGTTCAACCAGAAGCCGATCAACAGGTACGACACCAGGCCCACGGCTTCCCAGCCGAAGAACAGCTGCATGAAGTTGTTCGCCATCACCAGCATCAGCATGGAGAAGGTGAACAGCGCGATATAGCTGAAAAAGCGCTGGTAGCTGTTGGTGCCGGCGCGGCTGCCGGCGGGCCAGTTTTCTTCGTCGTGGGCCATGTAGCCGATGGTATAGACATGCACCATGAGGCTGACGAAGGTGACCACGACCATCATCATGGCGGTGAGCCGGTCCACCAGGAAGCCCACCTCCAGCCGCAGCCCTTCCATCACCATCCAAGTGTAGATGCTGCCGTTGTATACCGCCGCCCCGCCCCAGACGTGCTGATAGAGCACGTAAAAGGACAGCGCGCAGGCCAGACCCACGCCCAAAATGGTTACCCAGTGGGCACCGGCGCGACCGATACGCCCGCCGAACAGCCCGGCGATGATGGCGCCCAGCAGCGGCGCGAGCACGATAGTGAGATAGATATTTTCCATGCCGCTCTACTCAGCCCTTCATGCTGTCCAGATCGCCCACGTTGATGGTGCCCCGGTTGCGGAACAGCACCACCAGAATAGCCAGGCCTATGGCCGCTTCGGCCGCCGCCACCGTGAGCACGAAGAAGACGAACACCTGACCGGATATGTCCCCCAGGAAGTGGGAGAAGGCGATGAAGTTCGTGTTCGCCGCCAGCAGGATCAGCTCCAGGCACATCAGCAACAGGATGGCATTCTTGCGGTTCAGGAAGATCCCCGCTACGCCGACACTGAACAATAGCGCCCCGAGCACCAGGTAATGAGATAGTTCGATCATGCCTGCGCTCCCTTATTCCTTGTTCCCGCCCGCCGCGGGCATCTTGACGATGCGCAGCCGGTCGGCCTTGCGGGTGCGGACCTGCTTGCCGGCGTTCTGCTTCTTGCTGTCGGCGCGTCGGCGATGAGTGAGCATGGTGGCGGCGATAATCGCCACCAGCAGCACCACCGCCGCGATTTCGAACGGATACAAATACTCGGTATAGAGCACGCCGCCGATGGCGGCGATGTTGTTCACCGCCGGCTCGGCCACGGGCGGCACGTCACGTACCAGAGCATCGATCTGATCCGCGCCCACCACCAGCACCATCTCCAGCACCATGACCACGGCGACCGCCAGACCCACGGGCAGGTAGCGCGCGAAGCCCTCGCGCAGCACCACGGCGTTGATGTCCAGCATCATCACCACGAACAGGAACAGCACCATCACCGCGCCCACGTAGACCAACACCAGGGCGACCCCGAGGAATTCGGCCTCGGCCAGCAACCACAAAGCCGCGCTGTTGAAGAAGGCCAGAACCAGGAACATCGCGGAATGTACCGGGTTCCGGGAGCTGATCACCATGACCGCGGCAAAAAGCAGCACGGCGGCGAAGATATAGAACAGGACCAGTTGCATGGATCGTTACGCCTTTGCTGTGCTTAACGGTAAGGAGCATCCGCGGCGCGATCAGCCGCCAGCTGCGGCTCGTACTTATCGCCCAGGGACAGCAGCTCATCCTTGTCGATGATGTGCTCGCCGCGACGCTCCATGTGGTACTCGTAGGTACGGCTCAGAACGATGGAATCAACCGGGCAGGACTCTTCACAGAACCCGCAGTAGATGCACTTGAACAGATCGACATCGTAGCGGGTGGTGCGCCGCTGACCGTCCTCCCGCGGCTCGGACTCGATGGTGATCGCCAGTGCCGGACACACCGCCTCGCACAACTTGCAGGCAATGCAGCGCTCTTCCCCATTGGGATAGCGACGCAGCGCGTGCAAGCCACGGAAGCGGGGCGACTGCGGCGCCTTTTCGTCCGGGTACTCAATGGTGTACTTCCGGCGAAACAGGTGCCTGCCCGTCAGCGCCAGGCCCTGCAGCAGCTCAATCAGCAGAAAGCTGTTGAGGAAATCCTTGACCGCTCGCATCAATACCTCCCGGTCAGAGCCAGCCGAGCAGAATGAAACCGGATTCGACCACCAGCCACACCACGGTGACGGGAATCAGGACTTTCCAGCCCAGGGTCATGATCTGGTCATAACGGAACCGCGGGAAGGTGCCACGGAACCAGAAATAACAGAAGGCGAAGAAGGCGACCTTGACCAGGAACCAGTGAATGCCCGGCGCACCGATCACGGGGATGCCGTGGAAGGGCGAGTACCAACCACCGAAGAACATTACCGTCGCCAGTGCCGCGATCAGCAGCATATTGGCGTACTCGGCGAGGAAGAAAATGGCGAATGCCATGCCCGAGTATTCCACCTGGTAACCGCCGACGATCTCCGATTCACCCTCGGTCACGTCGAAGGGCGCCCGGTTGGTCTCGGCCACGCCGGAGATCCAGTAGACGATAAACAAGGGCAGCAGGGGCAGCCAGAACCACTGGAAGAAGTGGCCTTCCTGGGCGTTGACGATTTCCCCCAGATTCAACGAACGCGCGGCCATGAGCACGCCCACCAGGGCAAAGCCCATGGCGATCTCGTAGGACACCACCTGCGCACCGGAGCGCATCGCACCCAGCAGCGCGTACTTGGAGTTGGAGGCCCAGCCCGCGAGGATGATGCCGTAGACGCCCATGCCCGTCATGGCCAGCACGTAGAGCAGGCCGGCGTTGATATCGGCGATCACCAGCGTATCCGAGAACGGAATCACCGCCCAGGCCGCCAACGCCGGCGTAATCGCCAACAGGGGGGCGACGATGTAGAGCACCTTGCTCGCCTGGGCCGGGATCAGGATCTCCTTGAAGATCAGCTTCGCCGCGTCGGCAAAGGGCTGCAACAGCCCGAAGGGGCCAACCCGGTTAGGCCCCTTGCGGTCCTGGATCCAGCCGATGATCTTGCGTTCCCAGTAGGTCATGTACGCCACTGCGATGAACAGAGGCATGACCAGCGCAACGATGCGCATCAGGATCCAGAACAGTTCCATCAATTGTTCTTGCATTGCCGTTCCCGCTCCTAGGCGCGCTCTACGCGGACTTCGCCCCAGGGCGCGCCCAGGCCGTAGGTTTCACACAGGGCCGCCGGAATCCACACGCTGCCGGCGGCAACGGTATCGTCGATGTAGACGGTCAGCTGCGCCTCGCCCTCGCCTTGGCGGACCCGAGCGCGCTCACCTTCGGCAAACCCCAGGCGCTGCGCCTCTTCGGCCGCCAGGTAGACGCCGGGCTTGGCGGCGTGGGCCGAAGCCTGCAGCGGTGCCGAGCGACGCAGCAACGTGTCCAGCTGGTAAGGCGGCACCTCGCCCCCGCGCACCAGACCCTCGCCCAGTCCACGCCGTGGCTCCCGCCACGGGAAGCGTTGCGCCGGTGCCTCATCGCCGAGGCCGCTGGCCTTCAGTTCCGCCAGCACTTCCTCGGAGCTGTTGTGCTCGAAGCCGTCCAGATCAAACAGGTTGCCCAGCACCCGCAGCACCCGCCAGGCCGGACGCCCCTCGCCCACGGGGGCGGTCACGCCACCGAAGCTCTGCCAGCGTCCTTCCAGGTTGACGAAGGTGCCGGAAGTTTCGCCGAAGCTGGCGATGGGCAGCAGCACATCGGCCTGGTCCTTGAGGGATTCGGTCACGAAAGGCGTGAAAGCCACGACGAACTCCGCTTGCGCCACCGCTGCGGCCGCTGCGGCGCCATCCCAACAATCGAACTCCGGCTCGACGTTGAACAGCCAGTAGGCCTTGCGCGGCTGCTCCACCATGGCGCGGGCATTCAGCCCCCCCGCCGCGTCCGGCTTGCCGCCGGCGCCGCGATGGGGCAGCGCGCCGGCGAGCCAGCCACCGACGCTGTTGGCCGCGACCGGCAATTGACCCAGGGTCGCGCCGCTCAGCTCCGCCACCAGGCTCGCCAGCGCGCGCAGGCTGGCCGCCGCCGGATGGCTCTCGGCCTGGGAGCCCAGCAGTACCAAGCTCCGGGTAGCCTTGTGCAGCTCGTCGGCCATGCGCTGGTGCGCCTCGCCCGGCTCCAGACCGGCCAACACATCTTCCAGACCCTGGGGCACCGACTGGCCTTCTCGGTCCAGCAGCACACGGGCCACCGCCGCCAGCTCCGCCACCAGGGTCGCTGGCGTGGCGACCTGCTGCAGGGCCGGTTCGAAGTTGAATTCCCAAGCGCGGGTGTTCAGGTACATGACCTGCGCGCCCTTCAGGCTCGCCTTGCGCAGACGATGGTTGACCAGCGGCTGCTCCAGACGGCTGTAACTGCCGATGGCAAGCACCGCGTCCTGCGCTTCCAGCTCGGCGATGGACACGCCCAGCGCCGGCTGCAACGGGGCTTCCGCATCGTCGCTGAAATCACCCTGGCGCAGGCGAGAATCGATATTGCGGCTGCCCAGCCCACGACTGAGCTTGCCCAGCAGGAACATCTCTTCCAGGGTCGCATTGGGCGCGACCAGCGTACCCAGCGCCTCGGCACCGGCCACGTCCTGAACCCTTCGGGTGCCCTTGACGGCGGCGGCCAGCGCGGTTTCCCAGTCCACCTCGCGCCACTCGCCCTGCTCCTTGACCATCGGCCGCGCCAGTCGCTGCTCGGAGTACAGGCCCGCGTAACCGAAACGGTCCCGGTCGGCCAGCCAGGTCTCGTTGATGCCCTCGTTCTCCCGGGGCACCACCCGCATCAGCTCGCCGCGGCGGTGATGAATGTGGACGTTGGAGCCCACCGCGTCATGGGGCGCCACGCTGGGATGACTGAGCAACTCCCAGGCCCGGGCCCGATACCGGAAGGGCTTGGAGGTCAATGCGCCCACCGGGCACAAATCGATGATGTTGCCGGAAAGCTCGGAGCTCACGCCGTCCTGCACGTAGGTGCCGATCTCGGTATGCTCGCCGCGGCCGATGCCGCCCAGCTCCCGGCGCCCGCCGATTTCCTGCAGGAAACGCACGCAGCGGGTGCAGTGAATGCAGCGGGTCATCTCGGTCTCGACCAGCGGACCCAGATCCTCATCCTTGACCACGCGCTTGCCCTCGCTGAAGCGGGACACGCCGCGGCCATAACCCATGGACAGGTCCTGCAGCTCGCACTCACCGCCCTGATCGCAGATCGGGCAATCCAGCGGGTGGTTGATCAGCAGGAATTCCATCACCCCTCGCTGGGCGGCCAGCGCCCGTTCCGATCGGGTGAAGACCTTCATGCCGTCGGCCACCGGGGTAGCGCAGGCGGGCATGGGCTTGGGCGCTTTCTCCACTTCCACCAGGCACATGCGGCAGTTGGCCGCGATGGAGAGCTTCTTGTGGTAACAGAAGCGCGGCACAGGGATATCGGCCCGGTCGGTGGCTTCGATCAGCATCGCGCCCTTGGGCGCCTGCAGCTCGACGCCATCGACCTCGATGGTCACCAGTTCCTGCGTGTTCTCGACCTTGGCATTCATGCGACAGCCCCCGAGGCGCCTTCCACCATGGAGCGCCCGTGCTTCACGTAATACTCGAATTCATGGAAATAGTGCTTGAGGAAGGACTGCACCGGCCAGGCAGCGGCCTCGCCGAAGGCACAGATGGTGTGCCCGGCAATCTGGCCGGCGGCGGATTCCAGCAGCTCCAGATCCTCGGGCCGGCCGCGGCCCTCGCCGATGCGACGCAGCACCCGGTACATCCAGCCGGTACCCTCGCGACAGGGCGTGCACTGGCCGCAGGACTCGGCGTAATAGAAGCGTGAGATGCGGGTGAGGGCCTTGACCATGTCGGTGGTCTCGTCCATCACGATCACGCCGCCGGAGCCCAACCCGGAGCCCGCCTTGGCGAGACTGTCGTAATCCAGGGTGACGTTCAACATCACCTCGGCGGGCACCACCGGCATGGAGGAGCCGCCGGGAATCACGGCCTTCAACTTGCGCCCCTTCCAGACACCACCGGCCATTTCCAGCAAGTCCTTGAAGGGCGTACCCAGGCCGATCTCGAAGTTGCCGGGCTTCTCCACATGACCGGAGACGCTGAAGCACTTCACCCCGCCGTTGTTCGGCTTGCCCAGGTTCAGGAACCAGTCCGCGCCGTTGCGCATGATTTCAGGCACCGAGGAGAAGGATTCGGTGTTGTTGATGGTGGTGGGCCGGCCGAAAAGCCCCACCTGGGCCGGGAACGGCGGCTTGAAGCGCGGCTGACCCTTCTTGCCTTCCAGGGATTCGAGCAGCGCGCTCTCCTCGCCACAGATGTAGGCGCCGGCGCCGATGTGGGAGTGAATCTCCACATCCACCCCGGTGCCCTGGATGTTCTTGCCCAACAGCCCCAGCTCATGCGCCTCCTTCAAGGCCTGCTCGAAGCGGGCGAAGGGCACATGGTGGAACTCACCACGCATATAGTTGTAGGCCACGGTCGCGCCCATGGCGTAACAGGCGATGGCGAGCCCCTCCACCAGGGCATGGGGATTGTAGCGGAGAATATCGTGGTCCTTGGCGGTACCCGGCTCGGATTCGTCGGAGTTGCAGACCACGTACTTCTGCCCCGGCGCATTGCGAGGCATGAAGCTCCACTTCAGCCCCGTGGGGAAGCCCGCGCCACCACGCCCGCGCAAGGACGCCGCCTTCAGCGTGTCGATGATCTCCTCCGGCGGGGTCTTCTCCGCGAGGATCTTGCGCCAGGCCTCGTAGCCACCGACCTTGAGATAGTTCTCCAGGGCCCAGGGCTCGTCGAATTGCAGGGTCCGGTAGCAGACCTCGTTCGCCATGCCTTACTCCAACTCATCCAGGATCTTGTCCACCTTCTCGGGGGTCAGATCCGTGTGATAGTGACCGTCGACAACCATCATCGGCCCACCCGGGCAGGCCGCAAGGCACTCTTCCTCGATCTTCAGGGTGATGCGGCCATCGTCGGTGGTCTGGCCCAGCTTGATGCCAAGGCGCCGCTCCACATGGTCGACGATCTCCTCCGCGCCCCGCAGCATGCAGGAGATGTTGGTGCAGAGGTTTACCTTGTGCCGGCCCACCGGCTGCAGATCGAACATGGTGTAGAAACTGCCGACCTCGTAGACCGCCACCTTGGGCATCTCCAGGTACTCGGCCACCGCATCCATCAGTTCCGAGCTGATCCAGCCGCCGTTGGCGTCCTGCACCGCGTGCAGGGCGGGAATCACCGCGGCCTGCTTGCGCTCTTCCGGATACTTGGCCACCCAGTGGTCGATCTCGGCCCGCACTTCGGCGGAGAGCAGTTTTTCCGACAGACGCTCGCTACTCAACGGTCGATCTCCCCAAACACGATGTCCTGGGTGCCGATGATGGTCACCACGTCCGAGAGCATGTGGCCGCGGGCCATTTCATCCATGGCCGCCAGATGGGCAAAACCTGGCGCGCGACACTTGACCCGGTAGGGCTTGTTGGCACCGTCGGAGACCATGTAGACCCCGAACTCGCCCTTGGGTGCTTCCACGCAGGCGTAAACCTCGCCCGGAGGCGTGGAGTAACCTTCGGTGAACAATTTGAAGTGATGAATGAGGGACTCCATGTCGTCCTTCATCTCCTCGCGGCTCGGCGGGGTGACCTTGTGGTCCTCCAGCATCACCGGGCCCGGATTGACACGCAGCCAGTCGATGCACTGCTTCATGATGCGCACGGACTGCCGAAGCTCCTCCACGCGCACCAGATAACGGTCATAGGAATCCCCGTTGGTGCCCACCGGAATATCGAAGTCCATGCGGTCATAGACTTCGTAGGGCTGGGTCTTGCGCAAATCCCACTCGACCCCGGAGCCGCGCAACATGGGCCCGGTGAAGCCGAGCTGCTTGGCCCGCTCCGGCGAGACCACGCCGACATCCACCAAGCGGCGCTTCCATATCCGGTTATCGGTGAGCAGGGTTTCGTACTCGTCGATCTCGCCCGGATAGTAGCTGACGAAATCATCCAGGAAATCCAGCATGGAGCCTTGGCGCGCGGCGTTCAGGCGCTCCAGATCCTTGGCCGAACGGTGCTTGGAGGGCTGGTACTGGGGCATGCGCGCCGGCAGATCCCGGTATACGCCGCCGGGGCGGTAATAGGTCGCGTGCATGCGCGCCCCGGAGACCGCCTCGTAGCAGTCCATCAGCTCCTCGCGCACCCGGAAGCAGTACAGGAATACGGTCATGGCGCCCACATCCAGGGCGTGCGCGCCCAGCCACATCATGTGATTGAGAATGCGGGTGATCTCGTCGAACAAAACGCGGATGTACTGGGCACGGATCGGCGCCTGGATACCCAGCAGCTTCTCGATGGCCATTACATAGGCGTGCTCGTTGCACATCATGGACACGTAATCGAGCCGGTCCATGTAGCCGATGCTGTGGTTGTACGGCTTGGTCTCGGCCAGCTTCTCGGTGGCCCGATGCAGCAGACCGATATGCGGGTCGGCGCGGCGAATGGTCTCGCCGTCCATCTCCAGCACCATGCGCAGCACGCCGTGGGCGGCCGGATGCTGGGGGCCGAAGTTCAGGGTGTAACTCTTGATCTCAGGCATCGGAGGCGTCCTCCTGGGCGCGACCCGCGTAACGGGAGTCGTCGCGCACCACGCGCGGCACCGTCACCCGGGGCTCTATGCTCACCGGCTGGTAGACCACCCGGCGCTTCTCTTCGTCGTAGCGCACTTCAACGTTGCCGATCAGCGGGAAATCCTTGCGGAAGGGATGGCCGACGAAACCGTAATCGGTGAGGATGCGACGCAGATCCGGATGGCCCTCGTAGAGGATGCCGTACAGATCGAAGGACTCACGCTCATACCAGTTGGCGCAGCTCCAGATATCCACCACGGAATCGACCACCGGGAAGCCGTCGTCCGCGGCGTAGGTCTTCACCCGCAAGCGCTGATTCAGGCTCAGGGAGAGCAGGTGATAGACGCTGGCGAAGCGCCGAGCGGTGTTGCTCTTGACGTCGTGCACGCCGCAGGGGCCGGTAATACCCAATCGCCCGGTGGACGGGCCGGAGATGCCGCGGGAGAAACCGGTCCAGCTGGCCTGCTCGGTGCTCCATTCGTCTTGACCGTAAGCGGCGTAATCGACGCCACTCAGATCGATCAATTGCTCGAAGCGGAAGGCCTGACCGTCACGCAACTCCAGCAGCACCTCGCACAGATCCTCGGGGCGCACCTCCACGGTGAGCTCGCCGTTCTGCGCCTGCAGGGCCAGCAGCTTGTCTCCGAAGGCCTTGTGCAGGGCCTCCTCCAGCTTCTGCATACGGGACATGGACACTCCCCTCAGCGGGCGATGGTGTTGGTGCGGCGGATCTTGTTCTGCAACTGCATGATGCCGAACAGAAGCGCCTCCGCCGTGGGCGGACAGCCGGGCACGTAGATGTCCACCGGGACGATGCGGTCGCAACCGCGCGTCACGGCGTAGGAATAATGGTAGTAACCGCCACCGTTGGCGCAGGACCCCATGGAAATCACCCACTTGGGGTCGGACATCTGGTCGTAGACCTTGCGCAGCGCCGGCGCCATCTTGTTCACCAGCGTGCCGGCGACGATCATCACGTCGGACTGACGCGGACTTGGCCGGAACATGATCCCGAAGCGGTCCTGGTCATAGCGGGAGGCGCCCGCGTGCATCATCTCCACGGCGCAGCAGGCGAGCCCGAAGGTCACCGGCCACAGGGAGCCGGTGCGCGCCCAGTTAATGAGCTTGTCCGCGGAGGTGGTGACGAAGCCCTTCTCGAGTACGCCCTCTACTCCCATTCCAGCGCTCCCTTCTTCCATTCATAGAGGAAACCGATCAGGAGGATGCCGATGAACACTGCCATGGCGGCAAAGCCGAACACGCCGACTTGGTCCAGCACCACCGCCCACGGAAACAGGAAGGCGATTTCCAGATCGAAGATGATGAAGAGAATGGCGACGAGGTAGTAGCGCACATCGAATTTCATGCGCGAATCCTCGAAGGCCTCGAAGCCACACTCGAAGGGCGAGAGCTTCTCCGGGTCCGGCTTGCGCGGACCCAGCAGAAAACCGCCGATCAGAAACGCGGAGCCGAAGCCCACGCCAAAGAGGATAAAGATCAGGATAGGCAGATAGTTGTCGAGCATGCGGCGCCAGCCTCACAGCCTATGGTGGCGGGCCGGCGCACGCATCCGCTGCGTGATGCTCGACCCCTGATGCGCCCCGCGGGCAGCGGCGGGCAGTTTAGGCCACGACCGGCGTTGCTGTCAACCCGGTATCCATGCAATTCTTCTTGATAAACATGCACTTACGAGAACCGAAAGCGCATAAATACATATGGTGCCGAAGGCCGGACTCGAACCGGCACGGCTTTCGCCACCGCCCCCTCAAGACGGCGTGTCTACCAGTTCCACCACTTCGGCAATTCAGATGGATTTCACGTCTGGCGTAAAAGCGGGGGCATTCTAACAACACCCCCGGCCCTGGGCAATGCCGGCGCGCTTATTCGCCGCCGGGAGGCGCCGGCGCCAGACTATCGTCGTCCGCGGGCGCTTCAGGCGCGGCAGGCAGAGACTCCTCGGCCTGCTCGTCGAGCATATCCACCACGCTGGAGGGCGCATCCGGGCGGCCAGTGAGCATGGCCAGGGCCAGGGTGAGGATGAAGAAGGCCGTGGCCAGCAGCGCCGTGGTCTTGGACAGGAAGCTGGCCGAACCGCGTGAGCCGAACACCGTGCCCGATGCACCGCTGCCAAAGGCCGCGCCCATGTCGGCGCCCTTGCCGTGCTGAATGAGGATCAAGCCGACCATGGCGATGGACACCAGCACATGGACAACCAACAGTACCGTAAACATCAAGACTCCCTTGCCGGCGAAGATGCTTCCGCGGCCTTGCATATTGCGATGAAACTCTCGGCCTGCAGGGCCGCGCCGCCAATCAACCCGCCATCCACGTCGGGCTGGGCGAACAGGCCGGCGGCATTATCCGCCTTGACGCTGCCGCCGTACAGGATGGGCAGTGCATCCACCCCCTGCGCGCCCTGTTCGTGCAACCAGCCGCGAATGAAGGCATGGACCTCCTGGGCCTGCTCCGGGCTGGCGCTCAGGCCCGTGCCTATGGCCCAGACCGGCTCGTAGGCAATCACGGCACCGTCAAACGCGCCAGGGCCGGATTGCTCCAGCACCACCTGCAGCTGCTCGGCAATGACCGCCTGGGTACGCCCCTGTTCCCGCTCATCCTGCCGCTCTCCCACGCAGAGCAGAGGCACCAGACCGGCCTCCCGGGCGCGCGCGAACTTGGTGGCAACCCGGGCGTTGGCCTCGCCGTAGACGTGCCGTCGCTCCGAATGCCCCACGATCACGTGGCTACAGCCCAGATCGGCAAGCATCTCGGCGCAGATCTCCCCGGTATGGGCACCGGCGGAATGCTCATTGAGATCCTGGGCGGCCAGACCCACGCCACTGTGGGCCAGCGCCCCGGCGACCCGGTCCAGATGCACGTAGGGCGGGCACAACAGCACCTGGACCCGCAGATCCGCCACGCCCTCGCGTACGGTTTCGGCCAGGGCCTGAGCCGAAGCCAGGTCGCCGTTCATCTTCCAGTTGCCGGCCACCAAGGCTGGACGCATGGGAAAGACCTCTTTGAAAACAAACACCTACCGCTATAGCGCGATAAAAAATGCGGCGGCAAGCTTAACCGCCATACCCCGATAAATCAATTCGCCAGCAAGGCCGCGCCACCGGCGGTCTCGGCCAGCACATCGACGATACGCCGGCAGCAGCGCAGCCCCTGCTCGCCGTCCTCGCACTCCACCATTACCCGCACCACCGGTTCGGTGCCCGAGGGCCTCAGCAGCACCCGACCCCGCGCGCCCATCTCGGCCTCCGCGCTACGCACGGCTTCGCGCACGGCATCGTTCTCATGGGGAGTCTCGCCACGAGCAATGGGCACGTTGATCATGTGCTGGGGGTATTTATACATGCCCTGCTTGAGCTGATGCAGGCTTCGCCCGCTCTCCCGCATGATCTCCAGCACCTGCAGCGCCGAGACCATGCCATCACCCGTGGTGGTGCGATCCAGACAGATAAGGTGCCCTGAGGACTCGCCGCCCAGCACGCCGCCGTGGGCCTGCAGCATTTCCATTACATAGCGGTCACCCACCTTGGCCCGGAGAAATTCCACATCGCGCTGATTCAGCGCCTGCTCCAGGCCCAGGTTGCTCATCAGCGTGCCGACCACCGGCCCCTGCAGCGCACCCTCCTGATGGCGCGCGCAGGCGATGATGTAGAGCAGCTCGTCGCCGTCCAGCACCTCGCCGTGTTCGTCCACCATGATCAGACGGTCACCGTCACCATCGAAGGCAATACCCACGTCGGCACCCTCGGCCAGCACCCGCCGCGCCAGCCCCTGGGGATGCACCGAGCCGCAATCCACATTGATGTTCAGCCCGTCCGGTTCCGCGCCCATGCGGATGACCTCGGCGCCCAGCTCATGGAACAGGCTGGGAGCCACCTGATAGGTGGCGCCATTGGCGCAGTCCACCACCAGGCGCATACCGCCGAGCTGGGTCTGTGGCGAAACCGCCCGTTTACAGAACTCGATGTAGCGCCCGGGGGCATCCGGGAGCCGCGCGGCGCGCCCCAGTTGCTCGGATGCCACGGTGCGCATGGGCTTGTCCAGCTCCGCCTCGATGGCGAGCTCGGTGGCGTCGTCCAGTTTCTGGCCCGCCGCCGAGAAGAACTTGATGCCGTTGTCGGCATGGGGATTGTGCGAGGCGCTGATGACGATGCCGGCGCTCGCCCGCAGGGTGCGGGTGAGATAGGCAATGGCGGGCGTGGGCATGGGTCCGAGCAGGCGCGAATGCACGCCAGCCGCCGATAGCCCCGCCTCCAGGGCGGATTCGAACATATAGCCCGACAGGCGGGTGTCCTTGCCGATGAGCACGGTCTTTCCACCGCCCGCGGCGAACACCCGGCCCGCGGCCCAGCCGAGCTTGAGGATGAAGTCCGCCGTGATCGGCGCCTCCCCCACCCGACCACGGATGCCGTCGGTGCCGAAGTAACGTTTTTTCATGCTTGGTCCCCGAAAGACGATGCCGGCGCTCAACACCCGCTCATTGTTCGCTGTACTTGGGTCAAAGACCCTCCCGCGCAACGGCCTCCACCACGGCCAACGCCTGGACGGTGTCCGCCACGTCGTGCACGCGGATGATGCTCGCGCCCCGCTCGGCCGCCAACACCGCCGCCGCCAGACTGGCGGGCAGGCGCTGCGTCACCGGCCGATCGACGATGGCGCCGAGCATGGATTTACGCGACAGCCCCACCAGCAACGGCGCCCCCAGCGCCTGAAAGCTCGCCAGTTCCTTCAACAACCGGCAATTGTGGTGCAGATTCTTGCCGAAGCCGAAGCCCGGGTCCAGCAACAGACGCTCCCGCGCAATGCCCGCATCTTCGCAGGCGCGAAGACGCCCACGCAGGAACCCCATCACGTCTTGCAGCACATCGTCGTAGCGCGGATCCCGCTGCATGGTTCGGGGCTCGCCCTGCATGTGCATCAGGCAGACCGGCACCGACAGGGCCGCGACCACCTCCAGAGCCCCGGGCGCCCGCAGGGCGAGCACATCGTTGATGAGGCCCGCGCCGGCATCCACCGCGGCGGCCATGACCTCCGGCTTGGTGGTGTCCACCGACAGGGGCACGGGCAGCGTCGGGGCGAGCGCCTCGATCACCGGCAGCACCCGATCCAGCTCCTGCTGCACCGAGACCCCCGCCGCGCCCGGGCGGGTGGACTCCCCACCGATGTCGATGATGGCGGCCCCTTCCGCCACCATGCGGTGGGCACGCTCCAACGCGGCTTCCCCACCAAGGAAGACACCCCCGTCCGAGAAGGAATCGGGGGTGATATTGAGTATCCCCATGACCTGGGGACGGGACAAGTCCAGCGGCTTGCCACCGCAATCGAGCACCGCCGTCATGGGCGATCAGTGATGACTGGCGGGCCCGCCGATGGGCTGGCCACCGGACTCCTGCTCGGACTCGCCGGATTCCGACTCCGGACGGGTGCTCGGCCCCTGCCAGTCTTCCGGCGGACGCGGCGGACGACCGTTCATGATGTCGTCGATCTGATCCTTGTCGATGGTCTCGAACTTGATCAGCGCCTCGGACATGGCGTGCAGCTTGTCGAGGTTCTCACGCAGCAGCTGCTCGGCCCGGGCGTAGTTGACGTCGATCACCGCCCGCACTTCCTCGTCAATCCGCTGCGCGGTCTCGTCGGAGACCTGCTTGTGCTGATGCCCCATGGACTGCCCCAGGAACACCTCGCCTTCATCCTCACCGTAGGTCAGGGGGCCCAGCTTTTCCGACAGACCCCACTTGGTGACCATGTTGCGGGCGATCTCGGTGGCCCGCTGGATGTCGTTGGAGGCGCCGGTGGTGACCCGATCCTTGCCGAAGATCATTTCCTCGGCGATCCGCCCGCCGAACAGGCTCGCGATGGAGCTGTTCAGGCGCTGCTTGGAGTAGCTGTAGCGGTCCTCCTCGGGGAGGAACATGGTCACGCCCAGAGCACGCCCCCGGGGAATAATGGTGACCTTGTGCACCGGGTCGTGCTCGGGGGAGAGCAGGCCGACGATGGCATGACCGGATTCATGATAGGCGGTCAGCTGCTTTTCATCCTCGCTCATGACCATGCTGCGCCGCTCGGCGCCCATCATGATCTTGTCCTTGGCGCGCTCGAAGTCGTCCTGGTCCACCACCCGCTTGTTGCGCCGAGCGGCGAACAGTGCCGCCTCGTTGACCAGGTTAGCCAGATCCGCGCCGGAGAAGCCGGGGGTGCCCCGGGCGATGGTGCGCGGATCCATGTCGTCGGCCAGGGGCACCTTCTTCATGTGCACCTTGAGGATCTGCTCCCGGCCCCGCACGTCGGGCAGCGGCACAACCACCTGACGGTCGAAGCGGCCCGGGCGCAGCAGCGCCGGGTCCAGCACGTCGGGACGGTTGGTGGCCGCGATGACGATCACGCCCTCGTTACCCTCGAAACCGTCCATCTCGACCAGCAATTGGTTCAAGGTCTGCTCGCGCTCGTCGTGGCCGCCGCCGAGACCGGCGCCGCGCTGGCGGCCCACCGCGTCGATCTCGTCGATGAAGATGATGCAGGGCGCATGCTTCTTGGCCTGCTGGAACATGTCCCGCACCCGAGATGCGCCCACGCCCACGAACATCTCCACGAAGTCCGAACCGGAGATACTGAAGAAGGGCACCTTCGCCTCGCCGGCGATGGCCTTGGCCAACAGGGTCTTGCCGGTACCCGGCGAGCCCACCATCAGGACGCCCCGGGGAATGCTGCCACCGAGACGCTGGAACTTGCTCGGATCACGCAGGAAGTCCACCAGCTCGGCCACCTCTTCCTTGGCTTCCTCCACGCCGGCCACGTCGGCGAAGGTCACCCGGACCTGGTCCTCGCTCATCATCCGCGCCCGGCTCTTGCCGAAGGACATGGCGCCGCGGCCTCCGCCACCGCCCTGCATCTGACGCATGAAGTAGATCCACACGCCGATCAGCAACAGGAAGGGGAACCAGGAGATCAGGATCTGCAACAGCACGCTGCGCCCTTCCGGGGCCTCGGCGCGGATCGTCACGTTGTTGTCGAGCAGGGTGCCGATCAGTGCCTCGTTGTTGGTCTCCGGGCTGTAGGTCTTGAAGCCCTGGCCGCCGCTGCGCTCGCCGGAGATGGTCTGGCCCTGGATGGTGACGGCGCTGATGTCGCCGCTCTTCACCTGGTTGAGAAACTCGGAGTACGGCAGCTGGCCGGCCGTCATCGCGCGATCCTGGAAGTTGCTGAACACAGCCATCAGGACCACGGCGATCACTACCCAGAGAATCAGATTCTTCGCCATGTCGTTCAAGGTCGACCACCTCGGTTCTATCGCGCCGGGCGTACCGGCAAAATTACGCTACACACACGGACAGCCGCCTGGGGAAACACGGATTGATTCCCTTGGGGCGGCCAGTGGTGTTCTCATTGCGACACTACTACACCCGGAAATCCCGGGCCAGCAGATATACCTCCCGACTGCGGGGCCGGGATGCCTGGGGCTTGCGGGTGACCACGCGCTTGAAACGCCCGCGCAGTTGCCGCAAGTACTCCTCGAAGCCTTCGCCCTGGAACACCTTGACCAGAAAATCCCCACCCGGCCTCAATACTTGACCCGCGAAATCCAGCGCAAGTTCCGCCAGGTACATGGCACGCGGCTGGTCCACGGCGCTTTGCCCGGTGATATTGGGCGCCATGTCGGAGAGCACAACATCCACCGGACGGCCGCCCAGCGCGCCTCTCAGCTGCTCCAGCGCGGCATCTTCGGTGAAATCCGCTTGAATGAAGGCCACATCTGCCAGCGCGTCCATGGGCAGGATGTCCAGTGCGACTACCCGGCCCCGATCTCCGAGGATGCGCCCGGCATACTGGGACCACCCCCCGGGCGCGGCGCCCAGGTCCACCACATGCTGGCCCGCCTTGAGGAGGCGATCCTTCTGCTGGATCTCCTCGAGCTTGAACGCGGCCCGAGAGCGCCAACCCTCTTTCTGGGCGCGGCGCACGTGCACATCGTCGAAGTGCTCCTTCAGCCAGCGCCGACTGCTCTTGCTACGGGGCATCGCGCACTCCCTGGGCGCGGCCACGCGCCAGCCGCCGGGTGCGCAGCACCAGCCACAAGGTCGCGAAGACGCTGTAGGCGAGCAACACGAACAGCTGCCGCCCCAGGGGCAGGCCCAGTATCATCAGCAAAAACAACAGACACAGCCCGGCCAGTAGCACCACGCCCAGCTCCCGTTTGACCGCTTCCAGCGGCCGATCTCGTGCTACACTGCGCGCCCTTTCATTTTGCGTCATGAGATCGATCCATGCCTTTGAACGAGGAACAACGCCGTCACCTGCGCCGCCTGGGCCATCAGCTCAAGCCCGTGGTCCGCACCGGCAACGCCGGCCTGAGTGAAGCGGTGATGAACGAGATCGAGATCGCCCTGGCCCACCACGAGCTGATCAAGGTCAAGCTGATCGCCGGTGACCGGGAAGAGAAGCAGTCCTTCATCGACCAGATCCTGGCGCAGACCGAAGGCGAACCCGTGCAGGTCATCGGTCATGTGCTGCTGCTCTACCGGCCCAACCCGCGCAAGAAGAAGGAGCGGATCGCCCTGCCCTGAAATCCGCGGCGCTCAGCCCCGGCCCGGCTTGATATCGGGAAAGCCGCCACCGCCTGCCGCGGGGGTGTCGGCGCGCAGCCCGAAGCCCGCCAGGGCCAGGCTGAGCAGACTCATCGCCAGGTGCACGCCGGATACCGCGCCGGGCAACCAGCGGCTCAGCACAAAGGCGTTGAGAACCGCGCCCAGCCACATCAGCGTGATCAGCCAAAGCCGCCAGTTGCGCCACCAAGGGCGGGTCGCCGCCACCTGGGTGAACAGCAGGAAAAGCCCGCAGGCAAGGCCCAGATAGGCCGCCGTCTCGTAAAGGCGCTCAGCGAGCGCCTGAGCCACTGGCGGCGGCAACTCCGCCTGCAGCAACGGCACGCTGATATAGCCCACGGCCCACAGGCAGCCCACCCACAGGGTCAGCGCCAGTCGTTCACCTAAGTACGGCATGGGTCGGTACATCGGAGCCCCGAGGGGCTCAGATGTACTTCACCTCGACGATTTCGTACTCGCGGATGCCGCCCGGCGCCTGGACCGAGGCGATATCGCCCTCTTCCTTGCCGATGAGCGCCCGGGCGATGGGCGAGCTGACCGAGATCAGGTTCTGCTTGATGTCGGCCTCGTCCTCGCCGACGATCTGGTAGCTCACTTCCTTGCCGGTTTCCTCATCGGCAAGCGTCACCGTAGCGCCGAACACGACCCGGCCACCGGCGTCGAGGCTCGCCGGGTCGATGATCTGGGCGTTGGAGAGCTTGCCCTCGATGTCGGCGATGCGCCCCTCGACGAAGCTCTGCTGCTCGCGGGCGGCGTGATACTCGGCGTTCTCCTTCAGATCGCCGTGCTCCCGCGCTTCGGCGATGGCGGCGATGATGCGCGGGCGCTCCTCGCTTTTCAGCTTGTGCAGCTCGACCTTGAGCTGCTCGGCGCCCCGGGCGGTAATCGGTACTCGATTCATGCCTGTGACTCCTTGTGAAGATCTTGCAAGCGCACCACGTCGCGGCTCTCCAGGTGCTCCAGCGCCAGGCAGGTGGCCCGGGCGCCGGCGATGGTGGTGGTGTAGCTCACCTTGCGGTGCAGGGCTTCGCGGCGGATGGAGTAGGAATCGCGAATCGCCTGCTTGCCCTCGGTGGTGTTGATGATCAGCGCGATCTCGCCGTTCTTGATGGCATCGACGATATGCGGCCGCCCTTCCAGCACCTTGTTGATCACCTTGCAGTCTACGCCCTGCTCCTGCAAGGCACGCGCGGTGCCCCGGGTGGCGATCAGGCTGAAGCCGTGATCTTTCAGCATGCGGGCCACGGCCACGGCGGCCGGCTTGTCCGCCTCACGCACGCTCATGAACACCTGGCCGCTCTTGGGCAGTCGCACACCCGCACCCAGCTGGGACTTGGCGTAGGCCTCGCCGAAGCTCGCGCCTATGCCCATCACCTCGCCGGTGGACTTCATCTCCGGGCCGAGGATGGGGTCCACGCCGGGGAACTTGATGAAGGGGAAGACGGATTCCTTCACGCAGTAGTATTCGGGCACCACCTCTTCGGTCACGCCCTGCTCGGCCAGGCTGCGGCCCACCATGCAGCGGGCAGCGATCTTGGCCAGCTGCAGGCCGGTGGCCTTGGAGACGAAGGGCACGGTGCGGGAGGCGCGAGGATTCACTTCAAGGATGTAGACCTCTTCGCCCTTGATGGCGAACTGGGCGTTCATCAAGCCCACCACCTTCAATTCCAGCGCCATCTGGCGCATCTGCTCGCGCAACTCGTCCTGCAGCTTCGCCGACAGGTGGTACGGGGGCAGCGAACAGGCGGAATCACCGGAATGCACCCCGGCCTGCTCGATATGCTCCATGATGCCGCCGATCAGCACCTGCTCGCCGTCGCAGACCGCATCCACGTCGATTTCCACCGCATCATCCAGGAAGCGGTCCAGCAGCACGGGGGACTCGTTGGAGACCTTCACCGCTTCCCGCATGTACTGCAGCAGCTCGGATTCCTCGTAGACGATCTCCATGGCCCGCCCGCCCAGCACGTAGGAGGGACGCACCACCAACGGGTACCCGATCTCCGCGGCCAGCGCCAGCGCCTGGTCCACGGCACGAGCGGTGCGGTTGGGCGGCTGCTTGATGCCGAGCTTCTCGATCAGGCCCTGGAAGCGCTCCCGGTCCTCGGCCAGATCGATGGAATCGGGGGTGGTACCGATGATGGGCGCGCCGGCGGCTTCCAGGTCCCGGGCCAGTTTCAACGGCGTCTGACCGCCGTACTGCACGATGACCCCGGCGGGCTGCTCCAACTCGACGATCTCCAGCACGTCCTCCAGGGTGAGCGGCTCGAAGTAGAGCCGATCGGAGGTGTCGTAGTCGGTGGAGACGGTCTCCGGGTTGCAGTTGACCATGATGGTCTCGTAGCCGTCCTCGCGCAGGGCGAGCGCGGCGTGCACGCAACAGTAGTCGAACTCGATGCCCTGGCCGATGCGGTTGGGCCCGCCGCCCAGCACCATGATCTTCTGTCGATCCGTGGGCTCGGCCTCGCACTCCTCCTCGTAGGAGGAGTACATGTACGCGGTGCTGGACGCGAACTCGGCGGCGCAGGAATCCACCCGCTTGTACACCGGGCGCACACCCAAACGGTGGCGCAGAGCGCGGATGGCATCTTCCTTCACACCCAGCAGCTGCCCCAGGCGCGCATCGGAGAAGCCCTTGCGCTTCAACGCGAACAGCCGTTCCTTCTCGAGCCCGCTCATGCCGCCCTCACGGGCGGCGGCTTCCTCGGCCACCAGATCGGCGATCTGGGCGAGGAACCAGGGGTCGATGGCGGTCAGCTCGAAGAGCTCCTCAACGGTGAAACCGGCGCGGATGCCATCGGCCACCAGCAGCACCCGCTGCGGGCAGGGAATGCGCAGTTCCTGCTCCAGACGCTCGCGGGCGTCGGGCAGGCTCAGGTCGATACGCTCGTCCAGGCCGGTGAGCCCGTCTTCCAGGCCGCGCTGGGCCTTCTGGAAGGATTCCTGGAAAGTGCGACCGATGGCCATGACCTCACCCACGGACTTCATCTGGGTGGTCAGCGAGGCCTGGGCCTGGGGGAACTTTTCGAAGGTGAAACGCGGAATCTTGGTGACCACGTAGTCGATGGTCGGCTCGAAGCTCGCCGGCGTCTTGCCGCCGGTGATCTCGTTGCGCAGTTCATCGAGGGTGTAGCCCACCGCCAGTTTCGCCGCGACTTTCGCAATGGGAAAGCCGGTGGCCTTGGAGGCCAGCGCCGAGGAGCGGGACACCCGGGGGTTCATCTCGATCACCACCATGCGCCCGTCTTCCGGATTGATGGCGAACTGCACGTTGGAGCCACCCGTCTCCACGCCGATCTCCCGCAGCACCGCCAGCGACGCATCGCGCATCAGCTGGTATTCCTTGTCGGTGAGCGTCTGGGCGGGGGCCACGGTGATGGAGTCGCCGGTGTGGATGCCCATGGGGTCCAGGTTTTCAATGGAGCAGACGATGATGCAGTTGTCATTGCGATCGCGCACCACCTCCATCTCGAATTCCTTCCAGCCCAGCACCGACTCTTCGATCAGCAGTTCCTTGGTGGGGGAAAGATCCAGGCCGCGCTCGCAGATCTCCACGAACTCATCGATGTTGTAGGCAATGCCGCCGCCGGAGCCGCCCATGGTGAACGAGGGGCGAATGATGGTGGGGAAGCCCACGCGCTTCTGCACCTCCAGCGCCTCCTCCAGGGAGTGCGCCGTGTCGGCCATGGCGGAACCGAGGCCGATGGATTCCATCGCATCCTTGAAGCGCTGACGGTCCTCGGCCTTGTCGATGGCGTCCTTGGTGGCGCCGATCATCTCCACGCCGTACTCGGCCAGCACCCCTTCCCGGTCCAGGTCCAGCGCGCAGTTGAGCGCGGTCTGTCCGCCCATGGTGGGCAGCAGCGCATCGGGGCGCTCTTTCTCGATGATCTTCGCCACCGCCTGCCAGTCGATGGGTTCGATATACACCGCATCGGCCATGTTCGGGTCGGTCATGATGGTGGCCGGGTTGGAGTTCACCAGGATCACCCGGTAGCCCTCCTCGCGCAGCGCCTTGCAGGCCTGGGCGCCGGAGTAGTCGAATTCGCAGGCCTGACCGATGACGATCGGACCGGCGCCGATGATCAGGATGCTTTCGATGTCGGTTCTCTTGGGCATCTTTGCTACGTCGTGCTCTGGTGGGTGAGTTCGGGGCTCAGCGGGCAGCCCGGTGGGCGTCCATCATCTCGGTGAACAGCCGGAACAGCGGGGCCACATCGTGGGGGCCGGAACTGGCCTCCGGGTGCCCCTGGAAGCTGAAGGCCGGCTTGTCGGTACGGCGTATGCCCTGCAGCGTGCCGTCGAAAAGGGAGCGATGGGTGGGCTCCAGATTCGCCGGCAGGCTGGCCTCGTCCACCGCGAAACCGTGGTTCTGGCTGGTGATCGCCACCCGTTTCGTGGCGAGATCCTGCACCGGGTGATTGGCGCCGTGGTGGCCCACGCTCATCTTCACGGTACGCGCGCCGCTCGCCAGGGCCAGCAATTGATGCCCCAGGCAGATGCCGAAGGTGGGCACACCCGCCTCGACGATCTGGGCGATGGCTTCGATGGCGTAACCGCAGGGTTCCGGGTCACCCGGTCCGTTGGATAGATACACACCGTCCGGGTTCATGGCCAACACGTCGGCGGCGGGCGTTTGCGCCGGCACCACAGTCACCCGGGCGCCCTCGTCCACCAACATGCGCAGGGTCGCGTGTTTGACACCGAAATCGTAGGCCACCACATGGTAACGCTGGGCATCGGCGGCCACTTCGGCGCAGTCCTCGGTGCCCATGGACAGCTGCCAGCTGCCCCGAGTCCACTCATAGGGCGCATCGGTGCTCACTTCCTTCGCCAGGTCCATGCCCTTCAGGCCAGGGAAGGCCCGCGCCTGCTCCAGCGCCCGGGCCTCATCCACCTCGCCCGCCATCAGGCAGCCGTTCTGCGCGCCCTTCTCGCGCAGCAAGCGGGTGAGTTTGCGGGTGTCTATGCCCGCGATAGCCACCACCTGATGGCTCGCCAGGTACTCGGGCAGGCTCTGCCGGGAACGCCAGTTGCTGACCCGGGGCGACAAATCGCGAATGACCAGCCCCGCCAGCTGCACGCCGCGGGATTCCGCGTCCACCGGCGTGGTGCCGGTGTTGCCGATGTGGGGATAGGTGAGGGTGACGATCTGGCGGCTGTACGAGGGATCGGTGCAGATCTCCTGGTAACCGGTCATGGCGGTGTTGAAACACACCTCGCCGTTGACCGTGCCATCCACGCCAATGGACTCGCCGCGAAAGACTGTGCCGTCTTCCAGTGCAAGAATAGCCGGCTTGCTCAAGGGGGACCCTCCTGCTGGGCGCGCGAAAACGGGAGGGATCGCCTGATACCCTCCCGTTTTCGGCATTAGAATCGGTGTCGCGGTACGGCGCGGAATTTTAGCGCCAAGGCCCTCCGGTGTCCATCCTGCAGCGGCTTTTTCCCGCCCGGCGCATCAGGGAGACACGGATTCCCCCCTGCCCCCCCTGATCGGCCAGCGCGCTCGCAGCCGTGGAACGCCGACGGCCGCAGACGGCCCGGGGGGGGGGGTGATCCATTTCTCCCTGGCTTGTCGCGCCGGACCCCCGCTTCTAGAATCAACACCCCCTCCGCGACGGACCGGCTGCGATGAAAGCTCTTGAGCTGCGCCATCTCGCCAAGCGCTACCCCAATGGCGTGGAAGCCCTGAAGGGCGTGGACCTGGTGGTGGAAGAAGGCGACTTCTTCGCCCTGCTCGGCCCCAACGGCGCCGGCAAGTCCACCGCCATCGGCATCATCAGCTCGCTGGTACGCAAAAGCGCCGGCGAGGCGCTGATCTTCGGGCACGAGATCGACCGTGAGCCCTGGCAGGCCAAGGCGTCAATAGGCCTGGTGCCCCAGGAATTCAACTTCAACGGCTTCGAGACCGCGACGCAGATCGTGGTCAACCAGGCCGGCTTCTACGGCGTGCCGCGGCGCATCGCCCGGCAACGGGCCGAGGTGTACCTCAAGGAACTGGGGTTGTGGGAGAAGCGCGACACCGTCTCCCGAGCGCTGTCCGGGGGCATGAAACGGCGGCTGATGATCGCCCGCGCGCTGATCCACGAACCTCGCCTGCTGATCCTGGACGAACCCACGGCGGGGGTGGACATCGAACTGCGTCGCTCCATGCTGGGCTTCCTGCGCAAGATCAACGAGCAGGGCACCACCATCATCCTCACCACCCATTACCTGGAAGAGGCGGAGCTGCTCTGTCGCAACGTGGCCATCATCGACGACGGCCGAATTATCGAAAACACCGACATCAAGAGCCTGCTGCGGCAATTGAACACCCACAGTTTCATTCTCGATCTGCAGGCCGCGCTGGCGGAACCGCCCCAGGTGGAGGGCTACTCCCTGCGCCGGCTCGACGACAGCACCCTGGAGGCCGAGGTGGGCCCGGGGCAGAGCCTCACGGAGCTGTTCGCGCGCCTCGCCGAGCGCGGCGTGTACGTGGGCAGCATGAAGAACAAGTCCAACCGCCTGGAAGAAATGTTCGTGCGGCTGCTCGCCGCGGACAAGACCGAACACAGCGGAGGCGCCGGCGCATGAATCAAAACCAGCAATTGCGCAGCAACCTGATAGCCCTGGGCACCCTGGTGCTCAAGGAGACCCACCGATACATGCGCATCTGGGCGCAGACCCTGCTGCCCCCGGCGATCACCATGACGCTGTACTTCGTCATCTTCGGCAGCCTGATCGGCCCACGCATCGGCCCCATGGACGGCTATTCCTACATCGAATTCATCGCCCCTGGCATCATTATGATGGCGGTCATCACCAACTCCTACGCCAATGTGGCCTCGTCCTTCTTCGGGGCGAAATTCCAGAGCCACATCGAGGAAATCCTGGTCTCGCCGACACCGAATTTCTTCATCCTGCTGGGCTATCTGGCCGGCGGCGTGGGGCGGGGACTACTGGTGGGCCTGATCGTCACGCTGGTGGCCTTGTTCTTCACCGACCTGCGTATCCACAATCCGTGGATCACCCTCTCGGTGGTACTGCTCACCGCGATATTGTTCTCGCTGGGCGGGTTCCTCAACGCCCTGTTCGGGCGCAAGTTCGATGACATCGCCATCGTCCCCACCTTCGTACTGACCCCACTGACCTATCTGGGCGGCGTCTTCTATTCCATCTCGCTGCTGCCCCCGTTCTGGGAGCGGGTGTCGCACCTGAACCCCATCCTCTACATGGTCAATGGCTTTCGCTACGGCATTCTGGGCGCATCGGACATCGATATCCGTGTCGCCTACAGCATCATCCTGCTGTTCATCGTGCTGCTGGGCGGTTTTTGCCTGTATCTGTTGAACCGAGGCACTGGACTGCGCAAGTGAGTCTGCCCCCCTGCAGCAGCAGCTCTGGCCGCTCCTGCCGGGGGGCAGTCAATGACCGAGGGATGCTCAGTCGATGGCCAGTTCGCTCAGGGAACGGCCACTGGCTTCCCAGTCCTTGATCCAGAAGGGCTTGCGGCCCCGGCCGGACCAGGTCTTGCTCGCGTCATCCGGGTGACGAAAGCGCGGCTTGCCCTTGGCGGTGGTGCGCGCCGGGCTGGCGCCCACCAGGTCGCTCAGGCTGAAGCCGTACTTTTCGGCCACTTCCTTCAATTCCTTCTGCGCGCGACGCGCCTCTTCCTTGCGGCGGGCGCGCAGCTCCCGTTCCAGGTCTTTTTGCAGCTCGCGCAGCTCTTCCAAACTGTACTTGGAAAGATCCATGAATACTCCTTTATCCTTATTCCGGGCTTAGCCCAAATATGGCGAGCCAAAGGCTCACCCAACGATTTTCGATACACTCCAGCCAATTGAAGTGACTTTCTATTTTAATGATTTATAAATAAAAAAATCAAGAAACAAACCGCCGGCTCGCGATAGCGTTGCCGCAGTGGCTTTCGTGAATTGATCAGTGTCTGCCTTGGGAAGCGTGGGCACCGGCGTTATAGTGTCGACCGCTCTCACCCACAGGACGCGCGCACCATGCACAGCCTTAACCCCAGCCTCTCCGCCTGCCCAGCGGTTCTCACCGTGGAACTATCCCTGGACGCCTCCGCATCCGGCCAGCGCCCGCCGCCCCCCCTGGACCCCATCGCCGCCGAGAAACTCGGCTGGGCCCTCGCGGAAGATCTCAAGCGCATCCTGGGGCCTGTGGACCAATACGGCCTGGCCCTGATCGGCGGCCTATACGATCTGACCGAGATACTGCGCCCCGGGCTGCCCCTGGTGGAAACCCTCATGGAGCTTTATCGCGGCAGCCTGCAGGGCGGACCCTTCGTGCCCCAGCTGATGGCGCTGGGCGCGCCCGGCGGCCATTTCCCCATCTCCGACCTGGCGCCCGCCCGCCAGCCCGGCGCCGGGCCCATGCTGGTGATCCCCTTCCTGCTGCTCGGCGACTCCCAGGCCATGGACGCCATGGAGCGCAAGCTGGAGGCCGAACTACTGGAGAAGGGTCGCGCCGGCTTTGCCACCGAGCAGGTGATACGCGAGCAATTCGGGCTGCAGCCGGAGAATCTCGCCTACGCCACGTTCAACGATCTTTGCGCCTTGCTGAAGCTGCAACTGGAACACGCCGGTTTCGGGGGCTTATGGACCCTGCTGGAGGGCGCGCTTTTCCGTCCCCAGGGCCAGGAACGGGTGGAGCTGGAAACAGGCAATCTGTTCTTGCGCGACGGCGGGCACATTCTCAGTGTTTATTACACGCCCGCCCAGTGGCTGGCGCAAGCCGGCGGGACGCTGGAAGGCTACAAGCGCTGGTTGCAGCGCCAACGCCAATTCCTGGCCGGCCTGCAGGCCCATGGCCTGAGCGTGGAACTGATCAAGCCCGACCCGGCACTGAGCGAGCAGTGCGCCGATAGTGCGCTGGGGCGGGCCCAAACGCTTGCCTCGCCCGCGGATGACTCCTATTTCAGCGAACGGCTGCACATCGACGCGGCGCAACTGCCCCAGGCGGCTTTTCTCACCCTCACCGAACACAGCCTGGGCGCGCTAGGCCCGGTGGCCCACACCGTCTACGCGCAAAGCGCCGACGGCGAGGTGCTGTATCTGGGCCACGAGTACCCGCTGAGCCCCGCGGGCGTGGAGGCCGTGCGTCGCCACTGGGAGCAGAAAGCGAGCGAGCTGGGGCTGAATTTCCACCTGTTGCAGCCAGGGCGCATGGTCATGGACGAGGACAAGCATCGCCTGATGCCCTTGCTGGAAGACTGAGCAAAGCCGTACCGCGGGAGATCTCTCAGGGGTAGACCAGGCTCTGCTGCCAGGCACCGTCCACCAGGGTATAACGCTGACGCTCGTGGAGCCGCCCAGGGCGTGAAACCCAGAATTCGATCAGTTCGGGGCGCAGCAGGTATCCACCCCAGTGGGGCGGGCGGGGCACAGCCACACCGGCAAAGCGCTGCTCGAATTCGGCGGTGCGCCGCTCCAGGGTCTCCCGGTCGGCCAAGGGCTCGGACTGTTCCGAGGCCCAGGCACCGATCTGGCTGCTCCGCGGCCGGTGTGCCCAATAGGCGTCGGATTCGGCCTCGCTGACCGGTTCCACCCGCCCTTCTATGAGCACCTGGCGCATCAGCGGTTGCCAGAACAGGCACAGCGCCGCCCAGGGGTTCTCGGCCAGGTTGCGCCCCTTGCGACTCCGGCTATTGGTATAGAAGACGAAACCGCGCTCGTCGGCCTGTTTGAGCAACACGATGCGGGCCGTGGGCCGGCCGTCGGCGCCGGCGGTGGCCAGCGTCATGGCAGTGGGTTCATTGAGATCCAGCTCGCCGGCCTGGGCCAGCAGTTCCTGAATGCGGCTCAGGGCTTCCGGGTCTACCTGCATAGTCGTTCACGACTCCTGGGGGAATTCAGTGGGGATCGGTTCTACCACGACTTCCAGGCCTTCGCCACCGACAACCCGCAGCCGTTGCCCCTGACGCACTGGCACGGCGCTGCGCGCCCACCAGCGTTCCCCGTGCAGACGCACCCAGCCCTCCTCGGCGAAGGCTTCCAGGGCCACCGCTTCGGCCCCCTGCAACTGCTCGCGCCCGGTGCGCATAGGTTGGCGGCGGGCACGCAGGGCGAGCCACACCGTGCCCACCAAGAGCAACAGACTGCCTAGCGCGAAGCCGATGATCAGCCCGGTGGAGAGCTCATAACCCGGCACCTGGGTATCCATCAACATGACCGAGCCCATCACGAAGGCCGCCACCCCCCCCAGGCCCAGCACGCCGAAACTTGGCAGGAAGGCCTCGGCGATCATGAAACCCAGCCCCAGGACGATCAGCCCCAGCCCGGCATAATTGATGGGCAGGGCCTGGAAGGCGAACAGAGCCAACACCAGGCAGATCGCGCCCAACACGCCGGGGCCGATCCCGCCGGGATTCGCCAACTCGAAGATCAGCCCGTAGATACCGATCAGCATCAACACATAGGCCACGTTCGGATTGGTGATCGCCGCCAGCAGCTTGTTGCGCCAGTCCGGCGCCAGCTCCACCACCTCCGCCTGAGCAGTGTCCAGAGTAACGGTGCGATTACCGTCCAGCTTTAGCTCCCGACCATGCAGCGCCTGCAGCAGGCTATCCAGGTCCTCGGCCAGTAGTTCCACCACGCCCTCGGCCAGGGCCGCCTCGCTGCTCAGGCTGGCCCCCTCCCGCACCGCCCGTTCCGCCCAGTCGGCGTTGCGCCCGCGCAACTCGGCCAGGGAGCGGATATAGGCCACGGCATCGTTGACCAGTTTCTGTTCCATCGCCGTGTCCGCCTCGGGCTCGCCGCCCTCGGGTTCGGCGCCGCCGCCTCCGGGGCCACGCAGTTGCACCGGTGTGGCCGCCCCCAGGTTGGTGGCCGGTGCCATGGCAGCGATATGGGTGGCGTAGAGGATATACGTGCCGGCGCTGGCCGCGCGGGCACCTCGAGGCCCCACCCAGGCGGCCACGGGGATGGGGGAGGCGAGCAGGTCCTGGATAATCGCGCGCATGGCGCCGTCCAGCCCGCCCGGGGTGTCCAGGCGCAGCACCAACAGTTCAGCGTCCAGCTCACCGGCCTCGCGCAGGCCCCGGGAGACGTAATCCGCGGTGGCCGGCCCTATCACGCCCTGGACCTCCAGCACCGCCACCTGGGCGCGCAGGGGGGCGGCCAAGCCCAGACCCAGCAACAGGAGCAAGCTCCACACGGCGAGACGGAACCGACTGGCGCGTAGCATGATGCACTCTCCGTGGTGATACCCTGCCCCAGCATAGCGCGGCGCAAACGAAAACGGGGCCTTTCGGCCCCGTTTCGATGCGCGAGCCCCGCGGGCTCAGCCTTTCAACGCGTCCATGATCCGCTGACGCACGGCTTCCATGGCACCGGTGCCATGGATGGCCGAGTAACGGGGCGCGGCGGCATCGCCACTGTCGGCCCAGGAGGAGTAGTACTCCACCAGCGGGCGGGTCTGCTCGTGATAGACCTCCAGGCGCTTGCGCACGGTCTCTTCCCGGTCGTCGTCACGCTGAACCAGCGGCTCGCCGGTCACGTCGTCCTTGCCTTCCTGCCGCGGCGGATTGTGCTCCACGTGATAGACCCGGCCGGAGCCGGGGTGAACCCGCCGACCGCTCATGCGGCTGATGATCTCCTCATCGGGCACCTGCAGTTCCACCACGTGGTCGATGGAAACCTGCTGCTCCTTGAGCGCATCGGCCTGGGCGATGGTGCGGGGGAAACCGTCGAAGAGAAAACCGTTGGCACAGTCGGCCTGCGCGATGCGCTCCTTGACCAAGCCCAGGATGATATCGTCGGACACCAGCCCACCGGCGTCCATCACCTTCTTCGCTTCCCGGCCCAGCGGCGTACCGGCCTTGACGGCCGCGCGCAGCATGTCGCCGGTGGAAATCTGCGGAATCTTGAAGGCCTCGCAGATGTGCGCCGCCTGCGTCCCCTTGCCCGCCCCCGGCGGCCCCAGCAGAATCACTCGCATGCCTAACCTCTCTACCACGATTATCAGAATTTGCTTGAAGCCGCGTCGGCCCCGGAATGCGGCGAGCCTATCACCGGGTGCCCCATGCCGCAACGCGGCGAGGGGGACCTTTCACGCAATTCAACGAGTTGCGAACCGAAACCAGCGAGTTTGCCGGGTTTCCCCCGCCTCGTTGAAAGCCCGCTCGGCAAATAATCTTTGCCCCCGGGCGTCGTCCATCACCACGGTGGACGCACGGGTGCCGTAACGGGGGCTTCGGATGAAAAGCGTGGCCAGCAACCGCTCCCATTCCGCGGAGAGGCCGGTATCCGGCAGCTCGGCCGGCTCCGGTTGCCGAGTGTCGGCGAGCAGTGCGAAAAGGCCCTCGGGATCACCCCGGCGCGGCCCGTCCAGCCACGCCCGCAGCAGTGCCTTGCCCCGTGTGACTTTCGGCCAGGGGGTTTCCAGCACATGGTTGCTCAGGCCGTACAGCCCCGGCGGCAGCCGCCGCACCTCGCCTTCCCGGTCACTGTAATACCACAGCGCCGAGGCTTCCCCATAGACCAGGTTGAAGCTGTTGTATTCCCCACCCCGGGCGGCGAGCTCCCGACGCCCATCGGCGCCGTCGAAGCGCCCCTGCAGGGCCAGGGTCACCAGCTCGCCGCGGGAGCCGGCGCCCTCCCGATGGGAGGGCGGGTCCCGATAGTTAGTGACCACGGCGATGCGCCCACCGCGGGTGCTGCCCATCCAGCTGCCCCCCGCCTGCTGGTCTTGCCCGGCCAGTATCCGGGGCTCCCGCCACCAATGGGCCGGCGCCGTGGGGCGGGCGTGGAACTCATCACGGTTGGCCGCGATCACCAGCGGCAGGTCGGGCTCCAGGCCGTGGGCGAAAAGCAGCAGGCACATCAGTCCTGACCGATGACCCGCCAGGCTTGCACGCGGCCACCCGCATCCAGCACATACAGCCGCTCGCCGTCACTGAGGGGCGCCACGCGCACGGCCTCCCCCTGCTTCACTCGCGCCTGCAGCTCGCCCTGATCCCGGCTCAGCCAGTTCAGGTACCCCTGATCATCGCCCAGCACCAGATAGCCGCCGTGCAGGGCCGGCGCGCCCAGACGCACGCCGCGCAACTTATCGTTGCGCCAGATGCTGGCGCCACTGAAACGGTCCAGGGCCCAGACCCACTGGTCGCTGTCGCTCAGGTAAAGTCGCTCATTGTCCGCCGCCAGTCCGGTGTGGGCGGACATCTCGCGGGCCCAGCGCAGACTGCCGTCACGCAGGTCAGCGGCCACCAGCCGGCCCTGATAGGCCACCGCATAAGCGGTATCGCCCAGGGCCACGGGAGTGGCGTCCACGTCCACCATGCGCTCCACTTCGGAGCGCCCTTGGGGCACGGCCACATCGGTTTCCCAGGCCACCTGGCCGCGAGGAGCCGCCAGCGCCACCAGTTCACCGCTATCCAGCCCCAGTAGTACGCCACCAGGCACGGTCAACGGGTCGGCATTGCCCCGCAGCGTCAAGCTGGGGAGACTGCGCTGAAACAACCAGACCGGCGCGCCGTCGGCGGCATCCAGCCCATGCACCCGGCCATCCACCGTGCGCACGATCACCTGGCCATCCAACACCGCCGGCACAGTGAGAATCTCGCCGCTCAGCCGACGCTCCCAAAGCCGCTCCCCGTCCGCCGCGGACAGGGCGAACACGCGCCCGTCCCGGGAACCGACAAATACCTTGCCAGCCCCCACGCCGGGACCTCCGCCCAGGGAAGCATCCAGCTCCGTGCGCCACAGGGTCTTGCCGCTGTCAGCGGCCAGCGCGCTGACGCGCCCGGCGGCACCGGCAGCGTACAGCCGGCCATCGTACAACGCCAAGCGCAGGCCGTTCGCCGCCGAGCCGGCACCGCCGCCGACGCCGGTCTCCCACAACCGGTCCAGGCGCAGATCCGAGTTCACACTGCGCGGGCTGGGCGGCTCGGGCACTTCCTCCCGCGGCCCACCGCCGGAGGAGGCACAGCCAGCCAGCGCGCCGACCATCATCAACGCCGCCAGCACCCGCCTCACGATAGAGACTCCCCGGCCCCCAGATCCCGCAGCTTGAGCTCCAGCAACTGGCGCCGCTGACCACTCAGACCGTCGTTCTCCAGGGCGGCGCGATAACTGGCCGCGGCCTGCTCGCGCTCACCCCGGGCGGCATGCGCATCACCGCGCAGCTCGCCGGCCAGCGCGCTGTAGGCACCCTGGTCGATTCGCTCCAGCACGGCGAGCGCCGCGGCAGGGTCCGCGCGGGCGAGCAGCACGTTCGCCAAGCGCAGGCTCGCCAGCTCGCGGAAATGTTCACCGTCGGCCTGTTCGCTGGCCCAGCGCAGCCGCGCTTCGGCCTGCTCCAGCGCGCCTTGTTCCACATGGTGAGAGGCCATCCACAGAGCGGCCAGCGCCGCATAGGGGCTGTCGGCATGCTTCTCGATGAGCCGTTCACCGCGACCAAGCCCGCCGTCCGGCGCATCGCCCCGCAACTGCTCCAGGAATGCCAGATACTCATTGGAGGCGTCCAGTGCCTGCTGATCCTGGTAGGCGCCCCACTGCTGCCAGCCGAGCAGGCCGACGATGGCGATCACCGCGCCGGCGATGATGGAACGGCCGTTCTCGCTCCACCAGCGCTTGAGCGCCTCCACCTGCTCCATGTCCGAACTGTAATCCGCCACTGCTCTCTCTCCTCGATGAAACCCGCGCTCAATCCAGTCGCGCGCGGATGAATTCGGCCAAATCTTCCCGTGCCACGGCTTCCTGGGCAGCGTCTCCCCGCAGGTCCTTGACGCCTACCCGGCCGGCGGCCAGCTCCTCTTCGCCCAGCACCAGCACCAGGCGGGCGCCGCTGCGATCGGCGCGCTTGAACTGGCTCTTGAAACTGCCACCACCGGCATTGACCAGCAAGCACGCCGCAGGCAGCTGATCGCGAAGACTCTCCACCAAGGCATGAGCCTGGGCCTCCACCCCCGCCGGCACGACCACGTAGGCCTGGGGGGCCGGCGCGCGCTTCTGCCTGCCGCTTTCCTCCAGCAGGGTCACGATGCGCTCCACACCCATGGCAAAGCCCACCGCCGGTGTCGCTCGACCGCCTATCTGCTCCACCAGGCCGTCATATCGGCCGCCGGCGAGCACCGTACCCTGGGCACCCAGCCGGTCGGTGACCCACTCGAACACGGTGCGACCGTAGTAATCCAGCCCGCGCACCAGACGCGGGTTGATGCGGTAGTTCAGGCCGGCGGCGTCGAGAATGGCGCGCAGCTCGGCGAAATGCCGCTCGGATTCCTCATCCAGCTGGTCCAGCAGCCGCGGGGCGGCCTCGATGATCTCCTGCAGAGCCGGGTTCTTGCTGTCGAGCACCCGCAAGGGGTTGCTGTGCAGGCGGCGGCGACTGTCGTCGTCAAGCCGCGCCTCGTGCTGGGCCAGATACGCCACCAGCTGCTCGCGGTAGGCGGCGCGGGCCTCGCTGCTGCCGAGACTGTTGATCTGCAGCTCCACATCCTCCAGGCCCATGCTGGCAAGCAGGCGCCCGGTCATGAGGATCATCTCCGCATCCACGTCCGGCCCGGCGAGGCCGAACACCTCGGCGCCGATCTGGTGGAACTGACGAAAGCGCCCCTTCTGCGGGCGCTCGTGACGGAACATCGCGCCGCTGTACCACAGTCGCGGCTGGGCGTTGTGGAACAGGCCGTGCTGGATACCCGCGCGCACGCAGCCCGCGGTACCCTCGGGGCGCAGGGTCAGGCTGTCGCCGTTGCGATCGGCGAAGGTGTACATCTCTTTCTCGACGATGTCGGTGACCTCGCCGATGGAGCGGCTGAAAAGCTCCGTGCGCTCCAGCGCCGGCAACCTGATCTCGGCATAGCCGTAGGCCTCGAGCCAGCGCCGAGCGGTCTCTTCCACGTGCCGCCAGGTGGGCAGGTGCTCGGGCAATATGTCGGCAAAGCCCCTGATGCTTTGGATCCCCTTGGCCAAGGTGCCTCCGCTTGTATTGATTTTGGGTGCGACCGGGCGCTCAGCGCTGCGCGGGCAGGCTCAGGCGCGCTACGCGGCCGCGGGTGTGAGGTGCGAGGTCCACCGGCTGGCCGCGGAACTCCAGTTCCACGGCACTGGCGTCACCAATGGTCAGTCGATACGGATACGGCCCGTCGAAACGAAACAGCTCCGGGCCCCGCACAGTGCCGTAGAGCACCCGCTCGCCGTTGCCATCGCGCACGTCCATCCAGGCGTCGCCACGCACCCGGATCACGAGCATGTCGACGGCCGGCTCGGGCGCCATCCCGGGCTCCGCTTCGCTGGCGCGCTCAGGCTCTGCTACAGCTTCCGGCTCCGCGGCCGTTTCAGGGGGCGTGGTTTCGGTGGTGTCGGTCCGCGCCGCGGCAGCTGCCTGATGCCCGGCGACGGCGGCCTGCGGTGGCGGAGACACCGTGGGCTCTTCGGGCGTCGATTCCGGTGTACTTTGCACCCCACCGTTCCCGGTCGCTGGCGCGATCGGCTCGGCCCGTTCGGTGTCGCGCTCGGCACTCGAGCCATCGCGCGTGGCGAGGGTGCGAGCGGCGACATCGTCCTCATCGTGGAGGGGTGCCACGGCGGCGGGCTCCCCCGCGATTGGCGCGTCCGCCTGCCCGGGCAGACGCTGTTCGCCACGCCACCAGAACAGGGCCGCCACGACCAGTACGGCCAGCAGCAACATCGCCGGCAACAATCGGCTGCCCGCGCCGCGGGCGCCATCCCGGGGCAACTCCGGCTGTCGCCCCGCGGCTTCCAGACCCTGCTGGGTGAAGGCGGCCATGATCCGCTCTTCCGGCTCGTCCACCAGTTTGGCGTAGGCGCGCAGGTAACCCTTCACGAAGATCAGCGGCGGCAGACGCTCGTAGCGGTCCTGTTCGAGATAATCCACAACCTGCGCGCGCAGGTTCAGATGCTCGGCAACGGCCTGCAGGCTCAGTCGCTTGCGTTCCCGCGCCTCGCGCAGCAGATGACCCGGTTTGGCGGCGGGATGCTCCCGGCCCGACTCCGGGCCTCCCTGGGGCTGCTCATCGGTCATTGGTTTCGCTCTCAAGCAGCTTCTTGGTCTCCAGCGAATCCGGGTAACGCGAGCGCAGCAGCAGCGCGTAGCTGGCCAGCGCGTCCCGATCACCCAGTACGCGTTCTATACGTATGCCCAGCCACAGACTCTGTGCGTTCTGTTCACTCACCGCCAGATAGCGCTGGTAATAGCCACGCGCGGACAGCGCGTCGCCCTGCTCCAGGCGAAGTTCCGCCATGGGCAACAGCGCGCGCCCCAGCCGCGGGTTGTGTTCCAGCGATCGGCGCAGCATTTCCGCGGCCCGGACCTTGTCGCCTTCGCGCAGCAGGCAAAGGCCGGCATTGGCCAGCGGGATCTCGACACGCTCGTAGAGCGGATCGGCGGCGGCCCGCTGGAACTGTCCCAGCGCCTGCTCCGTGTCGCCCTCGGCGCAGAGGAACTGCCCGTAATTATTGCGCAGCCCCGGATCATCCGGCGTCAGGCGCAGAGCGCGCTGGAAATGCCCCCGCGCCTTGTCGGACTCGCCCAGGCGCTGGTAGAGCACGGCCACCGTGGTGTGGGCCGGGGCGTAGTCCGGGTCCTGGTAGAGGGCGCGGCGCAGCTTGACCATGGCCTGTTCCAGCTCACCGCGCTGCATGTAGGCCACGCCCAGGCGGGTGTTGATCTCGGCGGCCCGACCCCTGTCGGTGGTGGGCGCCTCGTCCGGCGGCTTGGTGGGGGTGCTGGAACACGCCGCCAGCAACAGGACCGCCACGAGCAGAGACCACAGGCGCGCGGCGGGTTTCATTGGGTAGCCTCCGCGGCCTGCTCCCGGCGCAGACGCCGACGGGTGCGATCTTCCACCCTGCCCACCAGCTGGCCGCAGGCGCCGTCGATGTCCTGCCCGCGGGTCTTGCGGGTGGTGGTGGTCAGCCCGGCCTTGAGCAGTATGGTGGCGAAGCTGCGTATGCGCTCCGGCGAGGAGCAGCGGTAATCGGTGCCCGGGAACGGGTTGAAGGGGATCAGGTTGACCTTGGAGGGAATCCCCTTGAGCAGCACGGCCAGCTGCCGGGCATGCTCGTCGTGATCGTTCACGCCGTCCAGCATCACGTATTCCCAAGTGATGCTGCGATGGGGCTTGTCCTGGATGTAGTGCTTGCAGGCCGCCAGCAGATCCTTGATCGGGTGCTTGCGGTTGATTGGGACCAGTTCGTCGCGCAGCGCATCGTTGGGCGCGTGCAGCGACACCGCCAGGGCGATATCGGAGATCTCCGCCATGCGATAGAGCTGCGGCACCAGGCCCGAGGTGCTCAGCGTCACCCGGCGCTTGGACAGGCCGTAGGCGTCGTCGTCCACCATGGCGCGGCTGGCCATCAGCACCGGGGCGAAATTGGACAGCGGTTCGCCCATGCCCATGAAAACCACATTGGTGATGGGCCGCTCCAGACCCGACGCCTGCAGTTCGCGCACCGCGAACCACAGCTGCCCCAGGATCTCGGCGCTGGTGAGGTTGCGGTTGAAACCTTGCTGGGCGGTGGAGCAAAAGGTGCATTCCAGCGCGCAACCGACCTGGGAAGACACGCACAGGGTGCCGCGGCCGGTTTCGGGGATGTACACCGTCTCGATGGCGTTGCTGCCGTCCATGCGCAGCAGCCACTTGCGGGTGCCGTCCGCGGATCGCTGGTCGAAGACCGGCTCCGGGATGCGCACCTCCGCGGTGGCTTCCAGCTTGGTGCGCAGGGCCTTGCTGAGATCGGTCATCTGCGCGAAGTCGGTAACCCCGCGCTGGTGAATCCATTTCAGCAATTGAGAGGCACGAAAGGGTTTTTCGCCCATTTCGGCGAAAAACCCTTTCAACCCCTCCCGGTCCAGGCCCAGGAGGTTGGTCCTGGCCTCGCGCGGCTCCTTAACGGGAGTAGATCTCATCGGCTTTGAAGAAGTATTCAATTTCCTGCTTGGCCGTTTCCGGCGCGTCGGAGCCGTGGGCGGCGTTGGCGTCGATGGAATCGGCGAAATCGTGACGAATGGTGCCGGCCGCCGCTTCCTTGGGGTTGGTCGCGCCCATGATCTCGCGGTTCTTGCGAATGGCGTCCTCGCCTTCCAGCACCTGGATCATCACCGGACCGGAGGTCATGAAAGAAACCAGATCCTTGAAGAAGGGGCGGTCCTTGTGCACGGCATAGAAGCCTTCGGCGTCGGCCTGGCTCAGGTGCTTCATGCGGGAGGCGACGATCTTCAGCCCGGCCTTCTCGAAACGGTTGTAGATCTCACCGATCACGTTCTTGGCGACTGCATCGGGCTTGAGGATGGAAAGAGTACGTTCGACTGCCATTCGGCCACTCCCTGAGAATTCGTTGGATTACGGCGTTCGTCGCCCGCGAGCCGAAGCCCGCGGGCGCGATGGGCGCCAAGTGTACAGCCCGCCCCCGACAGCGGCAATTTTCGAATGCCGCCGTTCAGATGGCGAAACTTTCGCCGCAGCCGCAATGGTCCTTCGCATTGGGGTTCTTGAAGGTAAAGCGGGCATTGAGCCCCTCGGTGACGTAATCCAGCTCCATCCCCTCCAGGAAGGGCAGGCTCTTGGGCGCGACCACCAGTTTCACGCCTTGGGTCTCGAACACCCGGTCGCTCTCGTCGGGCTCCCCGGCAACCCCCACGGTATAGGCGAAGCCGGAGCAGCCGCTGGTCTTCACGCCCAGGCGCAGGCCGTCGCCGCCGTGCTTGCCCAGATAATGGCGGATGTGCTCGGCGGCACGATCGCTCACGGTAATCGGGTTCATCACCGTCCTCCATCAGTTGGTTGATATTCACCAGTGTACGCGGCCGTTGGCGGCTCTCCAAAGCACGCCAATGCCGCCCGCAGGGCATCTTCCACCACCAGGGCGGCACTCAGGCGCTCGGCGGGCAGCGCCAGTGCCTCGGCGATCTCCAGGCCGCGCAGCCCGCGGACCTCATCCAGGCCGCGCCCGGGCAGCCACTGGCTGAGCCAGGCGGCCGCGGCCAGGGTGGCCGGGCAACCGAAGGCGAGAAAGCCCGCGTCGACAATCCGCTCAGCGTCCACCGTCAGGCCGATGACCACCCGGCGGCCTTCGGCTACGCGCCCGGCCTCGCCGCTGCAAGCGCCAGCGGGCAGCCCGGCACCGGGCAATTCCCGGTAATGGCGCAAAACCACCTCAGACCAGGCCATGATCCCGGTCTCCCGCATAGAGCGCCCGCAGCGAGGCGCCGGCCTGAAAATCCCGCCACAGGGGCGAACATGCGCGCAGGCGGTGAACCGCCCGGCTGACTATTTCGACCGCGGCATCCACGTCCCGTTCCGTGCTCCCCCGCCCCAGGCTGAAGCGCAGGCTCGCGTGGGCCAAGGCATCCGGCACCCCCATGGCCCGCAGCACCGGCGAGGGCTTGCCGCTCACGGCGCTGCAGGCGGAACCGGCGGACACGGCCAATTGCGCGCCGATGTCCTCGGCCAGGGCTTCGCCGTGCACGCAGCCGAAGGCGAGGTTGAGGATATGCGGCGCGCCCTGCTCCGGGCCGTTGAGCTGCACCGCGCCCAGGGCCAGCAAGCCCTCGCGCAGCCGCGTCTTCAGGGCATATAGCCGGGCGGCCTCTTCCGGCAGGCGGGCGGCGGCCAGTGCGCAGGCCTCGCCCATGCCGACGATCTGGTGGGTGGCCAGGGTGCCGCTGCGCAGCCCCTGCTCCTGGCCGCCGCCATGGACCAGCGGCGCCAGGCGCAGCAGCGGCCGCGCCCGGCGGTAGAGCACGCCCACGCCCTTGGGCCCGTAGAGCTTGTGGGCGGACAGACTCAGCAGATCCACGCCCCAATCCGTCACGTCGATGGGCAGGCGCCCCGCGGCCTGCACCGCATCCACATGCATCAGCGCACCCGCCGCGTGGGCCAGCGCCGTCATGGCGGCGACGTCCTGCACCGCGCCGGTTTCGTTGTTGACGTGCATCAGCGAGACCAGCGCCGTGTCGTCGCGCAGCGCGGCCGCGACGGCTTCGGGGGCGATCACCCCGCCAGCGTCCGGGAACAGGCGGGTGACCTTCACCCCTTCCCGTTCCAATTGGGCGCAGGCGGCCAGCACCGACGGGTGCTCGGTGGCGCCGGTCACCACCTGCCCGCCTCGCCCCCGGGCGCGGGCAAGGCGCAAGGCGCCCAGCAGCGCGAGGTTATTGGCTTCGGTGGCACCGGAGGTCCACACCAGCCCCTCGGGCTCGGCATTGATCAATGCCGCCACCTGGGCGCGGGCCCGGGCCACCGCCTGAGCGGCCACCTGCCCCGGCCCATGCGCGGAGGAGGGGTTCGCGAAGGCGCCCTCCTCGCCCAGGAACGCGCTCATGCGGGCGATCACCGCCGGGTCGCAGGGGGTGGTGGCCGCATAATCCAGGTAAATTGGCGCCATGGTTCAGCGGCCCCCGCCCACCTCGTCGGCGGCATCGTCGGAGAGCTTGCAATCTTCGATATCGGGTACTGGCCGGTCGGCCACCTCGCCGCCCAATCCGCGCACGGCCGTGCGGATTTCTTCCAGACGCTGGTCGGTGACGTGCACATGATCCAGCAACGCGTTCAACGCCCGGGCCACCGGGTCGGGCATGTCCGCCGTGGTGCCGTAGGCATCGAAACCGATCTTGCGGGCCACGGCCTCGCGCCGACGGGCATCGCTGTCGGCCGCGGCATGGCGCACGCCGGCCACCCGCGCCGGGATGCCCACCATGGTGGCGCCCTCGGGGACGTCCTTGAGCACCACCGCATTGGAGCCGATGCGCGCGCCGGTGCCCACCTGCAGCGGCCCGAGAATCTTGGCCCCGGCCCCCACCACCACGTCATTGGCCAGCGTGGGGTGGCGCTTGCCCGCCTCCCAGCTGGTGCCCCCCAGGGTGACGCCGTGGTACAGCGTGCAGTCGTCGCCGATCTCGGCGGTCTCGCCGATCACCACCCCCATGCCGTGGTCGATGAAAAACCGCCGACCGATGCGCGCGCCCGGGTGGATCTCGACGCCGGTGAGCCAACGGGCGAACAGGGACAAGAAACGCGCCAGCCAACGCAACCCCCGGCGCCACAGCCAGTGATTGCACCGGTGCATGAGCAGGGCGTGGAAGCCCGGATAGCTGGTGAACACTTCAAAAGCGTTGCGGGCGGCGGGGTCGCGCTCGCGCACGCACTGGATATCTTCTCTGAGCCGCTGAAACATCGTCGATTCCCGGATATGAAGCGAGGGAAGTGCTGTGGAGAACTGGAGCCTGCGCCGAAGACGAGCGGCGCACGACCCCTAGATACAGGAGCAACAGGCGGGAGTGATCGCGGTGTAGGCAGGCATGGCTTCATGATAACGACTTGCCCCGGCCATTGGTACACCCGCCCCGTCGCCGCCGTTCAATCGCGCCCCCGCTTGTGGCGCTCCATGGCGCTCAGCATGCCGCGCAGAATGTTCAGCTCCTCGGAGCTTGGCCGGGCGCGGTTGAACAGATGCCGCAGCCGGCGCATCAGCACCTCGGGGCTGAAACGGCGCAGATAACCGGTGTCCTCCAGCAACTGCTCCAGATGCCGATAGAAGCCTTCCAGATGCTCGGCGCCCGCCACCTCGGGCAGGGCCTCCGGCGTCGGCGCCTCGCCGGTCATCGCCGCCATGCGCAGCTCGTAGCACATCACCTGCACCGCCGCCGCCAGGTTCATCACCGGGTAATCCGGATTGGCGGGGATGTGCACCACGTAGTGGCAACGATCCAGCTCCGCATTGCTCAACCCCGAATGCTCCCGCCCGAACAACAGCGCCACCGGGTGGCGCGTCGCCTCGCGCATCAGCCGCTCAGCACAGGGACGAGCTTCCAGGGACGGTGCCCCCAGGCGACGGCTGCGGGCGGTGAGCCCCACCACCAGACCGGCCCCGGCCAGGGCCTGGTCCAGCTCTTCGTGTACGCCGGCGGCCTCCAGTACATCCGCGGCATGGGCCGCGTTGGCGGTGGCCTCGGGGGCCGGGAAGCGCTCCGGCGCCACCAGTTGCAGATCCTGCACGCCCATGGTCTTCATGGCGCGGGCGGCGGAGCCGATGTTGCCGGGATGCGTGGTGCCGATCAGCACGATGCGCACAGCGTCGAGTAGCTTCATGTCCGAATGGGGCCCTGGTCGTTTGAGGGGCCTACTTTTACTGGTATCCTTTGCGCCCGTCCACCGACTGCCGAACCGGAACCCAGCTTATGCACCCCATGGTCAACATGGCCGTACGCGCCGCCCGCGCGGCCGGCAACATCATCGTCCGCCACATGGATCGTCTGGACGCGGTGAGCATTGAATCCAAGGGGCGCAACGATTTCGTCAGCGATGTGGATCGCCTGGCCGAGCAGGAGATCATCCAGATCCTGCGCAAGGCCTATCCCCACCACGCCATCCTCGGCGAGGAATCCGGCGCCCACGGCCAGGCCGATGACGAGTACCTGTGGGTGATCGACCCGCTGGACGGCACCACCAACTACCTCCATGGCGTGCCGCATTTTGCCGTCTCCATCGCACTCAGGCATCAGGGCAGACTGGAAGCGGGCGTGATCTACGACCCGCTGCGCCAGGAGCTGTTCACCGCGGCCCGCGGCCAGGGTGCCCAGCTGGACGGTCGGCGCATTCGCGTGAGCGATCGCCGGGGGCTGGACGGCGCGCTGCTGGGCACCGGCTTCCCCTTCAAGGCCCAACAGCACATGGATGCGTACCTGGACATGTTCCGGGCGCTGAGCCGCCATGCCAGCGATCTGCGCCGCGCCGGCGCCGCCTCGCTGGACCTGGCCTACGTGGCCTGCGGTCGGCTGGACGGCTTCTGGGAAATCGGCCTGCAGCCCTGGGACATCGCCGCCGGCGCGCTGCTGATCCAGGAGGCCGGCGGCATCGTCGGCGACCTCCAGGGCGGCCCCAGCTTCCTCGACAGCGGTCATGTGGTGGCAGGCAACCGCAAGGTGTTCAGCGGCATGGTCCGCGAGATCCGCCCCCATTGCACCCCGGCCCTGCTGGGCCAGAGCGCCTGATACTCGAAGACAGGGCGCATTCCAGGCCCAAGCCGTTGGACTCCGCCCGCGCTTGTTTCTAAGCTAGCCGCTACGGGAGACGCTGTCTCCGCGATAACTAGAATCAGGCCGCGAGGCTCACGCCTCGCCGACCGGGGAGTCCATCCGTGTCCTTCGAGCAAACCCTGCACCTTTGGAGTGAATCCACGCCTGTGTCGGCGCTGATCTGGCTGGGCATACTGCTCATCCTGCTGTATCTGGGGCGTGCCAGCGCGCACCGGCTGCTGCAGGCGCTGGGGCTGGGCCTGCGCCAGCCGCTGCGGCGCCTGGCCCGCGGCCTGCGGCTGTGGCGCGGGCGACTGCGCGAGCGTAATGCCGATGTCATCCTGCGCCTGGCGGTGGACAACCAGGAGCGGCTGCTGGAGCGGGAATTCAGCCGGGTGCGCACCCTGGTGGAGCGGGACCTGGCCGCTTATCCGTCCCTGCAGCGGCAGTTGCACGAACAGATCAACCGGGTGGACGCCGATTACCGCCATTCGGTGGAAGAGCCCCCCACCCCGCCCGCCTGGCTGGAGGCGGTGGACGCCATTGCGCGCATTCCCGCCCACGGCGACCCCATGGTGGGCAAGATCCTGGGCGATATACACCACACCCTGGAGCGCGCCTGCCATGAGGCGATCAGCGAATACCGCGCCGCCAGCCGAAAGCGCCACCTGTGGCTCAAGCGTATGCTCCCCTACTGGCGGCGTCTGAACCAAACACTGAAGACCCTGGAACAGGGTGTGGGCGGCCTGGATGCCCGGGCGCGCAGCATCGACGAGTACATGGGCGAGTACCAGCAGCTACGCGCCATGGACGCCGCCGACGCCCGCAACTTTGCCCCGTCCAATCTCAAGCAGTTCCTGCTCGGCGCCGGTGCGCTGGGAATACTCGGGCTGGCGGCCTGGTTCGCCCAGGGACTGCTGCAGGCGCCCCTGCGCGGCCTGTTCGCCCCGAACATGCCCCAGGGCGGCAGCCTGGGCGCCTGGATTCTGTTGCTGGTGCAGTTCGCCCTGGGCCTGTTCCTGTGGGAATGCCTGCGCGCCACCCGCATGCTGCCCTTCGTCGGCCGCTTCGATGATCGGCTGCGACACATCCTGGCGCGGCTGTGTGCGCTGGGCCTGGTGTTGCTGCCCTGCGCGGCCGCCCTGGTGTTGTTGGGCGGGAACCGACCCAACCCCGGCGAGCCGCTGCTGCTGTGGCTGCTGATTCTGCCCCTGGCGCTGACGGCCATCCCGCTGGAGAGCGCGCTGCAGTCCGGGCGCGTGCTGGGGGGGTTGTTGCTGGAAGCCCTGCTGGCGGCACTGGCCTGGATCGCCCTGACCCTGGGCGACGTTCTGGTACACCTGAGCCGTCTGCTGATGCGTGTCTATGACCTGCTGATCTTCCTGCCTCTGGGCGTGGAACGAACGCTGCACCAGCGTGGCGCAGGCAGGCGGGCGCCGCCGCCGGACAGCGCCGCGGAGAGCGCCCGGGCGCACGGTGGCGAAAGGCCCTGAGGAGAAGTCGTTCGAGACGACCGATGGCAACTGAACATCCTGGCAAGCCTCTCGGCAAGCCAGCCGGGAAAGGGATACCCGGATGCCGCTTCGCGGTATCGCGATGACGAGTCAGTAGCCGGTGGGCAGGACGGTGATCAGAAGGTAACCCCGCCCCGGCCATACGCCCACCCCGGCCGCAGACCAGCGCGGATCGAGCAGGATGGCGCGACTCTCCGCGCCATCCAGCCAGGCTTCAGGAAACACGGTCGCCGCCGGCACTCCCCATTCCAGCCGCCCACGCAGGCGCGGCGCCAGCCTGAGCCTGGAGGCGAAGGGTGCTGGAGGCATTTCCACCCGGCCCGTTCGGCGCGAGGCGCGCGCCCAGCTATCCCGCCTGGCCTGTCCCGCAAGCCGGGTACTGGCCTGCAGCGCCGCCACCCCATGGACCTGACGCACGGCGTTGATTTCGGCCAGCAGCGCGCGCTCCAAACGCCCCGCGGCTGGAGACGCCGGCGGCGGCCGTTCGACCAATGGCGCCACCCCCGCACCGTGCTCGCCGGCCGCCTTCGGCACACCGGACAGCAGCCCCCACAGTGCGAAGGCCAGCAGCAGCGCGCATACCAAGGGCCCCACCACGAACAAGCGCATATGGCCCATCCCTGTGCCATCCACGATCGCGAGAACATCGCGCTCTGCCCCCTACATTGCGACGGCGCGCGGCAGGCGCAAGACACCGGACCAGGCGCTCAATCGTTTAGCCGGCGCCAGACCAGGGCATGGTTGTTGGCCGGCAGCGCATGATCGGCCACTTTCTCCAGCCCGTTGCGCCCGGCCAGCGCGTTGAGCGCCTCGTAATCCCGGATCCCCATGGCCGGATCTCGACGGCGCAACTGCGCGTCGAAAGCCGCATTGCTCTCGCTGGTAGGCCGCCCTCCGTAATGGAAGGGCCCGTAGAGCACGAACAGTCCGCCTGGCGCCAGATACCGTCCCACCCCCTGGAACAGGCGCTCCACGCTGGCCCAGCCCATGATGTGCACGGTATTGGCGGAAAAGACGTAATCACAGGCCTGCACGGGCCAGGGCTGGTCCACATCCAGCACCAGCGGCGGGCGCAGATTTCGACAATCCGCCTCGGCGCACCAGGCACGTATACCGGGAAGGTTCTCCTCCCGGTCGCTGGGCTGCCAGACCAGATGGGGCAAGGCCGGCGCGAACCAGGCGGCATGCTGGCCCGTGCCACTGCCGATCTCCAGCACCCAGCCCGGTTTCAGGAAATGCTCGCGCAACACCTGCAGAATCGGCTCGCGGTTTCGGGCACAGGCCTCCGACCAGGGTTTCGTGTGCATGCCGGGACTCCTTTTCTCTTGTACGCCGGGGCAGCCGCCCGCATGGAAGTTCTCGGCTCATGATGAACGCTAAGGGAGGACTTATGAACAGTGATCAGCTACAGGGCAAATGGCGCCAGCTCAAGGGCGAGGCAATTCGCCAGTGGGGCAAGCTCAGCAGCGACGATGCGGACGTGGTCCAGGGCGACCGGGAGGCCTTGATCGGCAAGATTCAGGAGCGCTACGGCAAGAGCCGTGAGGAGGCGGAACGGGAAGTGAACGACTGGATTCATCGGATGTAAACGACGCCCCGGGCGCGCATGACGCGCCGCGGGGCCGGATTCCCAAGGCTCAGGGCGCCTCTTCTTCGTCTTCCGTCTCCACAGGCGGCAGCAGGTCCTGCTTGCTCACACCCATGGCAAGGGTGAGATTGCTGGCAACGAAGATGGACGAATAGGTGCCCACCACGATGCCCAGCAGCAGCGCCAGCGCGAAGGAGTGGATGATCTCGCCGCCCAGGTAGAACAGCGCCAGCACCACCAGCAAGGTGGTGAACGAGGTGGTCAGCGTACGGCTCAGCGTCTGATTGATGGAGGCGTTCATCACCTCCGCCGGGCTGCCCTTGCGCATGCGCAGGAAGTTCTCGCGAATGCGGTCGAACACCACGATGGTATCGTTGAGCGAGTAGCCGATCACCGCCAGGACCGCCGCCAGCACGGTCAGGTCGAACTCGATCTGCAGCGCCGAGAACACCCCCAGCGTGATGATCACATCGTGCACCAGCGCCACCACGGACCCCAGGGCGAAGCGCTTCTCGAAGCGCAGCGCCACGTAGATCAGGATACCGATGAGCGCATAGAGCATGGCCAGCCCGCCCTGCTCGGTGAGCTGGTCCCCGATCTGCGGCCCGACGAACTCCACCCGCTGGCGCTCCACCTGCGGGGCGGCATCGCGCAGCGCATCGAACACGTCCTCGCTGATGGCCTCGCGACTGACGGCATTGTCATCGTCACCGGTGCGGGGCGGCACCCGGATCAGCACATCTCGAGCGGTGCCGAAGTGCTGCACCACCGCCCGGTCGTAACCGCGCTCTTCCAGGGTCTGACGCACCGCCGGCAGTTCCACCGATTCGGGGTAGGACACCTCGATCAGGGTGCCGCCGGTGAAGTCGATGCCCAGGTTGACGCCACGGGTAAACAGGGAAGCCAGCGAGAGCAGAATCAGCAGCACGGACAGCACCAGCGCCACCCGCCGCTTGCCGCCGGCCATGAAATCGATATTGAGTTCGCGTTTCATCATGCTGCGCTCCCTCAGATGGGCAGTTTGGCCACGCGGCGGCCGCCGTAGAGGGCGTTGACCACCGCCCGGGTGCCCATGATGGCCGTCAGCATGGAGCTGAGTATGCCAATGGACAGAGTGACCGCGAAGCCCTTGATGGGGCCGGTGCCGAAGGTGAACAGAACGATCGCCGCGATCAGGGTAGTGATGTTGGCGTCGGCGATGGTGGAGAAGGCCTTGCCGTAGCCGCCCTGGATGGCGGATTGGGCGCTCACGCCGGCGCGCAACTCTTCACGGATGCGCTCGAAGATCAGCACATTGGCGTCCACCGCCATGCCCACCGTGAGCACGATGCCGGCAATGCCCGGCAGGGTCAGGGTGGCCTGCAGCATGGACAGCACGGCGATGATCAACACCAGATTGACGAACAGGGCGAGGTTCGCGATCAGGCCGAAGACCTTGTAGTACACCGCCATGAACACGACCACCAGCAGAAAGCCCACCACCACGGCGGTAAAGCCCTGATCGATGTTCTGCTGCCCGAGGCTGGGGCCGATGGTGCGCTCCTCGACGATCTCCATAGGCGCGGCCAGCGAACCCGCCCGCAGCAGCAGCGAGAGGTTCTGGGCCTCCCGGGCGCTGTCCAGGCCGGTGATCTGGAAGCGGCTGCCGAAGCTGTCCTGGATCTGGGCGACGTTGATCACCTCTTCCACCCGGGTGCGCCGCTTGACCAGCTCGCCATCCGCCGTGCGGACGGTTTCCACCCGCGGCTCGATGAACAGCACCGCCATGTAATCCTTGACGTTCTCGCTGGTGAAGCGCTGCATGATGGTGCCGCCGGCGGAATCCAGCCGCACACTGACCATGGGCCGACCGCGCTCCGGGTCGAATCCGGCGCTGGCGTCGGTAATCGATTCACCGGTGAGGATCACCTGGCGCTTCAAGACCACCTCGCCACCACCCCGTTGGGGCAGCACCTCGGAGCCGGGCGGCACACTGATGCCACCACCGCCGCGATAATCCAGATAATTCATGTCCACGGCGCGGAACTGCAGGGTGGCGGTGGCGCCGAGGATCTCCTTGGCCCGGGCGGTATCCTGCACGCCGGGCAACTGCACCACGATGTGGCGGGGGCCCTGGCGCTGGATCACCGGCTCGGCGACACCCAGTTCGTTGACGCGGTTGCGCAGGGTGGTAATGTTCTGCTGCACGGCGAACTGGGCGATCTCCAGCTGCCGCTCCTCGGGCAGGGTGGCAATCAGCCAGAACGCGCCGTCGCGCTCCTGCTGCTCGAATTGCAGGTCGCGATGCTCCTCGCGCAGCACGCTCAGCGCCCGGTTGCGCTCCGGCGCGCGGTCAAAACGGAGCACCAGGCCCTGCTCACGCAGGTTCACGCCCTGGTAGCGGACCCGCTCCTCGCGCATCAGATTGCGAAATTCGTTGACGTAGCGCTCGCTGGCCTGGCGCAGCGCGGCGTCCACGTCCACTTCCATCAGAAAGTGCACGCCACCCCGCAGATCCAGCCCCAGGTACATGGGACGGGCGTTCAGGTTGCGCAGCCACTCGGGCGTGTCCGGCGCCAGGTTCGGCGCCACCACGTATTCCCGGCCGAGAGCCGCGGCCACCTCGTCCACGGCCCGCAACTGGGCGGACTCGTCCCGCAGCCGCACCAGGTAACGCCCATCCAGAACCTCGTCGGCCTTGACGGCGATATTCCGCTCGCCCAGCAACTCCAGCACCTGTTGGCGGACCGCCTCGCCCGGGGCATCGCCATTGCCGTCGGCGATCTGCACGGCGGGATCCTCGCCATAGAGGTTGGGCAGTGCATACAGCAGGCCGACCACCAGGACGGCCAGCAACAGGATGTACTTCCACAGTGGATAGCGATTCATGACGCCGTGCCTTTGTCCCCGGCCTTACTTGGCCTTCTTGTCCTGCTGCTTGTAGGTGCCCTTGGGCATCACCGCCGCCACGGCGCCCTTCTGGAGCTTGACCTGCACACCCTCGGCCACTTCCACGGTGGCGAAGTCGTCGGCCACGTCGATCACCCGGCCCAGCAGGCCGCCGTTGGTCACCACCTCGTCACCCTTGGCCAGGGCCTCGACCATCTTCTTGTGCTCCTTGGCGCGCTTGGCCTGGGGCCGGATCAGCAGCACGTAGAAGATAGCGATCAGGGCGACGGGGAAGAGCAGCTGCATGAAGCCGCCACCGGCCGGGGCCGCACCGCCGGACTGGGCCAGGGCATCGGAAATGAAGAAGCTCATGGAAATCTCCTTGGATCAATTATCGAATTCTGAACACGAGAACCGCTGCGCGGCCGCCGATAAAGCGGTCCATTATGTCACAGGGTTGTCCTTGTGCGACCGCAAGTTCGGCGACCGCAACGCATAAAAGTCCGCCACATACTGCTCCAGCCGCCCCTCGGCGATAGCCTCGCGCAGCTCCCGCATCAGCGTCTGGTAGTAGTGCAGATTGTGTATGGTGGCCAGCCGCGCCCCCAGTATCTCGTTGCATTTTTCCAAGTGCCGCAGATAAGCCCGACTGTAGTTCTGACACGCGTAACAGTCGCATCGTTCATCGATGGGACCGGTGTCCTTCGCATGACGGCTGTTGCGGATGCGCAGCACACCCTCGTGGGTGTACAGGAAGCCGTTGCGGGCATTGCGGGTGGGGATCACGCAATCGAACATGTCCACCCCCCGGCGCACCGCCTCGACGATGTCCTCCGGACGCCCCACGCCCATCAGATAGCGCGGCTTGTCCGCGGGCATGCGCGGCGCGAGCCCGTCCAGCACCCGGTTGCGCTCGTCTTCCGGCTCGCCCACCGACAGCCCGCCGATGGCGTAGCCGTCGTAGCCGATCTCGGTGAGCCCGGCCAGGGAGCGCTGGCGCAGCTCCGCGTACATGCCGCCCTGGACGATGCCGAACAGCGCGGCGGGGTTGTCGCCGTGGGCCTGCTTGCTGCGCGCCGCCCAGCGAAGTGACAGCTCCATGGACTCCCGCGCCTGCCGCTCGTCGGCCGGGTACGGAGTGCACTCGTCGAAGATCATGACGATGTCCGACCCCAGCGCCCGCTGCACCGCCATGGATTCCTCCGGCCCCAGGAAGACCTTGGAGCCGTCCACCGGGGAGCGGAAGCTCACGCCCTCCTCGGTGATCTTGCGCAGCTCCCCCAGGCTGAACACCTGAAAGCCGCCGGAGTCGGTGAGGATCGGCCCCTGCCAATGGGTGAAATCGTGCAGATCACCGTGGGCCCGGATGATCTCGGTGCCCGGGCGCAGCATCAGGTGGAAGGTGTTGCCCAGGATGATCTCGGCGCCGGAGCCGCGCAGCTCCTCCGGGGTCATGGCCTTCACCGTGCCGTAGGTGCCCACCGGCATGAAGGCCGGGGTCTCCACCGTGCCCCGGTCGAAATGCAGGCGGCCGCGACGGGCACCGGCGTTCTCGGCCAGTAGTTCAAAGCGCATGGTCGCCCTCCTCGGCCCGGGGCCAGATGAACATGGCATCGCCGTAACTGAAGAAGCGGTAGCGCTCGGCCACCGCGTGGCGATAGGCATTCAGGGTGTGTTCGTGGCCGGCGAAGGCGCTGACCAGCATGATCAGGGTGGATTCGGGCAGGTGAAAGTTGGTGATCAGCGCATCCACCACCCGGTAGCGGTAGCCGGGATAGATGAAGATCTCGGTATCCCCCTGGAAGGGCGCCAGCTCGCCGTCGGCGGCGGCACTTTCCAGCGCCCGCACCACGGTGGTCCCCACGGCCACCACCCGTCCGCCCCGGGCCCGGGTGCGCGCCACCGCCGCCACCAGATCCTCGGAGACCTCCAGGTATTCCCGGTGCATAGGGTGCTCGTCCAGGCGGTCGACCCGCACCGGCTGGAAGGTGCCCGCCCCCACGTGCAGGGTGGCGAAAGCCTGCTCCACGCCCCGCTCGCGCAGCCGGGCGAGCAGCGCCTCGTCGAAATGCAGGCCCGCCGTGGGCGCGGCCACCGCACCGGGGCGGCGGGCGTACACAGTCTGGTAGCGCTCCCGGTCCGCGTCCTCGTCGGGGCGGCGAATGTAAGGGGGCAGGGGCATGTGGCCGTAGCGCTCCAGCAGCGTGAGCAGGGGCGTCTCGGCCTGGAAACGCAGCACGAAGCAATCGGCCTCGCGGCCTTCCACGACGGCTTGCAGCTCATCCTCCAGCCGCAGCTCGGTGCCGGGTTTGGGGGACTTGCTGGCACGCAGATGCACCAGCGCCCGGTGCTCCTCCAGCAACCGCTCCACCAGCACTTCCACCTTGCCGCCGCTGGCCTTGTGGCCATGGAGCCGCGCGGGGATCACCCGGGTGTCGTTGAGCACCAGCAGATCGCCCGGTTCCAGAAGCTGTTCGATATCGGCGAAACGCCGGTCGGCAAGGCTGCCGTCACGCCCGTTCAGGCACAGCAGACGGCTGCCACTGCGCTGCGCCAGCGGGTGCTCGGCGATCAGTTCCGGGGGGAGCTCGAAGTGGAAATCGGCGCGTTGCATGTCGCGGCGGATACTAGCAGGATGCGTTCCCGCGCGCGATAGCCGCACGATTCAGCCCTTCCAAGGCGGCGGGGAGCTGCCGTATACTCTGCCGCCTGCGCATCCGGCCGGGATGGCGGAATTGGTAGACGCGCCGGACTCAAAATCCGGTTCTGGCGACAGAGTGTGGGTTCAAGTCCCACTCCCGGCACCATCTCCCCGTACGTTCAACGCACGTGGGCCACGTCCTGGCCCAGCATCTCCGCGGTGACCAGCACGACCCCCTTGGGGGTAACGTAGTAGCGGCGCCGATCGGCTTCCCCGTCCTCACCGATCACGGTCCCGGCCGGCAGACGGCAGCCTTCGTCGATCACGCAACGGCGCACCCGGCAGCCCTCCGCCAGCACCACATCCGGCAGGATCACCGCGTCCTCCACCAAGCTGCCCGGGCGCACCACCACCTGGGAGAAGAGCAGGGAGTTGCGTACCGTGGCCCCGGCGATGATGTCACCCCCGGAGACCATGCTGTTCACCGCCATGCCCCGCCGCCCGTCCTCGTCATAGATGAACTTCGCCGGCGGCAACTGCGCCTGATAAGTCCAGATGGGCCATTGCTCGTCGTAGATGTCCAGCTCCGGGCTCTCCCGGATCAATTCCTGGTTGGCCTCGTAGAAGGCATCCACCGTGCCCACGTCGCGCCAGTAGGGCTGGGCACCGGTATCGGAGTCGCTGAAGGGCCAGGCCATGACCCGGTCATGGGCGATGGCCGCGGGGATCAAATCCTTGCCGAAATCCCGGGCGGAATCGATGTCCTGGGCGTCCTGGCGCAGGCGCTCGAACAAGTACTCGCGGTTGAAGACGTAGATGCCCATGGACACCAGGGCCCGATCCGGCTTGCCCGGCATGGGTTCGGGCTCGGCGGGCTTTTCGGTGAAACGCCGTACCCGCCCCTGCTCATCGGCGCTCATCACACCGAAGGCCCTAGCGCGTTCCCGGGGCATTTCCACGCAGCCCACGGTCATGTCCGCGCCGCTTTCCACATGCCGGGCGATCAGCGCGCCGTAGTCCATCTTGTAGACGTGATCGCCGGCCAGCACCAGCACGTAGCTGGGATTATGGGCCTTGATGATGTCGATGTTCTGATAAACCGCGTCGGCGGTCCCGGCGAACCACAGCGGCTTGTCCAGGCGCTGCTGAGCGGGAATGATCTCCACGAACTCACCGAACTCGCCGCGCAGAAAGCCCCAGCCCCGCTGGACATGCTGGATCAGCGAGTGGGCCTTGTACTGGGTGACCACGCCGATGCGGCGTATGCCGGAATTGATGCAGTTGGACAGCGGGAAGTCGATCAGCCGGAACTTGCCGCCGAAGGGCACGGCGGGCTTGGTGCGCCATTCAGTGAGGCTGACCAGCCGACCGCCCCGCCCCCCGGCGAGTATCAGCGCCAGCGTGTCACGGGTGAGGCGGCTGACGAAACGGGGGTTGCGCTCGAGGAACATATTCCGGGCTCTCCGACTGGTGCCTGGGACCGCCTAGAATACTGCCAGCCGCGGGGGCTGCCAAACCATGCGTGTGCCGTTACCATCAAGGCAAAGAATCCCTACATACGGAACCCGTCCATGAGCATCTTCTCCTGCCGATCCCTGGCCGCAATCGCTCTTGCCCTCACCGGCGCCGGCGCCCATGCCGCCACGGTGATGGAACTGAAACTGCCCGGCCAGAGTGCCGCCACCATGTCGGTGGCGGGCCAGCAAGCGCGTCTGGACATGGAAACCGGGCGCTATCTGCTGATTGACGCGGCACGAGGCCGCTACTACGCGGTGGACGAAAACGCGCAGATCATCCTGGACATGGCCTGGGTGCCGGAACAGGCGCCGGACCTGCCCCGCGAGACCCGCCGGCGCCAGACGGTACAACCCGAACTGCGCGAGATGGGGCCAGGCCCGGAGATCGCCGGCTATCCCACCCGCCACTACCGACTGCTCGCCAACGGCCGTCACTGCCAGGACAGCTACTTCTCCGCCGAGGCCATGGCCGAGGGTGATCTCGTCGCATTCCAGCTGGGTTTTCACCAGCTCAGCACGCGCCAGCGGGCCGGCTACGAGAGCCTGGGCGTGGAATTCGAACCCTGCGAACTCGCCGACCAGCTCACCGGCGAACAACAGGCGCGGCTGGGCCTGAAGATGCGCACCGAAGGCCCCCAAGGGCGGCTACGCCAGGAAATCACAGCGCTACAGCTGAACCAGAACCTACCCGAGGGGCACTTCCAGGTGCCGCGGGGCTACACCATGAGCAATCCCGCCGAGCAGGCTCGGGCCCAGCGGACCCAGCCGGGGGTGAACCTGGACGAGCTGGACGGTGGTCGGCAGCAGCGTCTGGAGGACGCCCGACGCCAGGGGCGCGAGATGCTGCGCCGCTAGGCGGACACCCGGCCCAAAAGACGCAGATCAAACCCCTTGGGCCTCTGACCGGCTGGTGGCCAGCAAAGTCCAAGGGGCTTGATCCGTGCCTCCCTAGCGATATCGCTTGGCGAGCAGTGCCGGGTCCGCCCCCAAGGCGTAGGCCAGGCGCAGGCGCCACATCAGGAAGATGGTGCGCAGCGCCCCGCGCTCATCCCAGCGCCGCCCCGAGGTGACCAAAGGGCCGCGCAGGCACAGTGGCGGGCTTTCCGCCCGCAGCCGACGGCTGAGCGCCACGTCCTCCATCAGGGGCTGATCGGGAAAACCGCCTAGCCGCTCGAACAGCGCACGCCCAATGAAGATCCCCTGATCCCCGGTGGCGATGCCGGTAAGGCGCGAGCGCCGGTTCATCAACCACCCCACCATCGGCAGCCAGGGCGAACGCCCCTCGATCCGCACATCGAAGCGCCCCCAGAGCCCGGGCGAAGCGCGCAAGGCCTGAATCTGCGCGCTGGCCGCCGCACTCGCCCGGGTGTCGGCGTGCACGAACCACAGCAGTTCCCCCCTCGCCGCCGCCGCGCCGGCATTCATCTGGCGTGCGCGCCCCCGCGGCGCCGCCAGCCAACGGTCCACAGCCGGCTCGTTCGCCGCGCGGGAGCCGTCCTCGCTGCCGCCGTCGGCGACGATCAGCTCATGGCCCGCCGCCCGCAGCGGAGCGAGGGCGGCCAGGGTCGCCGGCAGCGCCGCTGCCTCATCGAGCACGGGAATCACCACCGAGATTCGCACACCACCATCCGCCTGTAAGCTGCTTGGCCCATAGCTTAGCGCCCGGCGCGAGCACTTTGCACTGCTCGAAGCGGGTGATAAGATCTGCGCTTTCCGGGGCCGTAGCTCAGTTGGGAGAGCGCAGCAATCGCACTGCTGAGGTCAGGGGTTCGACTCCCCTCGGCTCCACCAGACACCGGGACGACCAGGTCCCCACCCAAGCCGGCCCTTGTGCCGGCTTTTTCGTCGACTACAGGCCCCACGGCCGGCGCTGTTATACTCCCCGCCCGCGCCCCGGTAGCTCAGCTGGATAGAGCAATCGCCTCCTAAGCGATAGGTCGCAGGTTCGAATCCTGCCCGGGGCACCATTTCGCGGCTCGGAAAAAACCCTAGAAAACCTTCATGTTCCAGTGCCACGCCAGCCTCGGTCCCGCCTCCCCCGGCGCCAAGAACAGTGCCCCTTACCTGTACGCCGCCGATAAGGAGCTGGCCCTGCTCCCCGACTACGCGGACCAGGCCCAACTGATCGCCGCCCGACAGGTGCTGCAGGGCCTGCCCCACACCCTGGCCCGCCAGGCGCCCGGCAACTGGCTGGCGCAGGACGGCGACCCGGTGTATCTGCTGCAACTGGCCAACCGTTTGCTGCTGGCCCGGTTCCGGCGTGGCGCAGGCTCCGCGGGTTGTGGGCTGACGGTGTTCTGCGCCGATGCGGAGACCGTGCTGCTCGCCCAGATCGGGGCGTTGCAAGGCTGGCGGATACGCGAGGGACGGCTGGAACCCCTGGGGCCGGGCCAGCTGGATGCGGCGGCGGGCAGCCGCCTCGGCGAAGAGGAATTTCTGGAACCGGCGCTGTACAGCGAACCCCGGCGCCCCGGTCAGCGCTATCTGCTGCTCAGCGCGAACCTGGCCGAAGCGCTGGAGCCCGACACCCTGGAGGGGCTGCTGGAAGACCACGGCCCGGATCATGCGGCGGCGCTGGCGGCGATGACCCGGGCCGCCCCCCTGGCCGGTGTCCAGGGGCCCTGCGGCGCGTACCTGCTGCAGGTCTGAGCGGCGCCGCCCTACTTCTTCTTGTAGTGGCGGATCATGCGGCGCTTCTTGGCGACCTGCCGGGGCGTGAGCTTGTTCACGCGGCCGGCATAAGGGTTTTCGCTGGTCTTGAAGTCCACCCGCACCGGGGTGCCCGCCAGGTCGAAGGCCTTGCGGAAGGTATTGACCAGATAGCGCTTGTAGGTGGCCGGCACCCTGGCGGTCTGATTACCGTGCACGACGATCACCGGCGGGTTCTGGCCGCCCTGGTGGGCATAGCGCAGCTTGATCCGCCGGCCCTGGACCAGCGGCGGCTCGTGGGCGCTGATGGCCTGGGCAAGCACTTCATTCAGCTCCGGCGTGCTCATCTTGCGCATGGCCGCGGCATAGGCCTTGTTCACGCTTTTCAGGATCAGCCCCACGCCGGTACCGTGCAGCGCGGAGATATTGTGCTGCCGGGCGAATTCCAGAAAGCCGAGCTTCACGTCCAGGCTGCGCCGCACCCGATCCTTCTCCGAGTGTTCCAGGCCGTCCCATTTGTTCAGCACCAGCACCAGTGCCCGGCCGGCATCGAGCACATGGCCGGCCAGACCCGCGTCCTGGTCGGTCACGCCTTCTTTCGCGTCCACCACCATCACCACCACATTGGCCGCCTCGATGGCCTGCAGGGTCTTGATGGCCGAGAACTTCTCCACCGCCTCCTTGACCCGGGCGCGGCGGCGCACCCCGGCGGTGTCGATCAGGGTGTAGCGCTGCCCGTCCCGCTCGAAGGGGATGAAGATGCTGTCGCGGGTGGTGCCGGGCATGTCGTAGACCAGCACCCGCTCTTCGCCCAACAAGCGGTTGACCAGGGTGGACTTGCCCACGTTGGGCCGCCCCACCACGGCGACCTTGATGCCGCCTTGCTCGGCCACCAGCTCCTCGGCGCTGTCCTCGCGGCCCGGCACTTCCTCCAGCACCGTCTCCATCATGGCGGCCACGCCGCGGCCATGGCTGGCCGCCACCGGCCAGGGGTCGCCCAGGCCCAGAGAGTGGAAATCCAGCCCGGCGCTGCGCTGGTCCAGCCCGTCGACCTTGTTGGTGACCAGGTACACCGGCCGGCCCAGGCGGCGCAGGATGCGCGCCAGTTCCTCGTCCGCCGCGGTCACCCCGGCGCGGGCGTCCACCAGAAAGAGCAGCGCATCGCATTCCTGCACCGCGCGCATGGCATGACTGTGCATGCCCGCTTCCACCCCTTCCGGGTCGTCGCCCAGCCCACCGGTGTCCACCACGATGTAGGGGCGCTCGCCCACCCGGCCGCGGCCATACTGGCGGTCTCGGGTCAGGCCCGGATAATCCGCCACCAGCGCGTCGCGGGTGCGGGTGAGGTAGTTGAACAGGGTGGACTTGCCCACGTTGGGGCGGCCGACCAGGGCGATTACGGGTTCCATGATGCTAGGGCTTCAGTGTGTGAGGCGGGAGGAGAGGATAGCAGAAAGCCCCGCCTGACCCGTAGCCGCGGTGCAGCGCAGCGGAATCGAGCCCCAAGCACCGGGGCGGGGCGGAAACCTCAGGAACCCGGATTCCCGTCTTCATCTCCACCCGGACCACGCAGGCTGCACAACGATTCCTCCGGCGGCTTCATGTCCAGCGCGGCGGCCAGCAAGGCCTGGGTGTAGGGTTCGCGGGGCCGCTCGAAGACCTGCTCGGCATCGCCGGCCTCCACCACCCGGCCCTGGTTCATGACCAGGATGCGGTGACTCACCGCGCGCACCACCTTCAGATCGTGGCTGATGAAGACATAGGCCAGGCCGTGGCGCGCCTGCAGTTCCCGCAGCAACTCCACCACCTGGGCCTGTACGGGCCGGTCCAGGGCCGAGGTGGGCTCGTCCAGCAACAATAATCGCGGCTTCAGGGCCAGCGCCCGGGCGAAGGCCACCCGCTGACGCTGCCCGCCGGAGAGCTCGTGGGGGAAGCGATGGCGCAGCTCGGCCTCCAGGCCCACGTCCTCCAGCGCGGCGATGATCAGCCCCTCGCGCTCGGCGGCCGTCCCGCCCAAGCGGTGGATCTCCAGCCCTTCGGCGACGATCTGCCCCACGGACAGACGCGGGCTGAGACTCCCGAAGGGGTCCTGGAAGACGATCTGCATATCCCGACGCAGCGGGCGCAGGGCGCGTCCCTTCAGCCGGGCAATGTCGCGCCCGTCGAGCAGGATCTCGCCGCGCGCGGCCAGCAGCCGCATCAGGGCAAAGCCCAGGGTGCTCTTGCCCGAACCGCTTTCGCCGACGATGCCCAGAGTCTCCCCCCGGGCGACGTTCAGGGAGATGCCGTCCACGGCCTTGAGGTAGTCCCGACCGCGGCCCAACCAGCCACGCTTGCGCGCGAACCACACCCGCATGTCCCGGGCCTGCAGCACGGTGGCGGCGTCGGCGGGCACCGGGCGCGGCCGCCCCTCGGGCTCCGCCTCCAGCAGCGCCCGGGTATAGGGGTGTTCAGGCGCGCCGAGCAGTCGCGCCGCCTCGCCCTCCTCCACCACTACGCCATGGCGCATCACGCAGACCCGGTCGGCCATCTTGCGCACCACGTTGAGATCATGGGTGATCAGCAACAGAGCCATGCGAAAACGGCGCTGCAGATCCTGCAAAAGCTCCAGGATCTGCGCCTGTATGGTCACATCCAGCGCCGTGGTGGGCTCGTCGGCGATGAGCACTTCGGGCTCGTTGGCCAGCGCCATGGCGATCATGACCCGCTGGCGCTGACCGCCGGAGAGCTCGTGGGGGAAGCTCTTCAGGCGCTGCTCGGGCTCGGGCAGGCGCACCAGGCGCAGTAGCTCCAGGGTGCGAGCGCGCACCCGGGCGGCGTCGGTGACACCGTGCAGGCGCAGGCTCTCGCCGATCTGCTTCTCGATGCTGTGCAGCGGGTTCAGCGAGGTCATGGGCTCCTGGAAGATCATGCCGATGCGCCCGCCGCGCACCCGGCGCAGAAGCCGCTCCGGCGCGCCCAGCAACTCCTCGCCCTGAAAGCGGATGCTGCCGCCGGCGTGATGCGCCCGCGGATAAGGCAGCAACTGCAGGATGGACAGCGCCGAGACGGATTTACCCGAACCGCTCTCGCCCACCAGCGCCAGGGTCTCGCCACTATGCAGCTCGAAGCTCACGCCACGCACCACCTCCGCGCCACCGAAGGCGGCCCGCAGATCGCGCACCTGCAGCAGGGCCTCGCTCATGGCTGCCCCTCCAGGCTCTTGCGCGGGTCGAAGGCGTCCCGGGCCGCCTCGCCGATGAAGATCAGCAGGCTCAGGCTCACCGCCAGGGTCATGAAGCCGGTGATGCCCAACCAGGGTGCGTGCAGGTTGTTCTTGCCCTGGGAGAGCAGCTCACCCAGCGAGGCCGAACCGGCGGGCAGGCCCAGGCCGAGAAAGTCCAGTGCGGCCAGGGCGACGATGCCGTTGGTAAGGATAAAGGGCAGGAAGGTAAGGGTCGCCACCATGGCGTTGGGCAGCACATGGCGCACGATGATGGTTCGATCCGGCGCCCCCAGCGCCCGAGCGGCGCGCACATAATCGAAGTTGCGTGCGCGCAGGAACTCCGCGCGCACCACCCCCACCAGGCTGGTCCAGCTGAACAGCATCATGATGCCCAGCAGCCACCAGAAATTGGGTTTGACCACACTGGCGAGGATGATGAGCACGAACAGCATGGGCAGACCGGACCAGATCTCGATCAGTCGCTGGCCGAACAGGTCCAGCCGCCCACCGAAGTAACCCTGCATCGCCCCCACGGCGACGCCGACCAGGGAGCTGAGCACGGTGAGCGCCAGGCCGAACAGTACCGACAGGCGAAAGCCGTAAATCAGCCGCGCCAACACATCCCGCGTCTGGTCATCGGTGCCCAGCCAGTGCCGGGCGCTGGGCGCGGAGGGCGCGGGGCCCGGCAGCTCGTAGTCCACGGTATCGAAACTGAAACGGATGGGCGGCCAGAGCATCCAGCCCTGGGCCTCGATCAGACCCTGGACGTAAGGGTCTCGGTACTCGGCCTCGGTGGCGAAATCCCCGCCGAAGGCGGTTTCCGGGTAGCTCACCAGCACGGGCAGGTACCAGTCGCCCTGGAAGCGCATCAGCAGCGGCTTGTCGTTGGCGATGAGCTCCGCCGCCAGGCTCAGCCCGAACAGGATCAGGAACAGCCACAGGGACCACCAGCCTCGACGGTTGGCGCGAAACTGCTGCCAGCGGCGCTGGTTGATGGGGCTCAATCGCATGCCTCAGCCCTCCCGCGCCTCGAAGTCGATCCGCGGATCGATGGCGACATAGGCCAGGTCCCCGATCAGGTTCAGCAGCAGGCCCACCAGGGTGTAGATGAACAAGGTGCCGAAGATCACCGGATAATCGCGGTTGATCACCGCCTCGTAACCGAGCAGCCCCAGGCCGTCCAGGGAGAAGATGATCTCGATGAGCAGCGAGCCGGTGAAGAGGATCCCGACGAAGGCGGCGGGGAAGCCGGCGATCACCACCAGCATGGCGTTGCGGAACACATGGCCGTAGAGCACCCGGTGCTCGGACAGCCCCTTGGCCCGGGCGGTGGTCACGTACTGCTTGTTGATCTCCTCCAGGAAGGAGTTCTTGGTGAGCATGGTGAGACTGGCGAAGCCGCCGATCACCATGGCCAGCACCGGCAGGGTGATGTGCCAGAAATAATCCACGATGCGCGCCGGCCAGCTCAGATCGGCCCAGTTCTCGGACACCAGCCCCTGCAGCGGGAACCAGTCGAGGAAGCTGCCGCCGGCGAACAGCACCACCAGCAGCACGGCGAAGAGGAAACTGGGCACCGCGTTGCCGATGATCACCAGGGTGCTGGTCCAGAAATCGAAGGGGGTGCCGTCGCGCACCGCCTTCTTGATGCCAAGGGGGATGGAGATCAGATACACCAGCAGAGTGGTCCAGAGCCCCAGCGAGACGGACACGGGCAGCTTGTCGCCGATCAGTTGCAGCACCGTGCGGTCCTGGTAGAAGCTCTCGCCGAAATCGAGCCGCGCATAATCCGCGAGCATGATCAGGAAACGCTCGTGGGCCGGGCGGTCGAAGCCGAACTGGCGCTCCAGGTCCGCTACCAGATCCGGCGGCAGGCCCTGGGAGCCGCGGTAACGGTTGTCGCCGCCAGGATCGGCCGCGCTGGTTTCCCCCGCACTGCTGCCCGCCACCCGGGCGGTGGCGCCCACGTCCTGCCCCTGCAACTGGGCCAGCACCCGCTCCACCGGCCCGCCAGGGGCGAACTGCACGATGGCGAAGTTCAACAGCAGGATGCCCAGCAGGGTGGGGATCATCAGCAGCAGACGGCGCAGGATATAGGCGGCCATGTTCAGCGCTCCGGCTCCGGCTCGCGCGCCCACCAGGTGCTCTCCAGCGGCAGGCCGTACTCCGGCATACGCTCGGGGCGCCCGAAGCGGTCCCAGTAGGCCAGCCGGAAGCGATCCGTGTAGTAATGGGGGATCACGTAGTGGCCGAACAGCAGCACCCGGTCCAGGGCGCGGGTGCGGTGGATGAGTGCCTCGCGGTCGGGGGCGGCGATGAGGCTGTCGATGAGCGCATCCACCACCGGGTCGCTGATGCCGGCGTAATTGCGACTACCCGGTGTGTCGGCAGCGGCAGATCCCCAGTACTGGCGCTGCTCGTTGCCCGGCGAGAGAGACTGGCCGATCACCGCTACGGTGAGGTCGAAATCGAACTGCTTCATGCGCTCCACGTACTGGGTGGCGTCCACGGTGCGCACGCTGGCCTCCACCCCCAGCCGCTCCAGGTTCTGCATGAAGGGCAGCACCACCCGCTCGAAGCTGGGGTTGTAGAGCAGGATCTCGAAGCGCAGCACCCGACCGGTCTCGCCATGCACCCGGCGCCCCTCGCGCAGCTCCCAGCCGGCCTCATCGAGCAGGCGGGCGGCGATGCGCAGGTTCCGCCGCGGCAGGCCCACGCCGTCGGTGCTCGGCGCCTGGTAGACCTGCGTGAACACCTCTTCGGGCAACTGTTCGCGGTAAGGGGCAAGCAATTCGCGCTCCGCCTCGGAGATGGGCTCCCGGGCGGCCAGCTCCGAGTTGGCGAAAAAGCTTTCCGTGCGCTGATAGGCGCCGTAGAAAAGCGTCTTGTTGGTCCACTGGAAATCGAAGGCGTAGCTCAGCGCGCGGCGCACGGTGCGATCCTGGAACACAGGGCGGCGGGTATTGTAGAAGAAGCCCTGCATGCCGGCGGGCAGGCTGTGGCGGGTCTCCAGCTTCTTCAGTCGGCCCTCTTGCGCGGCGGGCACATCGTAGGCGGTGGCCCAGTTCTTGGCGATATTCTCCAGGCGCACATCGAAAGCCCCGCCCTTGAAGGCCTCCAGCGCCACCGAGGCGTCACGGTAGTAAGCGTAGCGGATGCGGTCGAAGTTGTGGCGACCGCGGTTGACCGCCAGCTCCGCGCCCCAGTAATCCGCCACCCGGCGATAGACGATGCGCCGACCCGGCTCCACCGATTCGATGCGATAAGGACCGCTGCCCAGGGGCGGTTCCAGGGTGGTCTGCGCGAAGTCGCGCGCCTCCCAGTAATGCCTGGGCAGCACGGGCAGGCTGCCGACGATCAGGGGCATCTCCCGGTTCTGCCCGCCTTCGAAGCGGAAGGTGACGCTGCGCGGGCCACTGCGCTCCACGGCACTGACGCTGGCCCAGTACAGCCGGTACTGCGGATGACCCTTCTCGCGCAGCAGATTGAAGCTGTAGATGACATCCTCCACGGTGACCGGCTCGCCATCGTGGAAGCGCGCCTGCTCCCGCAGGGTGAAGCGCACCCAACTGCGATCCTCGGGCACCTCGATACGCTCGGCCAGCAGGCCGTACTGAGTGAAGGGCTCGTCCGCGGAGGAGACGGTGAGCGTGTCGTAGATCATGCCCAGGCCGGTGGCGCCTTGGCCCTTGAGAATGAAGGGGTTGAGACTGTCGAAGCTGCCCAGCGCCGACAGGCGCAGCCGCCCGCCCTTGGGGGCGTCGGGGTTGGCGTAATCGAAATGGCTGAAGTCCGGGCCGTACTTGGGTTCGCCGTACATGGCGATGGCATGCTCGGCGGCCGAGGCCGTGGCACAGCTCAGCGCGAGCAGCAGCGCTGCGAGCAGCGGGAACCTGTATGCACTCAGCCTCACGGGCAATCCTTGTGTGCCGGCCTCAGTCGGGTGCCTAGACTCTCCCAGTAAGCTTGGCGTTTTTCAAGCCGGCAACAAGGCAGGCGCCGAAAGAAAAGTTTCACCGCGGCTCAGGAGGAAACCACCCATCTTTTCTCGGCGATCGGGGCAGCATGGGAATGCCCCCCTACGTCGGCGGCGGTCGCCGTGTCCGGGGGGGCCTTGGGGGTTCCAAGACTTGGCCTCGGCTGCGCCAACCAACCCCCAAGGCCCACCCGGACACGGCTCCTCAGACTTCGGTGGTTGCTTCTCGATCCAAACAAAGAGGGGCCGCGCTCTCGCTTCGCGACATCGCGAGGGCACGAGCGCATCTCTCCCCGCCTTCAGCGGCGGAGCTTGCGCCGACAGATGGGGTTTCGGGGTGGGTACGGTCTGGGGCGGACGTCGATGCAGCCGAGCATCGCAGCCGGAAAGGGAAAAAGCGGGCTGCCTGTTTGAGCGAAGCGAGTTTGCAACCCGCCCCTTTCCGGCGAGAAGCGCAGGGGAGCCCGGCGCAGCCGGGCCAAATCGTGGGCCGCCCCAGGCCGTACCCACCCCGGAACCGGCACCCACGCCATAAGGCTAGTCACAGGGCGGTACTTCCATGACGCCGTTTCCCCACCAAAGCGCGATGAACAAAAGAAAAAGAGCCCGCGCGAGGCGGGCTCCGGGGAGACACTGGCAAATTGCTTCGTGCCCCCCTTGGGGAGGCACGAAGGGCTTTCGCCCTACAGGCGGTTCTCGTAGACCGTGATATCGGCGCGGGCGCGCAGTGCCTGCACCAGCGCGGCCAGTTCGGCATTGCCCTCCATGCCGGCAAGCTGCTGGCGCCATTGGGCGCGCGCCTCATCGGACAGTTCCTCGCCGGTGCCATCGTGCACCGCACTGACCTGCAGCAGGGCCTGGTCCCCGCCCGGCAGCGCCACCTGAGTGCGCAGAGGCTCGTCCCCGCTCGGGCGACCCAGCTCGAAGGCACGGCTCAGCAATTCCGCCGGATGCTCGTCGCTCGCCCGGCCAACCCGCCCGGCGTCCACGTATTCCACCCCGTCTTCGGCGGCGGCGAGAGCCTGCAGGCTCTCGCCCTTCTCCAGACGCGCCTGCAGCTCGCCCAGCTGCGCCGCGGCCCGCTCGGCGGCCTTCTCCTGGCGCACCCGCTGGGCGATCTCTTCGTCCACTTCTTCAAGCGGCTGGCGCCCGGCGGGCTCGTGCTCGGCGACCCGCAGCACCAGCAGTCGGCCATCCTCCAGCTCGATCAGGCGGCTGTTGCGGCGCGCCCCCAGCACTTCCTCACCGAAAGCGGCCTCGCGCACGGCCTGCGCCGCGGCAATACCCTCGCCCTGCTCGCGGGTGAACCACGCGCTCTGCTGCACCTCCAGGCCCAGGGCGTCGGCGGCGGGCTGCAGACTGTCGGGCTGTTCGTAGGCCAGGTTCTCAAGCTCGTTGCCCAGCTGGTAGAGGCGGCTGGCGAGCTGTTCCCGGGCGAGCTCCCGGCGCAGCTCGTCGCGCACCTGCTCGAAGGGCGTAACCTGGCCAGGCGCGACCTCGGTGGCCTTGATCAGGTGCAGACCGAACTGGGTGCGCACCGGCTCGCTCACTTCACCCTCGGCTAGCGCCTTGGCCGCCTCTTCAAAGGGCCGCACCATCAGGCCCGGCAGCAACTGTCCCAGGTCCCCGCCCTGGGCTGCGGAACCGGGATCCTGGGAATACTCCCGCGCCAGCTCGGCGAAATCCGCGCCATCGGCGAGTCGGGCCTCAAGCTCATCCATACGCGCCTGCACCCGCGCCAGATCCTGCTCCGAGGCCTCTTCGGGCAACTCCAGCAGGATATGCCTCACCCGCCGGGTGCCACCCTCGGTGTAACGGCTCGCCTTGAGCTCCTCGTAGCGGGCGCGCACGGTCTGCTCGTCCAGATCCGCCTCGTCCATCAGCTGCTCCGCACTGAGCGGCACATAGGCGATGCGCAGGCGCTCCGGCGTGCGGAAAGCCTGCGGATGCTCCTCGTACCAGGCTTCGATTTCCGCCGGTTCCACGCTCACGCGTTCCAGCCAAGGGGCGGCGGAAACCCGTAGGTAGCTGATCTCGCGCTCCTGGCTCTGCAGCGCTAGCAGGCGCTCGATGGCGGCGTCGGTGACGAAGGCGCTGCCGTATACGCCACCCTGCAGCTGGCCCACCATTTCCGAACGGCGAGTTCGGCGCTCGTAGTCGGCGGAGCTCAGTCCGGCGCGCGCAAGAGTGGTTTCGTAACGCTCGCGGGAGAAGCGGCCATCGGCCTGGAAATATTCCTGGCTGCGAATCACCCGGGCGAGCGCCGCATCGGATACGGCGAAGGCGCCTTTGGCCACATAGGCGTTGAGCACCGCTTGGTCGATCAATTGCTCCAGGGCCTCACGGCGCAGGCTATCCTGGTCGATCAGGGATGGGTCCAGCTGCCCGCCGAAGATTTGCTCCAGGCGCTGGCGCTGCTGCTGGTAGGCGTTGTTCAGGGCACTCAGGGGAATCTCCACCCCGTCCACCTTGGCCGCCACCGAAGCCGGCGGGCCGGAGAGGTAGTTATAGACCCCGAAGAAGGCGAAGGGCACACCGATCAGAATGATGATGACCCAGAGGATCCATCCCGTGGCGCGTTCCCGGATCTGCTGCAACATGGTGGCTGATTCCTGCGAAGGCTTTTACGAATTCGAATGTAGCGGGCGAGCATAGTTCAGGGCGGGGCCGGACGCAAAAAAGGCGCCCGGAGGCGCCTTTCGTGCTTAAAGTTGGCGGAGCGGACGGGACTCGAACCCGCGACCCCCGGCGTGACAGGCCGGTATTCTAACCAACTGAACTACCGCTCCGAACTCTTGGTGGGTGGTGAGGGGATCGAACCCCCGACATTCGCCTTGTAAGGGCGACGCTCTCCCAGCTGAGCTAACCACCCGAGAGTAAGGTGCGCTAGTTTACAGCGTCCTTCAGGGCTTTGCCAGCCTTGAACGCCGGAACCTTGGAAGCGGCGATGTTGATGGTCTGCCCGGTGCGCGGGTTGCGGCCGGAGCGCGCGGCGCGCTCGCGCACGGTGAAGGTGCCGAAGCCCACCAGGGTAACCTGGTCGCCTTCCTTCAGTGCGTCGGTAACCGACTGCACCAGCGCGTCAACAGCACGACCGGCGGCGGCCTTGGAAATATCAGCGGACTGGGCTACGGCGTCAATCAGTTCAGACTTGTTCATTACCTAGCTTCCCCTTGGTGTTGTTCTCGCGGACGACAAGTTTCCCGGAGACCTTCTGCAGTAGATGGTTGGCCTTGGACGGTTAGCCCTTTCGGCAAGCCTTGGCCATCCTATATCTCCGAGTCTTGTGGGACAAGCGGTTAGGGCATTCCCTGGTTCATCGCCTTCCCCGGCCAACGGGCACATCAGCTATCCCTGTCGACCCGCGCCCCCCGGTATCAAGAAAATCGGCAGGCTGCTTGCGCGGCGCCACCTGCCGATGGCCTCAGTTTATAGCAGGGCTGTTTTCGCAGTGTCAACAAAGCCCGTCACGCCGTCGGAGCTTTGTTTAATGCGCCCTGGCGGCATCTTCGGACGATTTGGCGCTCTTGCCGTCACCCGCCTCCTGCACCTTGACATCTCCTTCGGCAAGCGGCACCGGCTGCGAGGCCAACGCCACGTCCAGCACCTGGTCAATCCAACGCACCGGGCGAACGTCCAGGGCCGAACGAATATTCTCTGGAATATCAACAAGGTCCTTTTCGTTCTCGGCCGGAATGAGGGCCGTGGTGACCCCACCCCGGTGAGCCGCCAGGAGCTTCTCCTTGAGCCCACCGATGGGTAGCACTTCACCGCGCAGGGTGATCTCGCCGGTCATGGCCACGTCGGCGCGCACCGGGATACGGGTGAGCGCGGAGACCAGCGAGGTGCACATGCCGATACCGGCGCTGGGGCCGTCCTTGGGGATTGCCCCTTCCGGCACATGGACGTGAATGTCGTACTTCTGGTGGAAATCGGCGCTGATACCCAACGCCGCGCTGCGGCTGCGCACCACGGTCATGGCGGCCTGTATGGACTCGCGCATCACATCGCCCAGCTGCCCCGTATGGGTCAGCTTGCCCTTGCCAGGTACCACCGCGGACTCGATGGTCAGCAACTCGCCGCCCACCTCGGTCCAGGCAAGCCCGGTGACCTGGCCCACCTGATCGTTCTCTTCCGCCTTGCCGTAACGATGCCGACGCACGCCCAGGTAGTCGCCCAGGTTTTCGTCGCTGACGGTGACTCGCTGAGCGGCCAGCTCGGCGTCCAGCGCCAGAGCCTTGACCACCTTGCGGCAGATCTTGGCGATCTCCCGCTCCAGATTGCGCACGCCCGCCTCGCGGGTGTAGTAGCGGATGATGTCGCGCACCGCGGCGTCGCTGATCTCCAGCTCCTTGTCCTTGAGCCCATTCTGCTTCATCTGCTTGGGCACCAGATAGCGCCGGGCGATGTTGAGCTTCTCGTCCTCGGTGTAGCCGGCCAGGCGGATCACTTCCATGCGGTCCAGCAGCGGCCCGGGAATGTTCATGGTGTTGGCGGTGGCCACGAACATCACATCGGAGAGATCGAAATCCACTTCCAGGTAATGGTCGTTGAAGGCGGCATTCTGTTCCGGGTCCAGCACTTCCAGCAGGGCGGAGGCCGGATCGCCACGGAAGTCCATGGCCATCTTGTCGATTTCATCGAGCAGGAACAGCGGGTTGCGAGACTCCACCCGGGACAGGTTCTGGATGATCTTGCCCGGCAGCGAGCCGATGTAGGTCCGCCGATGGCCGCGGATCTCGGCCTCGTCACGCACCCCGCCCAGCGCCATGCGCACGAACTTGCGGTTGGTGGCCCGCGCGATGGATTTGCCCAATGAGGTCTTGCCCACCCCCGGCGGGCCGACCAGGCACAGGATCGGGCCTTTCAGCTTGCGCACCCGCTGCTGCACGGCCAGGTACTCGAGAATGCGGTCCTTGACCTTCTCCAGGCCGTAATGATCCTCTTCCAGCACCAGCTCGGCGGCGGCCAGGTCCTTGCGCACCCGGGTCCGCTTTTTCCAGGGCACGTTGATCATGGTTTCAAGGTAGTTGCGCACCACGGTGGCTTCCGCCGACATGGGCGACATCTGCTTGAGCTTCTTCAGTTCCCCTTCGGCCTTCTCGCGGGCTTCCTTGCTCATGCCGGCTTCGGCGATGCGCTTCTCCAGCTCGTCGATTTCGCCGGCACCCTCTTCCATCTCACCCAGTTCCTTCTGGATGGCCTTCATCTGCTCGTTGAGGTAGTACTCGCGCTGGCTCTTCTCCATCTGCTGCTTCACGCGACCACGAATGCGCTTCTCGATCTGCTGCACATCGATCTCGCCTTCCACCAGGGCCATCAGGTGCTCCAGGCGCTCGCGCACGTCCTGGATCTCCAGGATGCGCTGCTTCTCCTCGACCTTCAGGGTCATGTGGGCGGCGATGGTATCGGCCAGACGCCCCGGCTCCTCGATGCCGGCGAGAGAGCTCAGGATTTCCGGCGGCACCTTCTTGTTGAGCTTGACGTACTGCTCGAACTGGCTGTTCACCGAGCGGGCCAGCACCTCCAGCTCACGATCCTCGTCCACGGTGGGCTCGGACTGTTCGCGCACCTGGGCGACGTAGTAGCCGTCGTGCTCGGTCAAACTGATCATGTCCGCCCGCTGCACGCCCTCCACCAGCACCTTCACCGTGCCGTCCGGGAGCTTGAGCATCTGCAGGATGCTGGAGAGCGTGCCCACCTGGTAGAGCTCATCCTCGGCGGGATCGTCGATCTCGGCTCCGGTCTGGGCTACCAGCAGGATGCGCTTGTCATCCTCCATGGCCGCCTCCAGGGCGCGGATGGACTTGTCCCGGCCCACGAACAACGGGATGACCATGTGGGGATAGACCACTACGTCTCGCAGCGGCAACACCGGCGCCAGGTCCACGGAACCCTGCACGATATCGGATGGGGAATTTCTACGCGCCATAGACAGAACGAGTCCTCGCTCATGATCGGGAAAGAGTGCCGATGCGGGCACGGCTGCGCATTCAGGTAATGCGGCTGTGGGGAACGGCTTTCAACGAAAACAGCGCTCCCGCACCGGACAGGACTACGCGCCCGACACCCTTCGGCGGGTGTCGGGCGCGGCGTCGGGGCATCAATCGGAAGCGGCCCTGGGCTGGTCCGCCCCCTCGTAGATGATGTACGGGCTGGTCTCGCCCCGTATCACCGCGTCATCCACCACAACCTTGCCCACGTTCTCCATGGAGGGCAACTCGTACATGGTGTCCAGCAGCACGTGCTCGAGGATGGTGCGCAGCCCGCGGGCACCGGTCTTGCGCTCCATGGCCTTGTGGGCCACAGCCCGCAGGGCGTCCTCGCGGAACTCCAGCTCCGCCCCTTCCATGTCGAACAGCTTCTGGTACTGCTTGGTGATGGCGTTCTTCGGCTCGCGCAGGATCTGAATCAAGGCATCCTCGTCGAGTTCCTCCAGCGTCGCCACCACGGGCAGTCGGCCGACGAACTCGGGGATCAGCCCGTACTTGATCAGGTCCTCCGGCTCCACCTCGTGCAGAATCTCGCCGACACTGCGGTGCTCGTCCTTGCTCTTGACGGAGGCGGAGAAGCCGATGCCGCCCTTCTCGGAGCGGTCCCGGATCACCTTGTCCAGGCCGGCGAAGGCACCGCCGACGATGAACAGGATGTTGTGGGTATGCACCTGCAGGAATTCCTGCTGCGGGTGTTTACGCCCGCCCTGGGGCGGCACCGAGGCCACGGTGCCCTCGATCAGTTTGAGCAGTGCCTGCTGCACGCCCTCGCCCGAGACGTCCCGGGTGATGGAGGGGTTGTCGGCCTTGCGCGAGACCTTGTCGATCTCGTCGATGTAGACGATGCCGGTCTGGGCCTTCTCCACATCGTAATCGCACTTCTGCAGCAGCTTCTGGATGATGTTCTCTACATCCTCACCCACGTAGCCCGCTTCGGTGAGCGTGGTGGCGTCGGCGATGGTAAAGGGCACATCCAGCAGGCGCGCCAGGGTTTCAGCCAGCAGGGTCTTGCCGGAGCCGGTGGGGCCGATGAGCAGGATGTTGCTCTTCGCCAATTCCACCTCACCCTTGCCCTGGGAAGCCTCCATGCGCTTGTAGTGGTTGTACACGGCCACGGCCAGGACCTTCTTGGCCTGTTCCTGACCGATCACGTACTCATCGAGCACGTTCTTGATCTCGTGCGGCTTGGGTAGCCGCGAACCCATGGCAGTGGACTGCTCCTGCATCTCCTCGCGGATGATGTCATTGCACAGCTCCACGCATTCGTCGCAGACGAACACCGACGGGCCCGCAATCAGCTTGCGCACCTCGTGCTGGCTCTTGCCGCAGAAGGAGCAATACAGCAGCTTGCCGCTGTCGTCGCCCTTGCCCTTTTCTCTGTCGCTCATCTATTGCCCTCGGTACGCGGGGTACTGGCTTAAACCATGCCTATTTTTTGACAGTCGCGCAAGCAAGCCGGACACGCTGCGGCCCGCGGAATACTGCCCGGTGCCCACAGTAAAACGGCCGGGAAAACCGGCCGTTCTGTACCCGATCAACCCTGGCTCGCCAGACTGCTTCTATCTTTTAGGACAGCGTCCACCAGCCCGTAGTTCACCGCGGCCTCCGGGCCCATGAAGTTGTCCCGCTCGGTGTCGCGCTCGATGGTTTCCATGTCCTGGCCGGTGTGGTGCGCCAGCAGGCGGTTGAGGCGCTCGCGCATGGACAGGATCTCGCGGGCATGGATGTCGATATCAGAAGCCTGGCCCTGGAAACCGCCCAGGGGCTGATGGATCATCATCCGCGAGTTGGGCAGGCAGAAGCGCTTGCCCGCGGCGCCACCGGCCAGCAGGAAGGCGCCCATGCTCGCTGCCTGACCCAGGCACATGGTGCTCACGTCGGGCTTGATGAACTGCATGGTGTCGTAGATGGCCATGCCGGCTGTGACCACGCCGCCTGGCGAGTTGATGTACAGATGGATGTCCTTGTCCGGGTTCTCGGACTCCAGGAACAGCAGCTGCGCGACGATCAGGTTGGCCATGTAGTCTTCCACCGGGCCGACCACGAAGATCACCCGCTCCTTGAGCAGGCGCGAGTAGATATCGTAGGCCCGCTCGCCGCGCGCGGTCTGCTCCACCACCATCGGCACCAGGCCGGTGGCGGCGGCGCCCAGGGCGCCGTTGCTGCGATCGCTGGTCATGATCACTCCTCGGAGGCGGCCTCGTCACCGCCCTGCATGAGTTGCTCGAAGCTGCTGGTCTTGTCCTCGACCTTGGCCCGTTCCATCGCCCAGTCAACCACCTGATCTTCCAGCGCGGCCACTTCCAGGCTCTCCATCATCTGGCGGTTCTGCATGTAGTACTGCATCACCTGCTGGGGCTGCTCATAGCCGCTGGCGATCTGCTGCAGGCGCTCGCGCACCTTGTCCTGGTCGAGCTTGATGTCGTTGTCGCGGATGATGGCGTTGACCACCAGGCCCAGTACCACACGGCGGCGGGCATCATCCTCGTACTCGGCGTTGTTGAGCTGATCCTCGGTGGGCTCCTGGCCCGCACGGCGCAGCTGCTCCTCGGCCTGCTTGCGCAGGGCGTCGATCTCGCCGTCCACCAGCACGCGGGGCAGCTCCAGCCCCTGGTTGGCCTCGGAGAGCTGCTCCATGATCTGGCGCTTGAGGCGCATGCCGATCACCTGGTCACGCTCACGCTCCAGGCCCTGCTTGATCTGCTCGCGCAGCTGGGCGATGCCGCCTTCCTTGATGCCCACCGTCTCGGCGAAGGCGTCATCGGCGTCGGGCAGCACGGGCCCGTCCACGGCCTTGATCGTCACCGAGAACACGGCGGTCTTGCCGGCCACTTCCGGGTCGGGGAAGTTCTCGGGGAAGGTGTACTCGACCTCCTTCTCCTCCTCGGGCTTGACGCCCTTCATGGCCTTCTCGAACTCCGGAGGCATCTGGCCTGAACCGATGGTCACCGGGGTGTCCTCGCCCTTGTTGCCGGAGAAGTCCTCGCCGTCGATCTTGCCGACGAAGTCGATCGTCACCCGATCGCCTTCCTTCGCCTTGCGCTTGACCGGCTTGTACTCGGCGGACTGCTTGCGCAGGTTGTCCAGCACCTTGTCGATGTCGGCATCACCGATCTCGGCCACCGGGCGCTCCACCTTGAGCTTGTCCAGGCCCTGCACGTCCACGTCGGGCATGATCTCGAAGGTGGCGACGTATTCCAGGTCCTTGCCGGCGTCGGTCTGGGTGGGCTCGATGGCGGGCGCCCCCGCCGGGCGCAGGGATTCCTGATCCAGCGCCTCGGCGTAGCTCTGCTGCAGCACTTCGCTCAGCACTTCGCCGCGCACCTGGGAACCGTAGCGCTTCTCGACGACCTTCAGCGGGACCTTGCCCGGGCGGAAGCCGTCCATGCGCACCTGGCCGCGCATGTCACGCAGCCGCTTGTCCACTTCCGTATCGACGCGCTCGGACGGCAGCTGTACCGTCATCCGGCGTTCCAGACCCTGGGTCGTTTCCACAGACACTTGCATCGAGTGCACCTCAATCCCGGTATGAATTCGGAGATCTCACAATCCGGCCGAGCCGCGGGCCCCACCGGGAGAACATTCTGGTGCGAAAGGGGAGACTCGAACTCCCACGGGTTGCCCCACTGGAACCTAAATCCAGCGCGTCTACCAGTTCCGCCACTTTCGCCTTCCGCGCCCGCCAGGCCCATACCCGACACGCACTGAGCCGGACATTATATGCGTCAAGCCGCCGCAACTAAACCCAAGTCCGGCGCGGCCACGCCGGCACAACAAAAAACGGCTTGCAGCAAGCTGCAAGCCGTTGAATTGGTGGGCCATCTAGGACTCGAACCTAGAACCAACTGATTAAGAGTCAGCTGCTCTACCAATTGAGCTAATGGCCCAAGAAAATGGGGTGAGCGATGGGATTTGAACCCACGACCGCCGGAGCCACAATCCGGAGCTCTACCAACTGAGCTACGCCCACCATTATTCCCGGCTTTCACCGGATGTCCCGCCGCGCTAATGGCGCGCCCGGCAGGACTCGAACCTGCAACCGCCGGCTTAGAAGGCCGATGCTCTATCCGGTTGAGCTACGGGCGCGCGGTCTTGCAAGTCTACCTCAAGCCCCTCGGCTCGACCGACACCTCGCGCCCCGCCCGGTTACCGGATTGGTCGGGGTGGAGGGATTCGAACCCCCGACTTCCTGCTCCCAAAGCAGGAGCGCTACCAGGCTGCGCTACACCCCGCGATGACCGTTGCCGCCCCGCAGCGTGCCGCCGTTCGAACGAGGCGCGCATAATACGTGGCCGGGCATCGGCCGTCAAACGTCGGGCGATTATCCATCCCCGCGCCCGGTGGTGCAAGCAAGACACCGATTTATTCCGCCCCGCGGGGCGAGCCCGTACCGGGGTGACGCCCCGGCCGACCCGTGCGAAAATCCGCTCCTTCTTCGAAGCCCCACAGACAGGACTGCTTTTATGACGGCGCACATCCTCGACGGCAAGGCCATCGCGGCCGATCTGCGTATCCGCCTCAAGGCCCGCTGCGACGAGCGCGCGGCGCGCGGCCTGCGCCAACCGGGGCTGGCCGTGGTACTGGTGGGTGATGACCCGGCCTCGAAGGTGTATGTGGGCAGCAAGCGCCGGGGCTGCGCGGAAGTGGGTATCGCCTCCTATGAACACGACCTGCCCGCCGAGACGTCCATGAGCGATCTGCTGGCGCTGATCGATCGGCTCAACGCCGACCCGGCGGTGGACGGCATCCTGGTGCAGTTGCCGCTGCCCGCCCATCTGGACGAGAACACCGTCATTCAACACATCCATCCGGACAAGGACGTGGATGGCTTTCATCCCATCAATATGGGTCGATTGGTCCAGCGCTTGCCGGGGCCGCGCCCCTGCACGCCGCGGGGTGTGATGATCATGCTCGAGCACGCCGGGGTGGAGCTCGCGGGCCTGGATGCGGTGATCATCGGCCAGTCCAACATCGTCGGCCGCCCCATGGCCCTGGAACTGTTGAACGCCCGCTGCACCCCCACCGTCTGCCACAGCCGCAGCCGGGATCTGCAGGCGAAAGTCGCCCGCGCCGATCTGGTGGTGGCCGCCGTGGGGCGCACCCACTTCGTGCCCGGCGAGTGGATCAAGCCCGGGGCGATCGTCATCGACGTGGGGATCAACCGCGGCGAGGACGGCAAGCTGCGAGGGGATGTGGAATTCGACAGCGCCGCCGAGCGAGCGAGCTGGATCACGCCGGTGCCCGGCGGTGTCGGGCCGATGACCGTGGCCACCCTGCTGAGCAACACCGTCGATGCGGCGGAGGCCCGGGACGGAGGCTGACTCCTGCAGGGGTGGGGATTTACCACAGAGAGCACAGAGGAGATTAAAGCTGGCAAGGAAACCAGGCATGTCTTCCTCTGTGTAACTCTGCTCCTCTGTGGTTAAAACACCCTAGAACAACGCCGCCACCGCCTCGGCCAGGCGGCGCACCGGCACCACCTCCATGCCCTGGGGCCCCTTGCCCCGGGGAGCGTTCTTGTACGGCACCACGGCCCGGCGAAAACCATGCTTGGCGGCCTCCCGCAGCCGCTCCTCGCCATTGGGCACCGGGCGAATCTCGCCGGCCAGCCCCACCTCGCCGAATACCACGCAATCCTGCGGCACGGGCCGGTCGCGGAAGCTGGAAAGCACCGCCATGAGGCTGGGCAGGTCGCTGGCGGTCTCGCTCAGACGCACGCCGCCCACCACATTGAGGAAGATGTCCTGGCCGTGCATCTGCACCGTGCCATGGCGCTGCAGCACCGCCAGCAGCATGGACAGGCGGTTGGCATCCACCCCCAGCGCCACCCGGCGCGGATTGCTCATGGCGCTGTCGGCCACCAGGGCCTGCACCTCCACCAACAACGGGCGGCTGCCCTCCCGGGTGACGGTGATCACGCTCCCCGCCACCGGCTCGTCATGGCGGGAGAGGAAGATCGCCGAAGGGTTCTTCACCTCCTTCAGCCCCGCCTCGTCCATGGCGAACACGCCCAGCTCGTTGGCCGCGCCAAAACGGTTCTTCACCGCCCGCAGCAGGCGGAAACGGCTGCCGGATTCGCTCTCGAAATACAGCACCGTGTCCACCATGTGCTCCAGCACCCGGGGGCCAGCCAGTGCCCCCTCCTTGGTAACATGGCCCACCAGGAACAGCGCCGTGCCGCTTTGCTTGGCGTAGCGCACCAGATGCGCCGCGGCTTCACGCACCTGGCTCACGGAGCCGGGCGCGGACTGCAGGTTCTCGCTGAACACGGTCTGGATCGAATCCACCACCAGCACCTGCGGACGCGCCGCACGCGCCGCGTCGACGATGGCCTCCACCGAGGTCTCGGCCAGCACCTGCATGCGCTCGGCGGCAACACCCAGGCGCCGCGCCCGCAGGCCCACCTGGCGCAGGGATTCCTCCCCGGTGACATACAGACTGCGCAAATCCCCGGGCAGCATGGCGACGGTCTGCAACAGCAGGGTGGACTTGCCGATACCCGGGTCGCCGCCCAGCAGCACCACCCCGCCCTGCACCAGACCCCCACCCAGCACTCGGTCCAGTTCCCGCAGGCCGGTGCCAAAGCGCGCCTCTTCCTCGGTGGATACCTCGGCGAGAGTCTTCACCCCGGCATCACCCGCGTACTGCCCCCGGGGCGCGGCGGCGGCGCGGGGCGTGGCGGCGGCCAACACCTGCTCCTGCAAGGTGTTCCATTCACCGCAATCCCCGCACTGCCCCGCCCACTTGGGGCTGCTGGCACCACAGCCACTGCAGACGAAAACCGTACGTGACTTAGCCATCGTGGTACTCGAAGCGCACCCGGTTGGTGAGACGACAGAACAGTTCGTAGGCAATGGTGCCGGCGGCGGCCGCCACCTCTTCGGCGGGCAGGCCCTGCCCCCAGAGCACCACCGGGTCGTGCACCCGGGCGTCAGCCTGGCCGCGCAGATCGATGCAGATCATGTCCATGGACACCCGCCCCAGCAACTGTGTGCGCCGACCATTGAGCAGCACCGGCGTGCCGGTGGACGCATGACGCGGGTAGCCATCGCCATAGCCGATACTCACCACCCCCACGGCCATGTCCTCGGGGCAGGTGTAGGCGCCCGCGTAGCCGATACGATCCCCGGCGCGGCACTGGTTGATGGCGATCAGCTGGCTCTCCAGGGTCATCACCGGCCGCAGGTCCGGCCGCTCACCGCCATCCACGAAAGGCGAGACGCCATAGAGCATGATGCCCGGGCGTACCCAGTCGGCGCGGGCCGCCGGCCAGCCCAGCAGGCCGGCGGAGTTGGCCAGGGAGCGCTCGCCGGTGAGCCCCTCGCAGCTGCGGCGGAAGCTTTCCAACTGCGCCGGGGTGCGCGCACCGCCCCGGTCATCGGCCGCCGCCAGGTGGGTCATCAGCCGCGGCGTGCCGCGCACCGCGGGGCAGGCCTGCAATCGGCGCTCGAAGACCGCGGCCTGCTCGCCCGGCACACCAAGACGGTTCATGCCGGAATTGATCTTCAGCCAGCACTCGAAGGCAGCGCGCAGCTCGCAACGCTCCAGCGCCGCGAGCTGCCACTCGGAATGCACCACCAAGGAGAGCTCGTGCTCCGCCGCCGCGGCCAGCTCATCGTCGGTGAAAATGCCTTCGAGCAGGAGGATGGGTTGGGAGATGCCGGCCGCACGCAGCGGCAGCGCCTCCTCCAGGCTGGTCACACCGAAGGCATCCGCGTCGGGCAATGCCTGGGCGGTACGCCGCAGCCCGTGGCCGTAGCCGCCGGCCTTGATCACCGCCATCACCCGCGCGCCCTCGGCGTGCGCCCGGGCCAGGGCGAAGTTATGGCGCAGCGCCGCCAGGTCGATCAGTGCCCGGGTGCCGCGGCTCACAGATAGGCCTCGTCGCGGTAGACGTCCTCGATGAAGTTCTCAAAGCGGGTGTACTTGCCCAGGAAGGTCAGACGCACCGTGCCGATGGGCCCGTTACGCTGCTTGCCGATGATGATCTCGGCCGACCCCTTGTCCGGGCTGTCGTCGTTATAGACCTCATCGCGGTAGATGAAGGTGATCACATCGGCGTCCTGCTCGATGGCGCCGGATTCACGCAGGTCCGACATCACCGGGCGCTTGTTGGGGCGCTGCTCCAGGGAGCGGTTGAGCTGGGAGAGCGCGATCACCGGCACGTCGAGCTCCTTGGCCATGGCCTTCAGGGAGCGGGAGATCTGCGAGATCTCCGCGGTACGGCCTTCCTTGAATCCGGGCAGCTGCATCAGCTGCAGGTAATCCACCACGATCAGCCCCAGGCCGTGCTCGCGCTTGAGGCGTCGCGCGCGGCCGCGCATCTCGTTGGGGCTGAGGCCGGCGGAGTCGTCGATGAACAGCTTGGCATTGGCCATGAGGTTCATGGTACCGGTCAGCCGAGGCCAGTCCTCGTCGAGCAGCTTGCCGGTACGAATTTTCTGCAGCTCCACCCGCCCCAGGGACGAGAGCATGCGCATCACCAGCGAGTCACCGGGCATTTCCATGCTGAATACCGCCACCGGCGCCTCACCCTTCAGGGCGGCATGCTCGGCGATGTTCATGGCAAAGGTGGTCTTGCCCATGGAGGGGCGGCCGGCGACGATCACCAGGTCGCCGGCTTGCAGGCCGGAGGTCATCTGGTCGAAGTCGTGAAAGCCGGTGGCCAGACCGGTGATGGTGCTGTCCTGACCGTAGAGGGTATCGATGCGTTCCACCACCACCGGCAGGATGTCCTTCACGCCGATGAAGCCGTCCTGGCCGCGACCGGTCTGCTCGGCGATCTTGAAGACCTTCTGCTCGGCGGCCTCCAGCAGTTCGGGGGTGGGACGGCCTTCCTGCTCGAAGACCAGCTCGATGATCTCGTCGGCGCTGCGCACCAACTGACGGCGCACGGAACGGTCGCGGACGATCTCGGCGTAGGCGGCGATATTGGCGGCACTGGGGGTCTGCTGGGCGATACTGCCCAGGTAGCCGAGGCCACCCGCGTCCTCGAGCTGGCCGTTTTCCTTCAGCCACTCGGAGATGGTGAGCACGTCCAGCGGCTTGCCCGCCTCGGCGAGCGCGGCGATGGCGAGGAAGATGCGGCGATGATCGCCACGGTAGAAATCGGCCTCGGTGAGCTTGTCGGAGACCTGGAACCAGGCCTCGTTGTCCAGCATCAGGCCGCCGAGCACGGCCTGCTCGGCCTCTATGGAATGCGGCGGCGTCTTGATTCTGTCGATGGCCGCATCGGCGATAGGCGCCTCTGCCATTCGTCACTCCCCCGGAGATCCGTCAGCCGGATCGATAGTGACGCATGTTAAGGCCGCCCGCCAGGGATGGCGGGCGACCCCGTCACAGCCAGCGGATTATTCCGCTTCCACCACCAGCTTGATGGTGGCATCCACATCGGTGTGCAGATGCAGTTCGATCTCGTACTCGCCGAGGTTGCGCAGCGGGCCTTCCGGCAGCCGCACTTCCTGACGGGTCACTTCCACGCCGGCGGCGGTGATCGCGTCGGCGATGTCCTGGGTGCCCACGGAGCCGAACAGCTTGCCTTCCTCACCCGCCTTGGACTGGATGGTCACGCTCATCTCTTCAAGCTTCGCCTTGCGGGCTTCGGCCGAGGCCAGCAGCTCGGCGGCGGCCTTTTCCAGCTCGGCGCGACGCGCCTCGAACTCGGCCAGGTTCTCGGCGGTGGCCGGCTTGGCCTTGCCCTGCGGCACCAGGTAGTTGCGGCCGTAGCCCGCCTTGACCTTGACCTTGTCGCCCAGGCCGCCCAGGTTCTCGACCTTCTCCAGCAGAATCACTTCCATCGTCATCACCCCACGGTGTCACAAACCATAAATCATGCCGACGGCCCGCCGTCGGAACCCATCAGCCGGCGGCGCCAATTGAAAATCGCATCGCCCATACCGACCGCCATCAAAATCTGCAGGATCAGCGGCAAAAGCACGTACAGCAGTACGAACCAGCCCCGCCCCCAGTCGCGCGCCGCACCCACCGCGTGGATCAACGACAGGCCCTGGAACAGGAAGATCCCGCTCAGCACCAGGCCCAGATCATTCACCAGCCCGGGGCCGGTGAAAGCCGAAGCCACCCACAGCGCCAGCGCCAATACCGCCAGCCGCCAATCCAGCCGCAGGCCGTGAAACTCCTGGCGAAAGCCGCCCGGGTTGAACAGCAGCGCCTGCCACCAGCGCCCGAGCAGCAGCCCGATGAGCACCAGCAGCATCAGGTTCACCGCCCAAAGCCCGCTCATGATGGGCACGATCTGCTCGCGCAACATGGCCCAATCGGCCTCGCCCACCTCCAGCAGCTGGCGCATCTGCTCGAACTGCGCCGCCCAGTAGGCCTCGGGCTCCGGCACCAGGAGATACAACCCCAGCACCGTCAGCACCCCCAGCCCGGCAAGCAGCTGCAGGGTGGAGGACAGGGAGACGCTCGCCCGCAGCCAGCCCGCCACCAGCAACACCGGTAGCCACAGCTCCAGCGCCGGGCGCAGTACCTGCTGCGGCAGCCCGCCCAGCAGCGTTAACCCCAGGGCGCAGACCCCCGCCGTAAAGACGATGATCAGCAAGCCTTCCCGCCAGCCCTTGCGCAGGGCAAACAGCGCGATGACCGCGCCGCTCACCCAGATCAGGCCCGGCAACAAGGCGCCCAGACTGGCGACCAGCACCGCCTGGGATCGGCCTCGCATGATGAAACCGGCTAGTGCACGCACCAGCAGCTCCGCTCCGCGGCCGCCGAAACCGAATGCCGTTTAGTGGCGATCGGTGTAGGGCAGCAGGGCCAGGAAACGCGCCCGCTTGATCGCCCGCGCCAGCTGACGCTGGTAGCGCGCGCTGGTGCCGGTGATGCGACTGGGAACGATCTTCCCGGTCTCGGTGATGTAGTTGCGCAGGGTGTTGAGATCCTTGTAATCGATCTCTTTCACGCCCTCTGCGGTAAAGCGGCAAAACTTTCTACGACGGAAAAAACGCGCCATTTTATGCTCCAGTATCCCGTATCAATTCAATGCGCCGTGCGCTGATCAAAAGCCGATAGTCATCACTGCGCTGTTGGCTACGCACCAGGCTGCCATGCACTCGCATGGCTGTCCCGGGCGGAAGCGCCTGAACGCTTCGGCAGAGCTCGTCCCCCACGGCGCGCACGCCGATGATGAAACGGTGCCGGCGCTCCACCCCCGCTTCCTGCCAAGAGCCTTCGTGCTCCAGGGCAAAACGGGCGATGGCGATGCCGGCCGGGGTGCGACGCAGCTCCACCGCATCCAGCAGCCGTCCGGCGAGAATCAAACGGTTGTCGTCGATCATTCGCCAGCTGCCGGAAGCGTTCAGTCTTCCTCTTTCTGCTCCTGCTCGTCACGATCGGAACGCTCACGGCGCTCGCCGCGCTCTTCGCGATCGTCACGATCACGGCCGCGGCCCCGACCGCTCTCTTCCTCTTCCCGGCTCTTGGCCAGGTGGGAAGGATCGGTATCGGCCTGCTTGCGCGCCATGACCATGTTGCGGATCACGGCATCGTTGAAGCGGAAGGTGGACTCCAGCTCGGCGAGCTCTTCGGTGCCACACTCCACGTTCATCAGCACGTAGTGCGCCTTGATCAGTTTCTTGATGGGATAGGCGAGCTGACGGCGACCCCAGTCTTCCAGACGATGGATCTTGCCGCCCTTGGATTCGATGATGCCGCGGTAACGCTCGATCATCGCGGGCACCTGGTCGCTCTGGTCCGGATGCACCAGGAACACGATCTCGTAATGTCGCATTGTTGCTCCTTTCGGATAAACGGGCCGAGGCCCGGAGCCGACAGCGCTCGCCGCCGGCAAGGAGGCCCGCCTTTGGGGGGCGGGCTTTTGAAAGATCGCGCAGTTTAGCCGAGCACGGCGGGAGATTAAAGTCCCATCAACGCCTTAGGGCCCGGCGCTGACGCACCGCCTCGAACAGGAACACCCCGGCGGCCACCGAGACGTTGAGGCTCTCCACCTGGCCGGCCATGGGAATGGATGCCAACTGATCACAGAGCTCCCGACTGAGCCGGCGCAGCCCGGATTCCTCCGCGCCCATCAGCACCGCGAGCGGGCCGGTGAGATCCGCCTGATAGAGGCTGGCATCTCCCTCCCCCGCGGCGCCCACCAGCCAGATCCCCCGCTCGCGCAGGGCCCGCAGGGTGCGGGCCAGGTTGGTGACCTGGAAGAAGGGCACGGACTGGGCCGCGCCGCTGGCCACCTTGTGCACGGTGGGGGTAAGCCCGGCGGCACGGTCCCGCGGGGCAATCACGCCGTGCACGCCAGCGGCGTCGGCGCTGCGCAGACAGGCACCGAGGTTGTGGGGATCCTGCACCTGATCCAGCACCAGCAGGAACGGCGCCTCAACCAAGGCATCGAGCAGGTGTTCCAGCTCCGCCTCCCCCCGGGGCGCAGCCCCCCGATAGGCGAGCACGATCCCCTGGTGGACGCCGCCGGGCACCAGACGGTCCAGCTCCGAACGCGCCACCCGATGCAGCGGCACCCGGCCATGCTGAAGGCCCTCGAGCAGGCGCTCCAGCCGAGCGTCCCGGCGACCCTTCTCGACCCACACCTCGACGATATGGGCCGGGTCATACTTGATGGCGGCACGGGCGGCGTGCAGCCCGTGGATATATTGTGGCTCGCTCATCGTCGCTTAACGACCGCTCTTGCGCGCACGACTGCCCCGCCCGCGACGCGCCGGCTTGTCGCCGGCTTCGGCCTTGGCCGCCTTGTGGGTCTTCGCGCGCGCCTTGTCCTTGCGTTTGCCGCCGACCTCCTCCCCGTGCTCGTTCAGCGGATGAGCCAGCAGGTCGAAGTCGATCTTGCGCTCGTCCTTATCGACCCGCGCCAGGCGCACCCGCACCCGGTCGGTCAGGCGGTATTCCTTGCCGCCCCGCTCGCCCTGGAGGCGATGGCCGATCGGGTCGAAGCGGTAGAAATCGTTCTCCAGGCTGGAAATGTGCACCAGCCCGTCCACATGCAGCTCGTCGAGCTCCACGAACAGCCCGAAACCGGTTACCCCGCTGATCACCCCGGTGAACTCCTCGCCTACCCGGTCGGCCATGTATTCGCACTTGAGGCTCATGATGGCGTCGCGGGTGGCCTCGTCGGCACGTCGCTCCACCATCGAACAGTGCTCACCCAGGGCCAGCAGCTTGTCGTGGGAGTAGACGAAGTCCTTGCCCTTGCCGCCGTCGAGGATATGGCCGATGGCCCGGTGCACGATCAGATCCGGGTAGCGACGGATGGGCGAGGTGAAATGGGCGTACTGCTCCAGCGCCAGGCCGAAGTGCCCCTTGCTCTCGGGCCGGTATTCGGCGGCCTTCATGGAGCGCAGCATGATGGTCTGGATCAGGTGGCGGTCGGGCCGGTCCCGCACCTGCTCCATGAGCTTGGCGTAATCGTCGGAGCCGGGCTTGTCGCCACCGCCCAGGCTGAGGCCGGCCTGCGCCAGGAAGGTCTTGAGGTTTTCCAGCCGGTCCGCCGAGGGGCCTTCGTGGTCGCGGAACAGCCCGCCGATGCGGTGGCGCTGCAGGAAGCGGGCCGCCGCCACATTGGCGATGACCATGCATTCCTCGATGATGCGATGAGCCTGGTTGCGGTCGGTGGGGACGATGGTCTCCACCCGCCCACCTTCGCCGAAGATGATCTGCGATTCGCTGGTCTCGAAGTCGATGGCGCCGCGACGCTTGCGCGCGCTGAACAGGGACTTGAAGACCCCCTGCAGATGCTCCAGATGGGGAATCAGCCCCTGGTGCTTGCGTCGCAGCGCCTTGTCACCCTCCAGCATGGCTGCGACTTCCTCGTAGGTGAGCCGCGCATGGGAGCGCATCACCGCGCGATAGAAGCGTGAGCGCCGTAACTTGCCGTCGGCGGCGATCTGCATTTCCGCGACCATGCACAGCCGGTCCACCTGCGGATTGAGCGAACACAAGCCGTTGGAGAGCACCTCGGGGAGCATGGGCACTACGTTGCGGGGAAAATACACCGAGGTACCCCGCTCGTTGGCCTCTCGATCCAGCGGCTTGCGCGGCTGCACGTAGTGGGAGACATCGGCGATGGCCACCAGCAGCTTCCAGCCGCTGGGCGTGGGCTCACAGTAGACGGCGTCGTCGAAATCCCGGGCATCGGCACCATCGATGGTCACCAATGGCGTATCGCGCAGATCCACGCGCCCTTCCTTGGCCTGATCCGGCACCTCCGGGTCCAGGCGCTTCGCCGCTTCCAGCACATCATCGGGCCAGTCCACGGGAATCCCGTGCACCCGGGCGGCGACCTGGATTTCCATGCCGGCTTCCACGTGCCGGCCCAGCACCTGAATGATGCGCCCGATGGGCTGCCGGCGCACACTGGGCTGGGCCACCAATTCGGCCACCACCAGTTCGCCGCTCTCGGCATCGGCCTGGGCGTCGGCGGGCACGATGACGTCGTGATGAATACGCTTGCTCTCGGGCACCACGAACCCGACCCCGCTCTCGCGGTAGAAGCGCCCGGTAATACTGCGGTTGGCGCGCTTGAGCACTTCCACCAACTCGCCTTCGGGCTTGCCCTCGGCGTCGATGCCGGTGACGCGCACCACCACCCGGTCGCCGTGGAACAGCTCGCGCATCTGCCGCGGCTGCAGCTGAATGGGCGCCTCGCCGGTCTCGGGCATCATCTGACCGGAGCCGTCGGCGCGGCCGTTGATGCGACCGCGTACCAGTTCCTTGTTGTCGACGATGACGTAGGCGCGTCGGCGGTTACGGATCAGCTGACCTTCGCGCTCCATGGCGCGCAGGCGCCGGCGCAGGCCCTCGATGGCATCGGGGTGCTCCAGCTCCAGGCCCTGGCCGATGGCCTCGCGGGTCAGTGGGCGGCCCTGCGTGGCCAAGTACTCCAGAATGTATTCCCGGCTGGGGATCGGATGTTCGTAGGTCTGTTGCTCGCGGGCACGGAAGGGGTCCTGCACCCGGGGTGTCTTGTCTCTTTTCGCCATGCGTTTATTTCGGTCCTCTCATCATGGCTGCAGCATACTCCTTCCGGGTGTCGCTTTGAACAAAGCGGCAAAAAGCCGTTGACAGCCCCATGCCTCGACAGTAAAGTACGCGCCGCTGGTGGTCACTCAGGTGGCACATCAAGCCGAGGTGGTGAAATTGGTAGACACGCTAGCTTCAGGTGCTAGTGGGGGAAACCCCGTGGAGGTTCGAGTCCTCTCCTCGGCACCATACCTGATCGAGAAAGGCGAGCCCGATGGCTCGCCTTTTTTCGTTGCGCAATCCATGGACAAGCTGTGAGTGCCCGGGAATGTGGCAGCGACCAAGGCCGCTGCCACACAGGCGTTTACGCTACTCAGGCATCGAAGGGGTGGCGCAGCACGATGGTCTCGCGCCGGTCCGGCCCGGTGGAGATGATATCCACCGGCACGCCGACCAGCTCTTCCACCTTGCGCAGATACGCCTGGGCATTGGCCGGCAGGCCATCGAAGTTCTCCACCCCCACGGTGGACTCGCTCCAGCCGGGCAGGTCGATGTACTGCGGCTCGCAATCGGCCAGCAGTTCCGCCCCCGGCGGCAAGGTCTCCACCAGCTTGCCCGCACAGCGATAACCCACGCAGATGCGGATCATGTCCAGGCCGTCGAGCACGTCCAGCTTGGTGATGCATAGCCCCGAGAGGCTGTTGATATGGGCCGCGCGGCGCAGGGCCACGGCGTCGAACCAACCGCAGCGGCGCCGTCGCCCGGTGGTGGCGCCGAACTCGTGGCCGCGCTTGCCCAGGTGTTCGCCCAACTCATCGAACAGTTCCGTGGGGAAGGGCCCCGCGCCCACCCGAGTGGTGTAGGCCTTGGTGATACCCAGCACATAGTGCAGATCCCGCGGCCCCACGCCGGTGCCGCTGGCCGCCGCCCCCGCGGTGGTGTTGGAGGAGGTCACGTAGGGGTAGGTGCCGTGGTCTATGTCCAGCAGCGTGCCCTGAGCCCCCTCGAAGAGCAGGGGCTGGCCGGCCTCCTGGTACTCGTGCAGCGCCGCGCCCACGTCGATGACCATGGGCTCCAGCTCCTCGGCTTGAGCCAGGCAGCCATCCAGAACCTGCTGGAAGTCCACCGGCTTTTCCTTGAAGAAGTGCTGGAGCACGAAGTTGTGGTAATCCAGCAACTCGCCGAGCTTGCCCGCCAGGCGCTCGCGATAGAGCAGGTCCGCCACTCTCAGACCGCGACGGGAAACCTTGTCCTCGTAAGCCGGGCCAATCCCGCGCCCGGTGGTACCGATGGCCGCCTTGCCCCGGGCCCGTTCGCGCGCCTGGTCCAGGGCCACGTGCACGGGCAGGATCAGCGGGCAGGAGGGGCTGATGCGCAGCCGCTCGCGGGCGGGCACGCCCTGGGCCTCCAGGTGGGCGATCTCCCTGAGCAGGGCCTCGGGCGAGAGGACCACGCCGTTGCCGATCAGGCACTGCACGCCTTCGCGCAGGATGCCGGAGGGGATCAGATGCAGGACGGTTTTCTTGCCGTCGATGACCAGGGTGTGGCCGGCATTGTGGCCGCCCTGGAAGCGCACCACCGCGGCGACACGATCGGTGAGCAGGTCGACGACCTTGCCCTTGCCCTCATCGCCCCACTGGGAACCGATAACAACGACATTCTTGGCCATTGGTCCTTCCGCTAACAGAGAATTAAAGAGTTCAGAGTGTTTCCAGGCGCCATTCGGCACCCTCGCGCCGCAGGCGCCGATCGCAGCCGAGTTCCTCGGCAGGGGCGGGCTCGCCGGGCATCGCCCAGACCACCCGCTCGCCCTGCTCGCGCAGACGACGCACCTCGCCCAGCACCGCCGGGTCATCGGACCAGTCCACCAGCACACCACGACGCGGCGTGGCGGCCTCGCCACCGGCCAGGTCCGCCAGGGTGCGCACATCGGCGCTGAAGCCCACCGCCGGGCGGGAGCGTCCGAAGACCGCGCCGATCTGGTCATAGCGCCCGCCGCGGGCGATTTCCTCGCCGTGCTCCGGCACGAAAGCCGCGAACACCGCGCCGGTGTGGTAGCGGTAACCGCGCAGCTCCGCCAGGTCGAAGTGCACCGGCAGCGCCGGCTGGTGGCGCTCCAGCGCCGAGGCGATGCGCCACAGGGCCTTCAGCGCCGTGCGCACCGTCTCGTTGCCCCCGGCCAGCACTTCGTTGGCGCGGTCCAGCACCTCTACACCACCATTGAGTTCCACCAGCGCCAACAGCATCTCGGCGACGGCCGGCTCCACGCCTCGGAGCAACTCACGCATGTCCGGTTCGGCCTTGCGCTGCAGGGCATCGAACAGCCCCGCCTCGGCGGCCTCGTCCAGATTGGCTTGGGCCACCAGCCCGCGGAAGATGCCCACATGCCCCAGATCCAGGTGCACATCGCCCACACCGGCGCTCGCCAGGGTCGCGAGCATCAGCGAGATGATCTCCACCTCGCTCTCCACCCCGGCATGTCCGTAGAGCTCGGCGCCCACCTGCAGCGGGTTGCGCGAGCGGGACAAGCCCTCCAGCCGAGTCTGCAGCACGGTGCCGATGTAACACAGCCGACTGGGGCCTTCCCGGTTGAGCTGATGGGCATCGATGCGCGCCGCCTGGGGCGTCATGTCCGCGCGCACCCCCATGAGCCGGCCGCTCAGCTGGTCGGTGAGCTTGAAGGTCTGCAGGTCCAGATCGTGCCCGGCGCCGGTGAGCAGGGAATCCAGGTACTCGATGAAGGGCGGCATGATCTGCTCATAGCCCCAGCTCCAGTACAGATCCAGCAGCCGGCGGCGCAGGGCCTCCAGGGCCGCGGCCCGCTCGGGCAGGGCCTCGTCCACCCCTTCCGGAAGCAGCCAGCGATTGTCCTTGCCGAATGTCGGTTCGCGCATAAGTATTCAGTGCCTGACCAGATAAAGAAGCAGTGCGCCCAGCAGCATGCTGCCCAGCCCCATGACCCGCAGCACGCGGTCATCCAGCCGGGCGATACCGAGCAGGCTGCGCCGCAGGCCGTCGGGGCTGAGAAAGGGCATGATGCCCTCCAGCACCAGAACCAGGGCCAGCGCGGAGAACAGGTCCTGCCACATGGCGTCTACCCACAAAAAGGCCGGGTGGCAGGCCACCCGGCTGATTCAAGCCAACCCCAACGCGGGCTCAACGCCCGCCGCCGGTCTCGCTGTTGAAGTAGCGGAAGAACTGGGACTGCTCGGGGGAGAGCACCAGCACGTCATCCTCGCTATTGAAGGCCTCGGTGTAGGCGTTGAGGCTGCGATAGAAGGAATAGAATTCCGGATCGCGCTCGTAGGCCTCGGCGAAGATGCGCGCCGATTGGGCATCGCCCTTGCCTCGCAGCTGCTCCGCCTCCCGATAGGCTTCCGCCAGGATCACCTGGCGCTGCCGGTCGGCCTCGGCGCGGATGCGCTCGGCCGCCTCGGCGCCCTGAGCGCGCAACTCCTTGGCCACCCGCTCACGGGTGGAGCGCATGCGCGCATAGATACGCTCGTTGATGGCCTCGGGCAGCTCGATGCGCTCGATGCGTACATCCACCACCGAGACACCGATAGCCTCGGCCGCCTCATTGAGCTGCTCCTGCAGCGCCTCCATGATCATGGCCCGCTCGCCGGACACCACTTCCTGCACCGTGCGCTTGCCGAACTGGCTGCGCAGGGCGCCGCGGACGATCTCGCTCAAGCGCTGGCCGGCGCGCTCGGGGCTGCCCACCACCGAGGTATAGAAACGCTCTACGTCCTCGCCGATGCGCCAAAGCACGTAAGCGTCCACGATCACCGGCTTCTGCTCGGCGGTGATGTAGCTCGCCGGCTGCTCGTCGAGCACCTGCACACGGGCATCGAAGGTGCGCACATTGTTGATGAACGGCACCTTGAAATGCAGCCCCGGCTGGTAATCGCTCTTGACGATCTCACCGAGTCGGAACTTGATGGCCCGCTCCGCCTCGTGAACCGTGAAGGCCGAGAACCAAGCCAGGATCAGGGCGATGACGACCACCGCCACCACCGGAGTTCTAAACTGTCGCATCAGCGGACCCCCCTGCGGCGTTCCACATTACGCCCGCCCGTCGAGGAGGACGCGCCGCCGCCGCTGAACGAGGAACCGCCCAAACCGTCATCCACGAAGGCGCTGCCGCCACCGCTGTCGGTATTGGCGGCGCCGGCGGGGCGAGCGCTGCGCTCCATCATCTTGTCCAGCGGCAGGTACATCAGCGGCTGACCGCCTTCCACGCCCACCAGGATCTTGCTGGAGCGGCTGAGCACCTGCTCCATGGCGGCCAGATACAGTCGCTCGCGGGTCACCTCCGGCGCCTGCTGGTATTCGCTCAACAGGTCCACGAAGCGGCTCCCCTCACCCTGGGCCTCGGCCACCACCCGCGCCCGGTAGGCTTCGGCCTCCTCGGTGGCGCGAGCCGCCTCACCCTGGGCGCGGGGAATGATTTCATTGGCGTAAGCGTGGGCCTGGTTGATCAGGCGTTGGCGGTCCTCCCGAGCGCCCACGGCGTCGGCGAAGGCCTCCTGAACCTGATCCGGCGGCTGGATGTCCTGTACCGCCACATCCACCAGCCGCAGGCCGGAACCGTACTCCTCGGCGAGGCCCTGCTCGATCAACTCCCGGGCGCTTGCCGCCACCTCGGCGGAGCCACCGATCTGCCGCGGGGCCATTTCGCCCTCGCTGGTGATCTCTTCAACGCTGCCCCAGGTCAGCACTTCCTCCATGGGCCGCTTGCCCACTACTTCGCGCAGTGCGCTCTTGGCCAGGCGCTTGAGCACGCCGTCGGGGTCACGCATCTGGAAGAGGTACGCGGCCGGATCTTCTACCCGGTATTGCACCGCCAGCTGCACATTGACGATGTTCTCATCGCGAGTGAGCATCAGCGCCTCGTCGAGCACGGGGCGCTTGCGCCCGCCGCCGGTGGACTGATAACCCACTTCCACCACGCGCACCTCGGTCACATTGACCCGGCGCACTTCGGAAATCGGATAGGGCAAGACCCAGTGAGGCCCAGGCATGGCCGTATCCACGTGCTCACCGAAACGGAGCACCACGCCACGCCAGCCCTGGTCGACGATGTAGAAACCGGAGGCCAGCCAGGCCAGCAGCAAAATACCCGCCAGCAGCATCAGGCCGAAGGCCCCCGCGCCGCCACCACCGCCGGCCTCGTCTCCGGAGTCGCCCCCCGACTTGCCGCCGAACAGGCGATGCAGCCGGCCCTGGAGCTTGCGCAGTACTTCATCCAGATCCGGCGGCCCCTGGTTGTTCTTCCCAGGACCGGACCAGGGGTCGCGATTACCGCCACCCGGTTCATTCCAGGCCATTGAACTCTCCGTGATCAGTCGGCGGCGCCCACGCAAGATCGGGCACCCCCTGGTTTCGCCGGACTCGGGCCGACGCTGTAATTTCAAGGCGCAAAAACGCTTGGATTGTAAAGAGCCGCGCGCCGGACCTGCAAGGGAGGCGCTGATCAATCCCCCTGGAAAGGAAGGTCAGCAGGATTCCGCCCGCAAGCCTTCCCCCGCCCGCAGGCGCTCGAAGTCACGCCGAGGCAGATCCACCTCCAGCATCGCCTCGCCCTGCTCCCCGGTTCGCTCCTGCAGAACCTTGCCGAGCTGGAAGAGGCGAGCCCGCAGCCGCCCCTGCTCCGGACGCAGGGTAACCCAACCGTGAAAACGCTGCTCGCCTACCCGCTCGGTCAGCGCCTGGCGCAGCAGCTCCAGCCCCTCGCCACTGGCCGCCGAGAGCCACACCGCCAGCGGGCGGCCCTGGTCGTCCCGGTCTATGCCCGGCTCGCGATCGAGCAGATCCACCTTGTTGTAGACGTAGAGCACCGGCACCTCGCCGGCGCCGATATCCGCCAGCACGCTCTTCACCTGCTCCACCGTGTTGGCCCGGTCCTCATCGGCGGCATCCACCACATGCAGCAGCAGATCCGCCTCGATGACCTCTTCCAGGGTGGAGCGAAAAGCCGCCACCAACTGGTGGGGAAGATCCCGCACGAAGCCTACCGTGTCGGCGATGATGACGGGCTGGCCGGTGGACAGCTCCAGGCGCCGCAGGGTGGTATCCAGGGTGGCGAACAGCTGATCCGCCGCATACACCTCGGCGGTGGTCAGGTGATTGAACAGGGTGGACTTGCCGGCGTTGGTGTAGCCCACCAGGGAGATGGCCGGCAATTCCCGCTTCTTGCGCGCCTGCCGCCCCTGGCTGCGCTGGCGACGCACCTTCACCAGCCGGCGCTCCAACTGCTTGATGCGCAGACCGAGCATACGCCGATCCATTTCCAGCTGGGTTTCACCGGGACCGCGCAGACCTATGCCGCCCTTCTGTCGCTCCAGGTGACTCCAACCCCGCACCAGCCGACTGGCCATATGCCGAAGCTGCGCGAGCTCCACCTGCAGCTTGCCCTCGTGGGAACGAGCGCGCTGAGCGAAGATATCGAGAATAAGACCGGTGCGATCGAGCACCCGGCATTGCAGCGCTCGCTCCAGATTGCGCTCCTGGGCGGGGCTGATGGCGTGATTGACCAACACCAGATCCGCCTCCTCGGCGCGCAGGACCGCGGCGAGCTCATCCACCTTGCCGGTGCCTATGAAAAACCGGGGGTCTGGTCGCCCACGGCGATTGGTCAGCACGGAAACCACTTCCGCGCCCGCCGACTCGGCCAGCGCGGCGAACTCCTCGATGGACTCCTCCACATCAAGACCGCCCATGTCCAAATGGACGATGACGGCTCGCTCACCGCCGCCCGGGCGGTCGAAGAGGTTCGCTTCCGAGGTGCCCGGTGTCGTCTCAGATGTTTCCGTATTCTTGACCACGTTCTTCCGGCGGCGAGGTGCGCACGTTGCGAGCGGGCACGACCGTGGAGATGGCGTGCTTGTACACCATCTGGCTGACGCTGTTCTTCAACAGCACCACGAACTGATCGAAGGATTCGATCTGCCCCTGCAGCTTGATGCCATTGACCAGGTAGATGGAGACGGGGACCTTCTCCTTGCGCAATGCGTTGAGGAACGGCTCTTGCAGCGATTGTCCTTTAGCCATCGAGTGACTCCTTATCAATCGAGTGTTTGTTCTTATTGGAGGCCTCCAGCCGTACGCCCGGCGATCACCCTCACAATTAGCCTAGTGTCAGTCATAAGGAAGGAATAATAACATAGCTCGGTACGCCAGCCAGTCACCTCAACCCCCATTTCGACGGTCGGCCTCGCAGACTTGTTCGGCGGCCCGCGCGAGGCTGCTCCGCCAGCCTGCGGCCCGCGGATCGAACCACTGCGCCTGGGTTTCCCGGCGCAACCAGGTCATCTGGCGTTTGGCGAATTGCCGCGTGGCGACCACACCCTTGTACTCCATGCCGGCATAATCCACGACGCCCTCCAGATACTCCCAGACCTGCCGGTAGCCCACCGCACGCATGGACGGCATACCGGGGGCCAGATCGGGGCGGGCACGCAGCGCCTCGACCTCGGCGACGAAGCCCTGGGCCAGCATCTGAGCAAAGCGCCCTGCGATGCGCTCGCGCAGCCAAGCCCGCTCGGCGGGGGCGACCACCCATTTCACCGGAGCGCTCGACAGCCCGCCCCGCCGGCCCTGTTCCAGCAAACGGCTCATTGGCTCGCCGCTCAGCAGGCAGACCTCCAGCGCACGCTGGATGCGCTGCGGGTCCGAAGGCGCGAGCCGCGCCGCGGTCCGCGGGTCCAGCACGGTCAGACGCTGATGCAAGGCCTCCCAGCCATGCCGCGCGGCTTCTGCCTCCAGCTCGGCACGCAGGGCCGGGTCGGCCTGTGGCAATGGCGCCAATCCCTCCGCCAGCGCCCGAAAATAGAGCATGGTCCCGCCTACCAACAGTGGTATGCGCCCCGCCGCCCGCACCTGCGCGATCTCCCGTCGGGCATCCTCGACGAAGCGTGCGGCTGAATAGGCCTCGGCCGGATCGGCAATGTCGATCAATCGGTGCGGAGCCTGCGCCAGTACATGGGGCTCGGGCTTGGCCGTTCCAATGTCCATGCCCCTATACACCAGCGCGGAATCCACGCTGATGATCTCGAAGGGGAAACGCTGCACCAGCTCCACCGCCACGGCGGTCTTGCCCGAGGCGGTGGGCCCCATGAGAAAAACGACGGGTGCCTCGGCCATGACGCTCACTGCCCTCGCAGGAACAGGCCGTCCAGCTCGTCCACGGAGAGCTCCGTCCAGGTGGGGCGCCCGTGGTTGCACTGGCCGCTGTTGGGGGTCTGCTCCATTTCCCGCAACAGTGCGTTCATCTCGGGCACGGTCAGGCGGCGCCGGGCCCGCACGGAGCCATGGCAGCCCATGGTGCCCAGCACCGTGTTGAGCGCCTCCTGAATCCGGTCACTGCGGCCGTGGGTCTGCAGATCCGAGAGCACATCACGCACCAGCTGAGTGGCATCCGCCCGGGCCAACAGCACCGGCACCTGACGCACCAGGAGCAGATCGGGGCCGGCCCGGCCCAGCTCCAAGCCCAGACTGGTGAAAAAGGCCTCGCGCTCTTCAGCGAGCTGCGCTTCGGCGGGACTCACCGCCACCTTCACCGGCACCAGCAGGGGCTGGGACTGCACGCCGTCGCGCTGCATATCGCGCTTGAGGCGCTCATAGACGATCCGCTCGTGGGCGGCGTGCATGTCCACCAGCACCAGGCCCCGAGCGTTCTGGGCAAGGATGTAGATACCGTGCAGTTGCGCCAGCGCATAGCCCAAGGGCGGCACCTCCCCGTCCATGGCCTCCGGCCGGGGGCGAGGATGGGGCTGACGGACCACATCCCGCCGCGGCGTCTCCGGAGCTGCCGCGGTCTCCGCCGCGCCGCCCTGGGCCGGCGCGGACGGCTGGCCGTAGAGCAGGCGCGCCTCCTCGGCGGGAAAACTGATGGTGCTCTGGCGCGGAGGCGGCGCAGCGGAAGGATGGACCGGATTCGGCGGCAATTCCGGTCGCGGCGCGGCCGGCGCCTGCTGCTCCGAGGCGCGGGGCGCAACCTGCTCCAAGGCCCGGTGCACATGACGAAAGAGGAAGTCGTAGACCAGCCGACTGTCCCGAAAGCGCACCTCGTGCTTGGTCGGGTGCACGTTCACGTCCACCTGCTCGGGCTCCACGCTCAGATACAGCACATAGGCCGGATGCCGGTCCTTGAACAGCACGTCGTGGTAGGCCCGGCGCAGGGCATGATTGACCAGCCGGTCGCGAATCATGCGCCCGTTCAGGTACAGATACTGCAGGTCCGCCTGGCTGCGGGAATAGGTGGGCAGCGCGGCCCAGCCCTGCAGCCCCAGCCCCACGGCCTCGGCCTGCAGGTGCAGGCTCTGCTCGACGAAACCGCGGCCCAGCAACTCCGCCAGCCGCTGCTCGACGTCGCCGCCGGCGGCCACCTGCAGCACGATCTTGCCATTGTGACGCAACTGGAAACCCACATCGAAGCGACTCAGCGCCAGACGTTTGATCAGCTCCTGGATGTGCTGGAATTCAGTGCGCTCGGTGCGCAGGAACTTGCGCCGGGCGGGGGTATTGAAGAACAGATCCCGCACTTCCAGCGTGGTGCCTTCGGGGTGCGCGGCCGGGCGCGGCGGCTCGACGGGCTCACGGCCATCCGCCTGCACCTGCCAGCCCCGGGGCGCCCCCCGGACACGGGAGCTCAGACTGAGCCGGGAAACCGAGGCGATGCTGGGCAGGGCCTCGCCGCGAAAACCCAGGCTCGCCACCCGCTCCAGGTCGTGGAGTTCGAGGATCTTGCTGGTGGCATGGCTGGACAGAGCGAGAGCCAGGTCCTCCGGGTGTATGCCGTGGCCGTCATCGCGGATGCGGATCAGCCGCCGGCCGCCCTCCTCGATATCGACCTCCACCCGCCGCGCACCCGCATCCAGGCTGTTCTCCACCAACTCCTTGACCACGGAGGCCGGGCGCTCGACCACCTCGCCGGCGGCGATCTGGTTGACCAACTGGGAGGAGAGTTGTCGAATGCGGCGCGCGTCGGCCATGGCCTTGCAGGGGTGGCTATCAGGGGGCGGTCATTATGGGACAAAGGCGGGCCGGGTGACAGCCCGCGCCGTACTCAGGGAATCATCAGGGTGGTACCCACCCGGATATCGTCGCCGACCAGGCTGTTGCTGCTGCGCAGCTGCTGCAGGCTGACGCTGTAGGTCTGGGCGATGCCGCTCAGGGTATCGCCCCGGCGCACCACATGCTGGCGCCCACCGGCCATGCGCAGCCCCGGCGGCGGCATGGAATGCTCGGCGTAACCCCGCAGGCCTTGCATCAAGGCCTGAGCAAGACGGCGCTGCTCGGCCGGATTGCGCAGGCGCTTCTCCTCGGAGGGGTTGGAGATGAAGGCCAATTCCACCAGCACCGAGGGGATGTCCAGGTTCTTCAGCACCACGAAGCCCGCGTGCTCCACCTGGGACTTGTGCACCCGACCCACCTTGCCCAGCTCGCCCAAGAGGCGATCCGCCAGTTCCACGCTGGCCTCCACGGTGGCGGCACGGGAGAGATCCACCAACACGCTGGCCACCAGATCGTCCTTGCCTTCCAGCGACACGCCGCCGATCAGGTCGGCGGAGTTCTCCCGCGCGGCCAACAGCCGCGCGGCTTCGGTGGAGGCGCCGTTACGGGACAGGGTATACACGGAAGAGCCTTTGACCGAGCGCGTCTCCACCGCATCGGCATGGATGGAGATGAACATGTCCGCCCCGCCTTGACGGGCCTTGCGCGTGCGATCACGCAGACCGACGTAGTAATCGCCGGTGCGTATCAACAGCGGGCTCATACCCGGCTCCCGCTGGATCAGCGCCGCGAGCTTGCGGGCGACACCCAGCACCACGTCCTTCTCATAGGTACCGGCCTTGCCGATGGCGCCCGGGTCCTCGCCGCCGTGACCGGCGTCTATGGCGATCACCAGCTCCCGCCGGCCGCCCTGGGGGGCGGTGCGCACCGGTTGGTCCGCGGCCTTTTTCTTGCGCAAATCGATAACCAGCCGGTGGCCGTAGGTGCCGTTGGGCTTGACCAGGAAGCTCTTGGCCGCCACCTCGGCGCCCACGTCCAGCACCACACGCAGGCCCTGCTCGCCTCGGCGGGCGCTTCGAATGCGCTTGAGCAGCCCTTCCGCCTTGGCGCCTTGCAGACGGGCGGTGTCGGCCGCCGCCTGCTCCAGGTCAATCACAACCCGATCCGGGCCGCTCAGGGTAAAGACCTCATGCTCGGCCGGGGCGCTCAAATCGAACACCACACGGGTGTGATCCGGCGCCGCCCAGGTGCGCACACCGTCAACGGTGACGCGGCCCCAGGCCAGCATCGGCAGCAACAGCAGCAGAACCCCCACGGTGCGCAGCATGATCAATCGGTGCCTTCGGTCTTGGTATTACGGCAAGCAACAGTTAGGCACAGGCGCGCTCATTTTTCAACAAAAACGAACACAAATAAGGATCTACACCGAATACCTTGTGTGCTACCTAAGGAGCTGCTGCTTCATTCCACTGGCACCCATGCAAGCCGCCAAAGCTCCCCGAGGATTGCTCAACACCCCCCCAACTGCCTGCGCAGCGCCTCGGCCGCTGCCTCGGCACGCCCGCTGCCAGCCTCCACCCGCAACCCACGGCCCTCGCGCTGGTGATGAAGCTCCAGCCGAAGATCCGCCGCCGGCAACATGCCCTCGCCACGCTGGGGCCACTCCACCAGCCACAGCGCGGGCCTCGCCAACAGGTCACGCAGGCCGATAAACTCCAGCTCTTCCGGGTCGGCCAGCCGGTAAAGATCCAGGTGATACACGGCACGCCCCGCCACCTCGTAGGGCTCGACCAAGGTATAGGTAGGGCTGCGCACCGCGCCCGCATGGCCCGCCGCCCGCAGCAGGCCTCGCACCAGGGTGGTCTTGCCCGCGCCCAGATCGCCGTGCAGATACACCACCGCCTCGCCCTCCAGGGCCCGCCACAGAGCCGCGCCCGCCTCGGCGGTCCGCGCCTCGTTCGCCAATTGCAGCCAATCACTCATCCGGGTTCACCAGCTCCCGCAAATACTCGAACAAATCCGAGGCCAACAGCCCCCGCTCGCCCCGGGCCGCCGCGGCGTCGGCGGCCTGCGCGTGCAGATCGACGCCGATCCGGGCCGCCGGCCCCGGCGCCAGCCCCTGGGCCAGCAGCGCCCCCAACACGCCACTCAGCACATCGCCCATGCCGCCGCTGGCCATGCCCGGGTTGCCCCCATCGCACAGCACGATCTCGTCCCCGGTGCAGACCAGCGAGCCCGCGCCCTTCAGCACCACCACGCCGCCGTAGCGCTGCTGCAGCGCGCGCACCGCGGCATAGCGGTCCGCCTGCACCTCCGCCGTGGTGCAAGCCAGCAGCCGCGCCGCCTCCCCAGGGTGTGGGGTGAGCACTCGGCAGGCCTCGGTGTCGGGCTCATCCGCCAGCAAATTCAGGGCATCGGCATCCAGCACGCGGGGGCCGGCGAAATCCCGGCAGGCCCGAAAGAGTTCGCGCCCCCAGGCCCCCTGCCCCAGCCCCGGCCCCAACACCAGCACCGAGGCGCGGGCCAGCAAGGGGGTGAGCGCCGCGGCGGACCCCACCGGCGCGCACATGAGCTCCGGGCGCCCGGCGAGCACCGCCGGAAGGTGCTCCGGGCGCGTGGCCACACTCACCAGCCCGGCCCCGCAGCGGGCCGCGGCCTCGCCGGCCAGCCGGACGGCACCGGCCATGCCGGGGCCGCCACCGACCACCAGCACATGGCCAAAAAGCCCCTTGTGGGCATCACGGGGTCGCGGGGCCAGACCGGCGCGCCGCTCGGCGGGGCTCTGCCGCCAGGCCACCGGACGCAGGCCTTCATGACAATGGGCGGGAACACCCAGCCCATCGAACAGCAGCTCGCCACAACAGGCCGGTCCCGCCCCGGTCAAAAGCCCGGCCTTCAGGCCGATGAAACTGACCGTATGCCGTGCCCTCACGGCAAGCCCCCGGATCGCGCCAGTGCCGGCATCCAGCCCCGAGGGCACATCCACCGCCAGCACCGGGGCGGCGGCGCCATTCAGCGCCTCCACCGCTGCGCGCCATTCCCCGTCCAGCGGGCGGCTCAGGCCGATGCCGAAGATCGCGTCCACCAGCACATCCGCTCCCGCCAGTCCCTCTACCTGGAAAGACGCCACCCGCCCGCCGTCGGCCCGGTAATCGGCCAAGGCCCGGGCCGCTGAGCCGCCGAGCCGCGCGGGATCCACCAAGCTCAGCACCGTCGCGTCCAGCCCCGCCGCCCGCGCCAATCGGGCGATCACATAGCCGTCGCCGGCGTTATTGCCCAGACCGCAAACCACCCGCACCTGCCGTGCCCGCGGATAGCGCTCGCGCAGCACACGCCAGGCGGCGGCTCCGGCGCGGCACATCAGCGCGTAGCCGTCACCGCCCAGCGCGGCAATGGCCCGACGATCCAGCTCCCGCACCTGCTCGGGGCTGTAGAGTTCCAAGGGACGCTCGCTCATGGCGGCGAGTATACCGGGCATGGCGGGGGTGGGCCGAGCAGCCCTACAATGGCGCCCATGGACAGTCCCCCGAACAGCGACAAGACGCTTCCCGATCTGGCGCGACTGAGCGCCGATATCAAGCGCTGGGCGCAGGAGCTGGGTTTCAGCGCCGCCGGCATCACCGACACTGCTCTGCCCCGGGACGAGGCCCATTTGCTGCGCTGGCTGCGCGCCGGTCGCCACGGCGATATGCATTACATGGCGCGCCACGGCGTCAAGCGGGCACGGCCCGAGCAGCTGCACCCGGGCACCCGGCGGGTGATCAGCGTGCGCATGGACTATCTGCCCGAGCCGGTCAGGGAGAGCGCGCGACTGCTGCAACGCCCGGAGCGGGGGTTCGTATCGCGCTACGCGCTGGGACGCGATTATCACAAACTGATGCGCAACCGCCTGCAGAAGCTGGCGCGGCGCATGGAGGCGGTGATCGGCCCGTTCGGCTACCGAGCCTTCGTGGACAGCGCGCCGGTACTGGAAAAGGCGCTGGCCGAGAAGGCGGGTCTGGGCTGGATCGGCAAGCACACGGTGCTGTTGAACCGCGGGGCCGGCTCCTACTTCTTTCTGGGTGAGCTGTTCACCGATCTCCCGTTGCCCATGGACGAGCCTGGGCAAAACCACTGCGGCAGCTGCCGCAGCTGCATCGAGGTCTGCCCAACCCAGGCTATCGTCGGCCCGTATCAACTGGATGCCCGGCGCTGCATCTCCTATCTGACCATCGAGGCACAGGGCGCCATTCCCGAGCCGCTGCGCGCGCCCATCGGCAACCGGGTGTTCGGCTGCGATGATTGCCAGGTCTTCTGCCCCTGGAACAAGTTCGCGCAGCTGGAGGGGTCGGGGGAGTTCAGCCCGCGCCACGGCCTGGATGACAGCGCGTTGGTGGAGTTGTTCGGCTGGAGCGAGGCGGAGTTTCTGCAACGCACCGAGGGTTCGGCCATACGGCGGCTGGGGCATGAGCGCTGGTTGCGCAACCTGGCGGTGGCGCTGGGCAATGCGCCGACACAGGCCGCGGTGGTGGAAGCCCTGCAGGGGCGCGCGTCACACCCCTCGGCGCTGGTGCGCGAACACGTGCAGTGGGCGCTGGCCCGCCACGGGGAGAGCGTAACGCCGTAGGGGCGGCGGCTGGCCGCGAATACCTTTCCCGGGGCAAGATTCGCGGCCAGCCGCCGCTCCTACCGGCCGCGCCAGCGGCGGTATTGGGCCACCAGGCCGGCGGTGGAGTCATCCAGGCCCGCTCCGTTCAGACCGTCACGGAGGGCGGGCAGCAAGGCATCCGCCAACTGCTTGCCCAGTTCCACGCCCCACTGATCGAAGCTGTTGAGCCGCCAGATCACCCCCTGCACGAACACCTTGTGCTCGTAGAGCGCGATCAGCCGCCCCAGGGCATCGGCGTCCAGCCGTCGCAGCAGCAGCAGGCTGCTGGGGCGGTCGCCGGGAAAGACCCGATAAGGCAGCAAGCGGGCAATGGCGGCGTCATCCAGGCCCTCCGCGGCCATCTCCGCCCGGGCCTCTTCGGCACTGCGACCCTGCATCAGCGCCTGGCCCTGGGCGAACAAATTGGCCATGAGTTCATCGTGCAGCCCGTCGCTCGTCGTGAGGGGCTCCGCCACGCCGATGAACTCCACCGGCACCACCCGGGTGCCCTGGTGCAGGGCCTGGAAGAAGGCGTGCTGCGCAGGCGTGCCGGTCTGCCCCCAGACCGGCAGCGCGGTGTGGTAGTCCACCAACCGCCCGTCCCGGTCCACCCGCTTGCCGTTGCTCTCCATCTCCAGCTGCTGCAGATAGGCGGGCAGGCGCGCGAGCCGCTCGGTATAGGGCACCACGGCAATGCTCTGGGCGTCTTCGAAGTTGCTGTACCAGATACCGCTGAGCGCCAACAGCACCGGCAGATTGCGCTCCAGGGGCGCTTCGCGGAAATGCCGATCCATGGCCCGCGCCCCGGCGAGCAGCTCCTGGTAGGCCTGCCAACCCAGCGCCAGCGCCACCGAAAGCCCCACGGCGGACCACAGACTGTAGCGCCCGCCCACCCAATCCCACAGCGGAAAGATGCGCTCATCCCGCAGGCCGAACTCCCGGGCTCGGTCGGGGCGGGCGGTGACGGCGAAAAGCTGGGTTTGCACCGCGGCCTTGCCGCCGTGCGCCAGCAGCCAGTCACGCGCCCGGGCGCCGTTGATCAGGGTTTCACGGGTGTTGAAGCTCTTGGAGATCAGCAGCACCAACGTGCGCCCGGGCGAGACGCCGCTCAAGGCGCGCTCCAGCTCCACGCCATCCAGATTGGCCACGAAATGCACTCTGGGACCGTCCGCGCCGTGGGCCAGGGCCTCTACCGCCAGGCGCGGCCCGGTGTCGGAACCACCGATACCGATCTGCACCACGTCGGTGATGGTCTCGCCGGCATGGCCGGTAAAATCACCCTGACGCACGGCCTCCACCAGCGTGCGCATGCGCCCGTGCACGTCCCGGAGTTCGGCGCGCATATCCGTATCGGCCAGCATCAACGGCTCGCCGTCCGGATCACGCAGCAGGGTGTGCAAGGCCGCCCGGCCCTCGGTGTGGTTGATCGCCTCGCCGCGGAACAGCCGCTCACGCCACGCTTCCAGCTCGGCCTCCCGGGCGAGCGCCAGCAGCCCGCTCAGCAGCAATTCATCGAGGTGAGTCTTGGAGAGGTCCAGCCACAGCGATTCATCGCCAAACGCCAGGCGCTGGTATCGGTGAGCATCCTGCTCGAAGAGCTCACGCAGGGTCTGTCCCTGGCGCTCGCGCCGGAGTTTCTCCAGCTCGCGCCAGGCGGGCGTGGACCGCAGGGCTTCCATGATTGGGCCGTTTCCTTCTGCCGTGGATTATTGTACGCAAACGCCACCCTCGGGTGGCGTTGCTATAGGCATAAGGTCACAGTCGGCCGAATTAAACGGCCCGGCAAACCGCTCAGGCGACCTGCAGGGGAATCGCGCTGCGCCGGTGGGTGATGCGATTGTGCTCGTCGCAGTAGACCAGGGTGGGCTGGTAGCTGGCCAGCTCTTCCTGATCCACCTGGGCATAGGCGCAGATGATCACTCGATCGCCCTCGTTGGCCTTGTGGGCCGCGGCGCCGTTCATGGAGATCATGCCGCTGCCGGCCTCGCCACGAATGGCGTAGGTGGTGAAGCGCTCGCCGTTGGCGATGTTGTAGATCTGAATCTGCTCGTATTCATGAATGCCCGCCGCGTCCAGCAGTTCGGCATCAATGGCGCAGGAGCCTTCGTAATCCAGTTCGGTCTGGGTCACGCGTGCCTGATGCAGCTTGCACTTGAGCATATTGAGAAGCATAGCGTTTCACCATCTGTCGTCGTCTGACGGGGCGGACCGGACGCCTTGGCCCGTGATCCGCCCTATTGCAAGGCAGCATGTTATCGCCGCCACCGTGTGCTCTTCAATTCAGACTTCCAGATTGTCGATAAGCCGTGCCCGGCCCAGCCAGGCGGCGGCCAGGACGATCAATTCCCGATCGTCCTCCTGCGCTCGCGCCAGGTCCTCGCGTCGGCGCACTTCGAAATAATCGGTTTCGAAGCCCGCCTCGTTCAGGGCCTGCCGCCCCCAGCTTTCCAGGGCCATCCAGTCCCGTTCGCCAGCCCGGATCCGCGCCACGGCCTCGGCCAGGATGCGGTTCAGGGCGGAGGCCCGGTCACGCTCGGCCGGGGAAAGATACCCGTTACGGGAACTCATTGCCAACCCGTCGGGCTCGCGCACCGTATCCAGGCCAATGATGCACAGGGGCATGTTCAGATCGCGGACCATGCGGCGGATGACCTGCAGCTGCTGGTAATCCTTCTTCCCGAACACGGCCAGGTCCGGCTGGACGATGTTGAACAGCTTGCTCACCACCGTGGCGACCCCATCGAAGTGCCCCAGCCGGGAGCCCCCGCACAGCCCTTCGGAAATGCCCGCCACGGTCACGCGGGTCAGGGGGCGGGCGCCATCGGGGTACATCTCGGCCACCGAGGGCGCGAACACCAGGTCCGCGCCCCGCGCCTCAAGCTGGCGGCAGTCCGTCTCCAGGGTGCGCGGATAGCCGTCGAAATCCTCGCCCTCGCCGAACTGCAGCGGGTTGACGAAGATGCTGACCACCACGCGACCCGCCTGGCGGCGGGCCTCGTCCACCAGCGCCAAATGGCCTTCGTGCAGATTGCCCATGGTGGGCACCAGGGCGATGCGCTCGCCGGCCGCGCGCCAGGCGGCCAACTGCTCGCGCAGACCGGCGATGCCATGTTCGATGCGCATCAGAAACAATGCTCCTCGGCGGGGAAGCTCACCGCTTTCACCGCCTGCACGTAGGCCGCCACCGCGTCTTGCACGGAGCCCTGGCCTTGCATGAAGTCGCGGGAGAATTTCGGCGTACGCCCGGGGGTGATGCCGATCATGTCCTGGAGCACCAGGATCTGCCCATCGCAGCCGGGGCCGGCGCCTATGCCGATTACCGGGATCCGCAGGGCACGACTGATGCGCTCGGCGAGTGCCGCCGGCACGCACTCCAGCAGCAAGGCGTCGGCGCCGGCATCCTGCAGCAGCCGGGCGTCGTCGAACATGACCTGAGCGGCGGCGTCCTCGCGCCCCTGCACCTTGTAGCCGCCGATCTTGTGCACCAGCTGGGGCTGCAGGCCCAGGTGCGCGCATACAGGAATGCCGGCCAGCGTCAGGCGCGACACCAGCTCCGCCTGCTCCCCGGCCCCTTCCAGCTTGACCATATGGGCACCGCCCTCTTTCATCAGCCGCGCGGCGTTGGCCAGCGCCTGGTCGAGGGTGGCGTAGCTCATGAAGGGCATGTCCACCATCAGCAGGGCGCGCTGGCGGCCGGCGGCCACACAGCGACTATGGTAGATGATCTCGTCCACGGTCACGGGCAGGGTAGTCTCGCGCCCCTGCATGACCATGCCCAGGGAATCCCCCACCAGGATCACGTCCATGCCCGCCGATTCCAGCACTGAGGCGAAGCTGTAATCGTAGGCCGTGAGTGCGGCGATTTTCTCGCCGTCGCGCTTCATGCGCTGCAAGCGGGAGACAGTCACCGGCGACTGCGGACGGACTTCGCGTTCACCTGCGTACATGAATAGAACCTGTGGCTGTTGAGAGAGGGAAGGACTCAGGCCAGCGCCATGGGCGCCGGATTGAAGTAATGACGACCACTGCGCACGCTGCGGATCTGCTCCAGCAGCAGGGCGTATTCCCGATCGTTATCCACCGGATTGATGTCCCGGGTGTTGACGATCAAGAGCGGGGCCTGCTCGTAGTGGTAGAAAAACTGCACATAGGATTCGCTCAGGCCCTGCAGGTAGGGCTGGGCCATCTGCTGCTCGTAGGCGATGCCGCGGCGCTGTATGCGCTCCACCAGCACTTCCACCGGCGCCTGCAGGTAGATCACCAGATCCGGCGCCGGCGCGTCCAGGGCGAGCTCCCGGTATACCTTGTCGTACAGGTTGAACTCCGCCTCGCGCAGGTTGAGCCGGGCGAACAGGCGATCCTTGTCGAACAGGTAATCCGACACCAGCGCCGGGCGGAACATGTCCCCCTGGCGCAGGGCGCGCTGTTGCTCGGCGCGCTGCATGAGGAAGAACAGCTGGGTGGGGAAGGCCGCGTCCCGGGGCTGCTGATAGAAGCGCTCCAGGAAGGGGTTGTCCTCGGCACGCTCCAGCAGCAGTTCGCTGCCGAAACTCTCGGCCAGGCGCCGGGCCAGACTGGTCTTGCCCACCCCGATGGGGCCTTCGACCACGATGTAGCGAGGTTTTGTCGTGTTCATGCCGCTCAGACCGCCGGATGGCCGGGCTCCAGTCGCCGCAGACCGCCTCGTTCACACTGCGCCAGCAGCGCCCCCAATTCGCCGCGCCCGGGCACGCTGAGCCCCGGCGCGATCTCGGCCAGAGGATACAGGACAAAGGCGCGCTCGTGCACGCCCGGGTGGGGCACGGTCAGCCCCTCCAGAGCCAGTTTCCGCTCGCCCCAGAGCAGGATATCCAGATCCAGCGTGCGCGGCCCCCAGCGCACAACCCGCTCTCGCCCGGACCGCCGCTCCAGCCCCTGCAACTGCGCCAGCAGCGCCAGGGGGGCGAGCTCGGTGCGCAGCTCGGCCACGGCGTTGATGTAATCGGGTTGATCGGGCGGCCCCATGGGCGGACTGGCATACAGGGAGGATTGACGGACCAGCCGGGTATCGGGCAGCGCGCCCAGGTCGCGCAGCGCGTCACGGACCTGACGCGCCGGCTCGGCGAGATTGCTGCCGAGCCCGATGAAAACCCGTTCCGCCACGGCTACTCGGAGGGGGTGCAGCGCCGCCCGCCGCGGCGTCGACGAGGCCGGCGCCGGGCACCCGCTTCGGAGCGCTCCTGGGCGGCCTGCGCGGCCTCGGGCGAGTCCTGCACCTCGGTCCACCACTGGGCCAGCTCCTCCGGCACTTCGCCGACGGCGGCGCGGAGCAGCAGGAAATCGTAGGCGGCGCGAAAGCGCGGATGACTCAGCAGGCGCTGGGCGCGCTTGCCGTGCGTGCGTTCGAAGCGCGGCTGCAGCAGCCAGATCTCGCGCATGGGCAGGCTGAAACGCTTGGGGATAGCCACCCGCTGCATCTGCTCGGCCAACACTTCGCTGCCCGCCTCTTGCAAGGCGAGCGCCAGGTTGTCGCCACTGGCCACCCGCGCCTCGGCGCGATGGCGCAGCTGCGGCCAGAGCAGCGCGGCGAACAGGAAAGCCGGGGTCACCGGCTTGTCCTCGGCGATGCGCGCATCGGTATTGGCCAGCGCCCGGGAGACAAACCCCATGGCCTGGCCGTGGGGATCGCTGTCCAGGGCCTGGTCGGTGCCGGGAAAGAGCTGATTGAACAGGCCGTAATGACGCAGCGCCTCGAAGGTCTGCACACCCATGCCGCCCATCAGCAGCTTGAGCACCTCCTCGAACAGCCGCGCCGGCGGGATCTGCTCCAGGGTGGCGGCCATCTCGCCGATGGGCTCGGCGCTGTTCTGCTCGATCAGAAAGCCCAGCTTCGCGGCGAAGCGTACGGCGCGCAACATGCGCACCGGGTCTTCCCGGTAGCGAACCTCCGGATCGCCGATCAGACGGATCAGTCCGGCCTGCAGATCGGCCATGCCGCCCACATAATCCACCACCGAGTAATCGGCAATGTTGTAGTACAGCCCGTTGACCGTGAAGTCGCGGCGCAGCGCGTCCTCTTCCAGGGTGCCGTAGGCGTTGTCGCGCACGATGCGCCCATCCTGGAAGGCCACCTCGCCACCCTCTGTCTCTTCGCCGTTGCCGTCGTGCAGGGCGCGAAAGGTGGCCACCTCGATGATCTCGCGGCCGAAGTGCACGTGGGCGAGGCGAAAGCGCCGGCCGATCAGGCGGCAGTTGCGGAACAGCGCCTTGACGTCCTCGGGGGTGGCGTCGGTGGCGACATCGAAGTCCTTGGGCTCGCGGCCCAGGGAGAGATCACGCACACCGCCGCCCACCAGATGCGCCTGGTAGCCGGCGTTCTTCAGCCGGTACAGCACCTTGAGGGCGTTCTCGCTGATATTGGCGCGCGAAATACTGTGATCGGCGCGGGATATGATAGTCGGTGTCAGCTTGTTGTCCTGTTCGTTCACGAGCAGCATGCGCTTGAGCGGGCTCAAAGTGCGCGTATAATAGCACCGCCTCGACGGGCTTGCAGGCCCGAGATCGATACGGACACGCTCCCATCGTCTAGCGGTTCAGGACGCCGCCCTCTCAAGGCGGAAACCGGGGTTCAATTCCCCGTGGGAGCGCCAACCCCCGGTTCGGCCGAACAACGGATACCCAGCGTGACCGGCACTACTCCTTCCAAGCGCGCCCAGCACGGCGGCCTGCTGCGCCGGCTGACGGCCATCTTCTACGACAGCCTGCTGCTGCTTGCCCTGCTGATGCTGGCCACCGCCCTGTGGCTGCCCTTCACCGACGGCGAGGCCATCCAGGGGTATGACTGGCTCTACCGCGGCTATCTGCTGCTGGTGAGCTTCGGCTTCTTCGGTGGCTTCTGGCTGCGAGGCGGCCAGACCCTGGGCTTGCGCGCCTGGCGGCTGCGCCTGCGGAGCCTGGACGGCGGGCCGGTGAGCCTGCGCCAGGCCCTGATCCGCTTCCTGGTGGCCCCGCTCTCCTGGGCGGTGTTCGGGCTGGGCTTCCTGCATTCGATCATCGACCCCCGCGGGCGCACCTGGCATGACCTGGCGGCCGGCACCGAGCTGGTTCTGGAGCCGAAACCGGCGGAGCGCTCGCCGGTCTAGGACAGGGCCCCGGTGGCAAGGGGAGCTCAAGGCAAGCTCGCGGACGGCCAGCTTCGCGAGCCCGGGGGAGCGATCGGATACCTTCCTAGCGCACCCGCGCCGTGGCCCAAACCCCCGCCAGCAGGAAAAGCCCCGTGGGCAGCAGCGCGCTCAGCACCGGCGGCAGCCCATAGACCAGCCCGGCGTGGTTGAGCAGTCGGTTGGCCAGAAAGAAGCCGATGCCGATCAGCACGCCGATGAAGATCCGCTGACCCGCTCCCACGGTGCGCAGCGAGCCGAACACCAGCGGCACCGTAAGCAATAGCATGGTGATGGTGGCCAAGGGGGTAGCCAGCTTGATCCAGAAGGCGAGCTGGTAACGCTCGGACTCCAGGCCGTTGTCCCGCAGATAGCCGATATAGGTATGGAGTTGGCGCAGCGGCAGGGCCTCCGGCTCCACCACCACCACGTCCAGCACCTCGGGTTCGAGCTGCGAATCCCAGCTCAACGCCTTCACCGGCCCCACTGCCACGCCCTGCGGCCCGAACACCGTCTGGCGGGCCTGGTCCAACTGCCAGCCACGCCCGGTGTGGGTAGCCGTGTCCGCGGTGATCACCCGCTGCAGATCCGCCCCGTCGAACTGGTAAAGCCGTACGCCGCGCAGCAAGCGCGCGCTGTCGGCCCGCTCCACTTCCACATAAAAGCGCCCGTCCCGCGCCCAGAAGCCGCTGGCCCGGGCACTGATTTTCTCGGCCATGGCCCGGGCCCGCAATTCCTGAGCCCAGCGCTCGGAAACCGGCGCCACCCATTCCCCCAGCGCCATGGCCAGCAGCGCCAGCAGCAGGCCGGCGGCCATCACCGCACGGGCCACACCCAGCACCGACACCCCGGCGGCGCGCATCACCACCAGTTCGGAACGCGCCGCCAGCCCTCCCAGGCCCACCAGACTGCCGATGAGCGTGGCCATGGGGAAGGCCTCGTAGGCGCGGTACGGGGCGGTGAGCAACACATAGAGCAGCGCGGTGAGCGCGGTGTAATCCTGCTCGCCCACGTCCTGACTCTGATCCACGAAGGCGAACACCAGCTCCAGCGAGATGATCACCAGCAGGGCGATCAGGCTGCCCGCGATGACCGTGCGGATCAGATAGCGAGCGAAGATGCTCATGCGCCGGCCTCCACCGCCCTCGGCCGCCGCCGCAGCCCGTACTCGCGCCAGAGCAGGATCAGCCCCAACGCCGCCAGCAGCCCATGCACCCACCAAAGCCCCAAGGCCACCGGCAGATCACCGTCCTCCATCCAGCCCTGGGCCACGGTGAGCAGGTTGGAATAGATCGCGTACACCAGCACCGCCGCCAACAGCCTGCCGTAGCGACCGTCCCGGGGGCTGCTGCGGGAGAGGGGCACGGCCAGCAACGCGAGCACGAACACCATCAAGGGTGCGGACAGGCGCCGCTGCAGCTCCGCGCGCAGCCGCGGGGCATCGGAGGCCAGCAAGACCTCGGTGGGCATACCGCCGTGGCGCAGCCTGGCCTCCCCCACCTCGGCCTCGCGAATCAGCACTCCATGGCGCTCGAAGCGCACCACCCGCCACTGGGGACTGCCCGGCACGCCTTGATAACGGTAGCCGTCTTCCAGCACCAGGTGGCGGTCGCGGGTCTCGGGGTGGATCTCCTGGCGCCCGCGGGCCGCCGCGATCAGCACCAGCTCGCCACCCTCGCCACGGGTCTGGACGAACACGTCCTCCATGCGGCTGCCATCGGCGCTGAATCGCTCCAGATAAAAGGTTCCGCTCAAGTCCTGTATTTGCAGAAAGCGCCCGGCGCGCAGCCCGGCCACATCCACCCGCTGCTGGGCCTCCAGCTGCAGCTGCTCGCCGGCCCGGTCCGCCCAGGGGCCGAGCTGCAGGGCCATCAGACCCACCACCCCCGCCAGGGGCACGGCCAGCAGCAAAAGCGCCTGGTACAGCCGCCGCGGACCTATGCCGCAGGCCCCCAGCGCCGCCATTTCGGTATCGCGATACAGGCGACCGAAGGCCAGCACCACGCCAAGAAAGAAGCTCGCCGGCAACACCAGTCCCAGATGGCTCAGCGCCTTGTAGCCCAGCAGCGCCAGCACCACGTCGCCCGGTATCTCGCCGCTGGCGGCCTCGGCCAGGAATCGCACCAGCCGATTGGTGAGCAGCACCGCCACCAGCACCAGCGTTACCGCCAGCCAGGCTTGGACAACCTCCCGGATCAGATACCGCGCGACGATGGAAAGTCTCACGAAAGACCCACTTTCTGGTCATTCCCCTGCAAAAAGGGCGATTTACCCATTAAACTGTTCCCGCAACGGCCCTGTCCGACCTTGCGCGCCAATGGCGGCGCACCCATGGAAAAGACGGCGGAACCGGCTGGAAGACACATACCCGAAATGGACAGGAACCGGAGCCGATAGTGCCCTAAACAGGCTCGGCCATAAAGCCTGTCCCAACAGCTATCGAGGAGTCTCGCATGCAGTTCGCGGTCAAGAGCGGTAGCCCGGAAAAACAACGCAGCGCCTGCGTGGTGGCCGGCGTGTTCGAGTCCCGTCGCCTGTCGGCGGCGGCCAAGGCCCTGGACGAGGCCAGTGGCGGGCACCTGTCGGCGCTGCTGCGCCGGGGCGACATGGAGGGCCGCGCCGGCCAGGCGCTGATGCTGCACGGGGTGCCACAGCTGCTGGCGGACCGGGTGCTGCTGATCGGCTGCGGCAAGGAGCGCGAGTTCGACGAGCGCGCCTACCGCCGCAGTATCGACCTGATGACCGACCAGCTCAACGACAGCGGCGCCACCGAGGCCGTCTGCTATCTCACCGAACTGCCGGTCAAGGGCCGGGATCTGCACTGGTGCGTGCAGGACGCCGCCCGCCAGATCACGCATCGGCTCTACCGCTTCGACGATTACAAGAGCAAGGCCGAGGCGCCGCGCCGCCCGGTCAAGCGGCTGACCTTCGCCGTGCCCAGCCGCCGGGATCTGGCGAGCGGCGAACAGGCCGCGCGCACCGGCCAGGCCGTGGCCGAAGGCATGAACCTGGCGCGCACCCTGGGCAACACCCCACCCAATGTCTGCTACCCCGAGTACCTGGCCGAGCAGGGCCGCCTGCTCGCCGAGCAATACCCGGTTATCGAGACCGAGGTGCTGGACGTGGCGCAGATGACCGAGCTCGGCATGCATTCCCTGCTCGCCGTGGGCCGGGGCAGCGAGCGGGAACCGCGCCTGATCGTCATGCAGTACCGGGGCGGGAAGCCGAACGAAAAACCCATCGCCCTGGTGGGCAAGGGCATCACCTTCGACAGTGGCGGCATCTCGCTCAAGCCCGGCGCCGGCATGGATGAGATGAAATTCGACATGTGCGGCTCGGCCAGCGTGTTCGGCACCCTCAAGACCTGCGCGGAGCTGGAGCTGCCGCTGAACGTGGTGGCCGTGGTGGCCGCCGCCGAGAACATGCCCGACGGCCGCGCCACCCGCCCCGGAGACATCGTCACCACCATGGCCGGCAAGACGGTGGAGATCCTCAACACCGACGCCGAGGGGCGGCTGGTGCTGTGCGATGCGCTCACCTACGTGGAACGCTTCGAGCCGGAGGCGGTGGTGGACATCGCCACCCTCACCGGCGCCTGCGTCATCGCCCTGGGCAACCATGCCCACGGCCTGCTCGGCAATCACAGCCCGTTGATCAACGAACTGCTGGGAGCGGGCAAGGCCAGCGGCGACCGGGCCTGGGAGCTGCCCTTGTGGGATGAATACCAGGATCAGCTGAAGAGCAACTTCGCCGACCTCGCCAATATCGGCGGTCGAGAGGCGGGCACCATCACCGCCGCCTGCTTCCTCTCCCGCTTCGCCGGCAAGTTCCATTGGGCACATCTGGATATCGCCGGTACCGCCTGGCTCAGCGGCGCGAACAAGGGCGCCACCGGCCGCCCGGTCCCCCTGCTCAGCCAATTCCTGATCCAGCGCGCCGAGCGCTGAGGGCGTCGGCATGAGCACCGAGACCGCCCGGCGGGTGGATTTCTACATCCTCTCCGAGGACACCCCCCGGGCGCGGGCGCTGTTCGCCTGCAGGCTCACCGAGAAGGCCTGGCGCAGCGGCGTGCGGGTGTTTCTGCTGCTGGGCGATCACGCTCGGCAGGAGGAGCTGGACCAGTTGCTGTGGAGCTTTCGCCCGGGCAGTTTCCTGCCCCACGGCGGCGCCGACAGCGACGAGCCCATCCGCCTTGGCCTGCAGCCCCCCGCCGACACGGATCTGCTGCTGATCAACCTCTCGCCGACGATGCCCGAAAACTGGGCCGACTACACCCGGCTGGCGGAAATCATCGACACGGACCCGGCCGTGCGGGCGGCCGGGCGCGAGCGTTTTCGCCGCTACCGCGACGGGGGGCGGGAACCCGTCTCCCATAAGCTGTAAGATCGCCCCATGAGCACCGACTGGGAAAGCGACAACCCCTTCGCGCCGGCCACGGAACGGGAGCACCCTCGCCCGGAGCCGCCGCGTGCGGACCCCCCGCCTGCTGCAGCGGCCGAGGCGCCCACGCTCGGCGCGGACGCCGCCGCCGAAGAGGCCGACTCGCCCACCACCGCGGCCACAGCCCCAGACCCGGCCACTGGCTCGGGCTCGGGCGCTGCCGGGCTTGCCGCCACCGTGCCGGACAAGGACGCGCCTCCCGCCCCCAACGCCGCGCCGCCCGCGCCCACTCCCCCGACAGCAGCAGCCGGACCGCAGGCCCCAGAAGCGCTTTATCTGGACGCCCAGGGCCTGCCCACCCTGTTCGATGTGGCCATCCCCGGCGATCGCTGTCGCAAGGAGGCCTTGTACCTGCCCCGCCGCGAGGCCTCGCCACGGCCGGACTCATCCGCCGACACCGGCCCCTCGCCGGAGGCCATCGAGGCCCGGGTTCGCCAGGCGCTGGACGAAGCCCTGCCGGAGCTCACCCGGCGCACCCTGCACCTGCTGCGCGAGTCCCTGGATCAGCATCTTCACCAGGCCCTGCACCCGCCCCGTTCACGCGAAGACTGAGCCCCGTTGGGGCGACCGCGCGCCATCGCTATAATGGCGCGGCTTTCCCGACACGATAAACCGAGCACGCCCAAGCCCAATCATGGAAAAAACCTACGACCCGCATCAGATCGAACAGCGCTGGTACCAGCACTGGGAAGACCGCGATTTCTTCGCCCCCAGCGGCGAGGGCCAGCCCTACAGCATTGTCATCCCACCCCCCAATGTCACCGGCACGCTGCACATGGGTCATGCCTTCCAGGACACGATCATGGACGTGCTCAGCCGCTATCACCGCATGCGCGGTGACCGCACCCTGTGGCAGCCGGGCACCGACCACGCCGGCATCGCCACCCAGATGGTCGTCGAGCGTCAGCTCGCCGCAGCCGGCCAGAGCCGTCACGATCTGGGGCGGGAAGCCTTCCTGGAGCGGGTTTGGGAGTGGAAGGACGAATCCGGCGGCACCATCACCCGGCAGCTGCGGCGCATGGGCGCCAGCGTGGACTGGTCCCGGGAGCGATTCACCATGGACGAGGGCCTGTCCGAAGCGGTGCGCGAGGTCTTCGTGCGCCTGTACGAGGACGGCCTGATCTATCGGGGCAAACGCCTGGTGAACTGGGACCCGGTGCTGCACACCGCCGTGTCCGATCTGGAAGTGGTCTCCGAGGAAGAGCAGGGCCATATGTGGCACATGCGCTACCCGCTCGCCTCCGGCGAGGGGCACCTGGTGGTGGCCACCACCCGCCCCGAGACCATGCTGGGCGACTCCGCGGTGGCCGTACACCCGGAAGACGAGCGCTATGCGGCACTGATCGGCCAGCACGTCCGCCTGCCGCTGGTGGATCGGGAAATCCCCATCATCGCCGATGATTACGTGGACCCGGCGTTCGGCAGCGGCTGCGTGAAGATCACCCCCGCCCACGACTTCAACGACTACCAGGTGGGCCAGCGTCACGCGCTGCCGCAGATCAACATCTTCACCATCGATGCCAAGATCAACGAGGCCGCGCCGGAAGCTTACCGCGGCCTGGACCGTTATGAAGCACGCCAGCGCATCGTCGCCGACCTGGAGGCCCAGGGGCTGCTGGAATCCATCCAGCCCCACAAGCTCATGGTCCCGCGCGGCGATCGCAGCGGCGCCGTCATCGAGCCGTACCTGACCGACCAGTGGTTCGTGGATCTGACCCGCGAGCGCCAGGAAGACGGCCGCCCAGGCGGGCTCAAGGCGATCACCGAGCCCTCCATCGAGGCGGTGCGCAGCGGACGGATCAAGTTCATTCCCGGCAACTGGGACCGCACCTACTACAACTGGCTGGAAAACATTCAGGACTGGTGCATCAGCCGCCAGATCTGGTGGGGGCACCGCATCCCCGCCTGGTACGACGAGCAGGGCCGGGTCTACGTGGGGCGCACCGAAGAAGAGGTGCGCCGCAAACACCAACTGGGCGATGCGCCGCTCACCCAGGACGAGGACGTGCTGGACACCTGGTTCTCCTCGGCGCTCTGGCCCTTCTCCACCCTGGGCTGGCCGGAGGATGCCGAGACTCTGCGTACCTTCTACCCCACCAGCGTGCTGGTCACCGGCTTCGACATCATCTTCTTCTGGGTCGCCCGGATGGTGATGATGGGCCTGTATTTCATGGACGACGTGCCCTTCCGCGAGGTCTACGTGCACGGTCTGGTGCGCGATCACGACGGCCAGAAGATGTCCAAGTCCAAGGGCAATGTGCTGGACCCGCTGGATCTGATCGACGGCATTACCCTGGAGGCGCTGGAGGAAAAGCGCATCCAGGGGCTGATGCAGCCGAAGATGGCCGAGAAGATCCGCCGCCGCACCCGCAAGGAATTCCCCGAGGGCATCAGCAGCATAGGCACCGATGCGCTGCGCTTCACCTTCGCGAGCCTCGCCACCACCGGGCGGGACGTGATCTGGGACATGGGCCGCGCCGAGGGCTTCCGCAACTTCTGCAACAAGCTATGGAACGCCGCGCGTTATGTCTTGATGAATGTGGAAGGCGAGGACTGCGGCCTGAACGAGGCGCCGGTGGAACTCTCCGTGGCGGATCGCTGGATCGTCTCCCGTCTGCAGCGGGTGGAGGCCGAGGTGCGCGAGGCCATCGACGGCTATCGCCTGGATCTGGCCGCCCAGGCCATCCACCGCTTCACCTGGGACGAGTACTGCGACTGGTATCTGGAGCTGGCCAAGCCGGTGCTCACCGAATCCGACAACCCGGCGCTGCTGCGTGGCACCCGACGCACCCTGGTGCGTGTGCTGGAGGCGATCCTGCGGCTCACCCACCCCTTCATGCCCTTCATCACCGAAGAGATCTGGCAGCGGGTGGGGCCGCTGGCCGGCGCCCAGGGCGAGACCCTGATGCTGCAGCCCTATCCGGCCCCCGAGCACAACAAGCTCGACGAGGACGCCGAGCAGGAAGTGGCCTGGATCCAGGCCTTCATCCTGGGCCTGCGGCGCATTCGCGGCGAGATGAACATCGCCCCGGGCAAGCCGCTTGCCGTGCTGCTGCAGAACGGCGGCGAGCGTGATCGTGCCCTGCTGGAGGCCAACCGCGGCTATCTGAAGCGCCTGGCCCGCCTGGAGTCCATCACCTGGCTGGAGCCGGGCGAGGGCGCGCCGGAATCGGCCATCGCCCTGGTGGGCGAGATGAAGCTGCTCCTGCCCATGGCCGGGCTGATCGACAAGGACGCGGAACTGGGCCGGCTCGACAAGGAACGGGGCAAGCTGCGCCAGGACATCGAGCGGATCGGGAAAAAGCTCGCCAACCCGAGCTTCGTGGACAAGGCGCCCACCGCAGTGGTGGACAAGGAGCGGAAAAAGCTCGCCGAGCAGGAATCGGCCCTGGCCAAGCTCGACGAACAGTACGCCCGCATCGAGGCGCTTTGAACCGCTAACGCCCCCTGTAGGAGCGGCCCATGGCCGCGAATGCCGCCATCCCGGCCCGAGGCCATCCCCGCCCATGAGCCGCTCCTACAGGCTGGGGCCGCCGCACCAGATAGTGCGGATCAGCCCCCCGCCGAACGCACCACCAGGTTCACGATCACCACCAGAATCACCACGAAGGCGATGGTGAAGATCAGCCCGGCGACGATGAACACCGCCGGCTTGCCATGGCTGAAATCCCGCTCCCGTGCCCGCTGCGACTGCACGCCAAAACCCGCCGCCAGCACGCTCCACACCACCTGCCAGAAACTCGGCGCCCGCTGGGGCTTGTCGTCTTGCTCACTCATCGATGGGTACCTCTGGGCAATACGCAAAAGGCCATTGTAAGCCGCCAGGCCGGAAAAAAACCTCGGCCGGGGCCAAGAGGCGCATCATGCGCCGCCGCACCGGCGGCCCTGCCCGAAGCCGTCGAGAAGCCCCCGAGTGGATCGGCAGGCGCCGCCCCGGTGTCTTGGTCCGCCTTACGGGGCCAGGGGCACATCGCGCAGCAGCACCACGAATTCCACCCCCCGCGCGCCGGGCAGGTCGCGGGCCTGCACCCCGCCACCGTGCAGCTGTGCCACCAGCCGCACGATATACAAGCCCAAGCCCAGATGGGGCCCATCCCCGCGCCCCTCGCGCAGCGAGACCATGGAGTCGAACAGGCGCGCCTGCATGTCCCGTGGCAGGGGTGGGCCCGCATTGGCCACCCGCAGCTCCAGGCCCTGCTTGATCCGCCGCAGCCCCAGGCGAATCTCCGCCCCCTTCGGCGCGAAACTGAAGGCGTTGTCCATGAGCTTGTCGAGCATCTGCACCAGCAGCTCCGGCATGCCGCGCAGCCGGTAATCCCCCGCGGGCATGTCCAGGCGCAGCCGATGCTCCGGCGAGACCGCCCGATAGGCTTCCAGGCAATTGGCCAGCAGCTCATCCAGCGGGAAGGTCTCCGGGGACTCGGCGCGCAGGCTCTCCTCGATGCGCTGGGCCTCGCTCATGGCGCGCAGGATGCCGGAGAGCCGCTCGGTGCCCTCCCGGGCCCGGAGGACGTAGGGTTGGGCCGCCGCGGGCAGCGCCTGGGCCTGCAGGTTGTCCAGCGAGGAACCTACCACCGCCAGGGGCGTGCGTAGCTCATGGGAGAGCTTGGAGGCCAGGGTTTGCAGATAATCGGTGTGCTCCCGCAGCCGCTCCAGGCTGCGGGCGACGGCACGGGACAGATCGCCCAGCTCGTCGCGCTGGCGCGAGGGCTTGAAGGGGCGTACCCGGCCATCCTGCCCCAGGGCCGCTTCCGCGGCATTGCGCAGACGCCGAATGCGGGCGGAGAGCAGGCTGGCATAGCCGAGCAGGGCACCCACCACCAGCAGCAGCACCAGCCCGGTGAGCGCCAGCAGCCGCCCGAGCGCCTGGTTGGTGAACAGCAGCAGGTCTTCCGAGCCTTGCTCCAGCAGCACGATCAAACGCGCCTCCCCCGCCTGGCGCACCGGGCTGGCCGCGGAACCGGTCACCGCCCGCCGCCCCTCCGCCGGACGCCATACCGCCAGTGCCGTTCCGGCGGCCGCGGCCTGCAGCTCCTCGCCCTCCAGGCGCAGGGCGTGCTCCTGCCGGTTACGCGGCGGGTTGAGCGGCGGGCGTATCAGGTAGCGATAGACAAAATGCCGCCACCAGGGCCAGCCTTGCGCCGAAGCGGCCGGGACGCTCAGCTCCCCGGCCCGGGCCAGTACCCAACCCTGGGCATCCAGCAACCACACCCGCCGCCCGGCCAGGGCAAGCTCCGCCAGCCGCTCGGCCAGCACCGGACTTGGTCGCAGCAACGGTGTCGGCGGTAGGCGCAGCCGATCCACTTCCTCGCGACTCTCGGGGTCGTCCACATTCACCAGGGTCAGGCCAAGCCGGTCTCCCGCCTGGCCGTGGGGTATGCGCAGCTCCAGACTGTAGCCGCCGGCCACATCCTGCCATTCGCCCCGCAAGGGCTCCGCCGCCGCCCCGCCCATGGGGCGCGCCACCACCCAGCCCGGCGCCGAGTTGCTCAGAAGGTAGCGACGCGGCGCCCCATCGGCATCCTCAAGCTCGATGATCAGATGATCGCTGCGCTTGGGAGCGTTCAGCCCCGGGTCTTCATAGACCACCCGTGGGTCGCGCACCTGCAGCAACAGATACAGCGCCTGCTCGTCCTCCGCCAGCGCAAGGCGCGCGCGCTCGGGGGCCGATGGGTCCAGCGGCTGCGTCCAGTCCAGCCAGGGCTGCCACTCGTCCGCGTAACCGTCCACCACCGGGCGGGCGCCGGGGCGCACGTACAACCGCCGCTGGGCGGCCGCGGGCAAGGCCAGCAGCGGCCCGGCGGCCAGGGCCCCGGCCATGGCGCCGGCGCCGGCCAACAGCGCTCGCTCTTCCCCCTGGCGCAGGAAGGCCTCCAGTTCGGTGAGGTACTGCCAGGCCGCCCAGGGCAGCGCCAGGGTGACCGTGGCAACGAGTATGAGCTGGCGGCGCAGGCGCATGGGTTCAACTCCGCCAGCGGTAGCCCATGCCGTACACCGTCTCGATCCGGTCGAACGCCGAATCCAGCGCCTGGAACTTGCGCCGCACGCGCTTGATGTGGGAATTGATCGTCGGACCATCCACCACCAACTGGGCCGCGTCCATCAGTTGGTCGCGACTTTTTACATGGCCCGGGTGGCGCACCAGTGCGTGCACCAGCCAGAACTCGGTCACCGTCAGCGGCACCGGCCGCTCCCGCCAAGCCACGTGCATGCGCTCGGGTTCCAGGGTCAGCTCGCCGCGCTGCAAGCGTGATTCGGCGGGGGCGCTGAGCGCATCCAGGCGGCGGAACAGGGTGGCGATGCGGGCCTGCAAATGCGCCAGGCTGATGTCCTTGGTGAGATAATCATCGGCGCCCAGGCGCAGGCCCGAGACCGCGTCCAGATCACTGTCCCGGGCCGTGAGGAAGATGATGGGCAGGCCGGCGCTGCGGGCCCGCAGCTCACGGCAAAGCTCGAAACCGCCATCCACCTCCTCGCCCAGGCCCACGTCGATGATCACCAGATCCGGCAAGCCGTGCTCGAAGGCGGCCAACGCCTCGGCACGCGAGGCGTAACCCCGGAGCTGATAGCCATAACGCCCCAAGGCTTCACAGTAATTCTGCCGGATCGCCGGTTCGTCCTCGACGATAGCCACCACTCTGGACATGTCAGCTGGTTCTCCTGGCCCGACGGCCCTTGAGAGGGCACAGGGGCGTTACCATATTGATCACAACGTGGTCATGCGCTATTGTTGCACCGCACAATGGACGTGCGGAGCACTCCACCCGCGCCTGCATCCTTGCAAGCAGCAACAAGAAGACCAGTCGCCCGCTCGCGGCGACCCCAGGGACAAGGACGATCATGGTCTACACGCCCGACTTGAAATCAGCTCCACCGCCCTCGACCGTCGGCGACCGGGAAGGTCTGCTGGCGCGCCTGCTCGCCGGCGTCGCCCTCTTCGCCCTGCTGGTGCTGGCCCTGTATATGGCCGGCGAGGGCCAGCCCCGGCTGGGGCTGGTGCAATTGCTCATCGGCCTGGGCCTGCTCGCCCCGCTGGTCCATCTAAGCCGGGCGGAGCTGCGGCTGCGCCGCCATAGCCACCAACTGTACCGCACTGTGACGGAACTGCGCGCCCGCCAGGCCGAACTCCAGCACCTCGCTCATCACGACCCGCTGACCGGGCTGGCCAATCGCACCCTACTGCGCCAACGCCTGGAGCAGGCCCTGACCCTGGCGGAACGGCATCAGACTCGGCTCGGCGTTCTGTTCCTGGATCTCAACGATTTCAAACCCATCAACGACTGCCATGGTCATCGGGTGGGTGACGCCGTGCTGCGCGAAGTCGCCCGGCGGCTGACGGCCAGCCTGCGCGATTCGGACACCGTCGCCCGCATTGGCGGCGACGAGTTCATGGTGATCATCAACGATGTGGAGAACCAAAGCGCCGCCCGGGCGGCCGCCGGCAAGCTGGTGAGCGCGGTGGAGCAGCCCTTTCGCTTCGAGGGCCGGGAACTGCCCCTGAAGGTCAGCGTGGGGCTGAGCGTGTACCCGGATCATGACAGCGATCTGGAAGCCCTGATGAGCCTGGCGGATCTGGACATGTATCGGATCAAGCGCAGCCTGCGCCGGCGTTGCCGCCCCCGGCGGAATCCGCCCCCCCCGCAGCCGGAGGTCGATCACACGCCGACCGGCCGTGAACGATCCCTGCCCTGATTTCGCCATAATCGATCACCGGATCGCCCCGATTCGGCCCCGCTCCTTCCATCCTCCTCGCCTGTAATGGTCACCGTCGCCCCAACGGTAAACCTGATTGCGAGGATCAGACCATGAAACACGCTAAAACCCCCATCGCCGCCCTTACCCTGGCCGTCGCCCTGGCCAGCAGCGCCCAGGCCTATGTACCGCCGGAGTTCCAGCCCGAGAACACCGAAGAGCTGCAGCTGGAGACCGCCACCGGCGCGGGCAGCGGCGCGCTCATCGGCGGGCTCGCCGGCGGCCCCTTCGGCGTCGTGGCCGGTGTGATCGCGGGTGCCTTCGTCGGTGACCGCCTGGCCGAAGCCCGGCTGCAGGAGGAAGCGCATCAGGCGGAACTGGCGCAAATCGCGGAAGAGCGCGAGCGGCTGGAGCAGGACCTGCTGGCCGCGCAAACCCGCGCGGAGCAGTTGCAGCGCCGAGAGCGACTCGCCAGCCGCAAGCAGGACAAGCAGCGCGTGGCCGCTGAGCTGAGCCTGGATGTGCTGTTCCGTACCGGTTCCGGTGAATTGGAGCCCCGCGCCCGAGAGCGTGTCGGCGAGCTCGCAGCGCTGCTGCAGGGCTTCCCGCAGCTGGACATTACCCTGGCCGGCCATGCCGATCGCCGAGGCAGCGAGGCGCGCAATCTGCAGCTCTCCCGTGACCGGGCCGAGGCCGTCAAGCAGGCACTGGTCGGCGCGGGCATAGCCGCGGCACGCATTCACACCCGGGCCCACGGCGCCAGCCGAGCCAAGGCCGAAACCGGCGACCTGGACGGCCTGGCGCTGGATCGTCGGGTGGATGTGACCCTGAGCCCCGCCGAGGCCCACTACGCCACCACGGCGGATGCCCACTGATACCCGAACCCGGGGGCTGCCACGGCCGTGCCCGCTCTCTCCCCGCTTCGGCCCGCCTACCGCGGGCCGCTTTCTTTCCCGCCCGTCAATGGGTGAGTGCTTCGCAATTTGGAACGACCGGCACAGACGCGTAAACTGCACCGCTCACTCACAACCAAGCAAAGGTTGCGCATGCAGATTGCAAAGGACACCGTCGTCTCGATCGACTACACCCTCACCGACCCGCAGGGCACCTTGCTGGACAGCTCCGAAGGTCGCGAGCCGCTGGCCTACCTGCACGGCGCGCGGAACATCATCCCCGGCCTGGAGAAGGCGCTGGAAGGCAAGCAGGCGGGTGATTCCGTCGAGGTGACGATCGAGCCGGCCGAAGGTTACGGCGAGCGCGACGACAACCTGCAGCAGGAAGTGCCCAAGGAAATGTTCGAGGGCGTGGACCAGGTCCAGCCGGGCATGCAGTTCCAGGCCCAGACCCCGGCCGGCGCCCAGGTGGTGACCGTGAAGGACGTGCAGGAGCAGACCGTGACCGTGGACGCCAACCATCCGCTGGCCGGCGTGACCCTGAACTTCAAGGTGGATGTGCGCGACGTGCGAGACGCCAGCTCCGAGGAACTGGAGCACGGCCATCCCCACGGCCCGGAAGGCCACCAGCACTAAGGAGCGCTCACCGCGCCCCGCAGCAAGAACCCGGCCCAGTGGCCGGGTTTTTTATGATGCCGGGGATATTGCCGGGCTGTGCCATACCCGGTAGCCCGGGTGTAGCCGAAGCTGGGAACCCGGGCATGCATGCCGCCTCGCACCAGAAGCCTCCGGGGCAACACCGCCTTTGGGGGACTCTCGATGCCGTCCGCTGCTTGAGATGCAAGCCTGTGTCTACGCGGGCGGTTGCGGCTCAGTAGATTTCACGCAAGTACAGCAGATCCTCCTGCCCGCCGTAGACCCCAAAGGTGGCCCGGGCGGGTGGGTCGTCATCTTGGGGACCGTCGCCGGCACCGTCCACGTCATCCCAGTCGTAGCGCAGATAATCGGGCACCGGCAGGCGATAAACCACGGTACCCGGCACGCCGGGGCCGGCGCTGCTGTCGGTATCGTCATGCAAGCTGAACTGTGCCGCACCGCTGCTCAGCACGCCACTGCCACTGCTGCCCAGCTGCGCCGCGCTCAGACCCCCCAGGTACGTGGCGCCCGCGAGCATACCGGGCTGCCCGCCGTCGTAGGGTGTGCTGGAATCCAGGGTGTTGGGCACGAAGACGCCCTGGCTGGACCAGTACTCGGCAATGAGCGGTACCGGCTGAGGTCGGGTCTCCGGCCCGTAACTGTTGGCGACCCGCAGCCGCCCCCAGCGCAGCAGCTCATCGACTTGATCGTTGTAGCCCGTCTCGCCCGCGCCCAGCGCATCGATACTGAAACCGATGGGCGTCAGCGTGGCCTGCCCCTGGGCGTCACCATCGTCCAATGCCACAGTGAGACTGACGTCCGGGTCGAAGGGCGCCAGCGGCATATTGCCCCGCTGGTAGGCGAAGGCGGCACCGGCATGCACCCCGCTCAACACCAGCTCGCCCGCCACGGCGCTGGTATCGGGGAAGGCGACGGCAGCACCCGGCGAATCCAGGCCGGGGACCGAGGGGTTCGTCAGTACCGCATTATCGGCGTAGCTGTAGCGGGCCGGGCCGCCCAGCGCCAGTTCGTCGCCCAGCTTCCAGAAAGCCGCTTCGTAGTTGCGAGTCCGCGCGCCGTCCGCGTTCAAGGCCCGCAGTGTCACCCGGGGCGGCGTGTCAAAGACGAAGCCCTGCCCCAGATAGCCGAAACTGCCGGCCGGGGCGGCAAAATCCACCCGGCTGCCACTCTCCGGTTCGATCTGCACCTGAAAGCTCGCCGGATGAAAGCGCCCTACCGGCTCGCTCCAGGCGCCTTGCAGGGAGCCGGAGCCCAGATAATCGCCATCGGCGATCAGCGCCCGCATCTGTAATATCCCCACCTCGCCCCAGCTGAGCGAGTGGCTGTCGGCCTGGCCGCCGCTGAAGGCCTGCAGGGGACCACTGCCGCCATCCTGCAGGGCCGGGTTCTGGCCACCCGCGGGGGCCAGCAGGCTGTGCTCAAGATCGACAGCCTCGCCCTCCTGGCCGAAGCTGGGGGTGAGATCGCCATCGGCATCCCGGGCTTCTACCCGCAACAGGAAATCCTCGCCGGCGGCAATGAAGGCGGGGCCGTCGGCGTCGGCGGCGGCGGGGTTCGCCACACCGTCAACGGCACGACGGATAGCGTTCACCAACAGTTCGGCCGGCCGCGACACCCAGGTCTGGCTGCCACCGCGTATGTCACCGCTGAGCACATCGTCCGTGTCCACCGGCGTGCCCGTATCGCGGGCATGGAGGCGCACCGATCCGGTGTCCTTGTAACGTACGGGCACCTGCGCGCGCCCCTGGCTGAAGCTCACGCTCCAGGCGCCGCCGGCCTGCCCCTCGCCCTCGAAATGGTCGATGCCCCGGCCATCCACCAGCACGCGCCGTGGCGCCCCGCCGGCATGGGCCGGTTGCTGGTACCCGGCCCAGAAATCCAGGGCTTTCGCGCCATCGTAACTCTCGATGATGCCGCAGACCGGGTCGGTGGGCGTCTGGCCGTAAGCGGTGATATGCAGGGTGCGGCCAGTCCCGGCGGTATTGGCGGCGAGGCTTTGATCCAGCGCCGCCGGGTTGCCCACGGGCGCGTCGGTGAAAACATAGCCCGAGGGGGTGAAAACCAAATCTGCCGCGGTGCCGACAATGCCTCCGGCGCTCGCCTGGATCTGCACGGGATTGGCGCCTTCCCGATAGACCAGGCGTAGCTCTACCGTGGCGTCAGGCTCACTGCCATCGAACTGGTAGCTGGCCAGACCATCATTGGGGTCGGCGTCGGCAAGGTTTGCGGCGTTGAATCCGGGGGCGACCTGCCAGCCGCCAGCGCCGGTACCGGTGTTCAGCTGCACCGTGCCCTGAAAGCCGGTGAACGCCGCGCCGCCCGCGCGGGCCTGCACGGTGATCGGTTCGTTCAGGCAGTGCACACCGCGTGCGTCGTGGGTGATGAGGAGCTGGTCCAAACCGACCCCGCCACAGGGATGACGCAGATCCCGAAGGTGGTCGATCACCGAGGCGTCGTAGGCGGCACGGTATAGGCGTACCTCATCCATGGCGCCCGCCATCTCGTTGCGCGCAACGTACCCGAGCCACCAGTTCCAACCGATATCCGTCGCCAACAGCAAAGGCCCGAACGCCGAAGGGCTCGCACTCGGCCCATAGCTTCGTGTGCCGAGCTCTACGCCGTCCACGAACATGCGCACGCGCCGGGCCGCCGCATCGTGGCTCACCGCAAGATGATGCCACTGCCCCGGCACGAGCGGCGCGGGCACGCGGAAGCTCGCCGAACCGCCGCCGAAGTTCGCGCCATAGCGAAAATACAGCAGATCACCGTTGTCGACACTCAAGGTCTGCCCTGCCTGGGCAATACCCCAGAAACCCGAACGGGGCGCGCTGAATACAGTCTGTTGGCCAGCCACGCTATCCAGCCGCACCCAGCTCGCGAAGGTATAGCTGTCCTCCAGCTCATCACCGGCATCATCCAGGAGCACATAGTCGCCGTTGCCGTCCAGCACGCCGTAACCACAGGTGCCCGGGTTACCCGCCAAGGCGCGCGGTACGAGGTCGGAGGTGGTCGCGTCACCGCCGGCGGTGCCGTCGTAGCCGTTGCCGCTTTCGTCCGTCACCTCGTTGGCACTGCCGTCCCAGCCGGGCTCGTCCATGGGCAAATAAATCACCGGCGCAAGAATCGACCCACGGCCGAAGTGGTCACCGATGCTGGCGTTGTCCGGCTGTTCCAGCACCACGTGGAAGTCGCCGCCCTGGGAGGCCGCGTCGGTGGGCACGCTGACCGTCGCCGATGTGGTGCCCGCCGGAATCACCAAGGTACCGCTACTCGCCGTATAGTCAGTGCCGGCGACCGCGGAACCATCCACCGTGCGGTAACCCACCCGGACATCGTTGGCCGCGCTCTGATCGAGCGTCACGGTGAACAAGGCGGCATCCCCCGCCGCCACGATCACATCGTCCAGGGCCAGCAGCGGCAGGTCAGCCCCACCCTCATTGTCGTTGGTATCGCCTTCCGTGTTGTTGGAGGAATTGCCCGGGGCGGAGCCCCAGTCGCCGGTGCCATCGGGCGTGCGTCGCAGGGTGTGACTGTTGGTGTCGCCGGCTCGCCAGTCGTAGGCCGGCGTACAACTGTAATCCCGGTTAGTGTTCTCGCCATCGACGCTGAGGAAATCGATGGTGTCACCATCGGCGTCGCGCAGAATCACGGACATGGGATCAGACAGGTCCACCACCCGCCGATTCGGCAGCAAGGATTTCTCGATGACCAGCCAGGGATAACTGATGGAGGTGGCTTGGGCGAGACTGATGTCGGTGGTGCAGGGTCTGCCATCTTCCCCACAAGCGCGCACGGTCCACTGCTCGTATTCCGCCGCCGGAATGCTGCCATCGAGCAGTTTCACCTCGATGAAACGGGTAGCGTTCCCGCTGCGGTGCACCTCGTTGATGGTGGCGAAACCGTGATAGACTGAGCAGGCCGCCCAGGCGTTGCCGGCGGCCGTCAATAGCAGCAAACCCAGCAGTAGATTCGACCAGCGTCGATGGTTGGGAAGTCCTACCGGCATGTTGCGCTCAGCCCGCTGCGCCCGGACGCCTCCCGCACCCGCTCGCCTCATGAACCGACACGCGCCACTCCCTGGCCCGCTTGATTATCTTTCCGTCACTTACGCCTTGCTATCCAGATGCTCCGCACACCAACGCAGCACGTCCTTGCGGGTCAGGATGCCACGCACCGCGCCCTGCTCGGACACCACCGGCAGGCAGGAGACATCCGCCTCCACCATGAGCGCCGCCGCTCGCGCCACCGGTATGTGCTCATGGATCACCAGCGGGCGCCGACTCATGATCTGGTGCACGGGGCGCTCCAGGGTGCGCAGATCCCGCTCCCGCTCGGCCACGGTACCCACGTAGGGACTCACGGTGCGCAGCAAATCCCGGTCCGACAACACGCCCGCGAGGCCTTCCCGTTCCAGAACCAGCAGGTGATGGAAGCCATGCTCTTCGAACAGGGCACGAGCAAGCCGCACCGGGTCATCCATCTGCACGAAGACCAGCTTGCGCGTCATCACGTCGGCCACGGTCTGACTCATGCCGGCTTGTTGGTGTTTTCACAAAGCATAGCGCAGTGTAACGCGTGCCGCCGCCTCACCTCAGCTTCGAACAGGCAGGGTGCGCGTCCGCGCTGCACGACCGCCCGGAACGCTCAGGGGCCGCCACGCCCCGGATGTCGGCCCACGCCGGGTTCGGCCCGCCCCCCCGAACGCCCGGCGGGCATCTCGTCGGAGCACAGCTTGCAGTTGAGGGTCTTGCCGATCTGACGCTGGCGGCCGGCTTCGGACACCACCCAGGGGCGGTTGATCCAGGGTGGCCGATGACGCACGTGCTGCTGATGCCCACACTCCAGGTCCGCGACCCAGTGCCCCTCATCATCCTTGTGAAACCCGAGTATCTTGCGCTTCATCATAGGTCCTTTGCATTCCTTGCCTGCGTACGTGGATAAGGGGCCGGCTCAACGCCCCAGCATAATGCCTATGCCAAAAGTCACCCGCGGCGGAGCGGCAGCGGCCCCCGGCGGCCAGCGATGCAGTCGCTCCGCCCGCACCACCGGGAAGCGGTATTCCCGCTGCCCGATACGCCCCGCCATCACGCCGTCCAGCTCCCCCAGCACGGTCAAAAGGTGCCCTTGCGGATAGTCCGCTGTTTCCAGGTAACCCGGCCAACGGAGCAGCACGCGCCCCTGAGAAGCGCGGTCCAGTTGGGGCCGTTGATTATCGCCCAGGGGATAAGCCAGCAATTCCAGTTCGGTGTACTGGGCCAGGTTCTCCGCCCTGACGATGCGCCCGCCCCAAAGGAGGCGACGGCCCTGCCAGCGTACGGGCTCCGCCACGGCCGCCGCGGGCGTCAGCGCCGACACCACTCCCTCAGTGGGCAGCGGCGCCCGGCCGGCGCAACCGGCCAGCAACAGCCCCAAACCCAACAGTATGCCGAGACGCATCAACGGGCCCGAGATCGCGGCCAGGGATGCGACCGCCTGTAGGGGTGGTACCAGGGATCATACCAGTACGGCGAATACCAGTACGGACCCTCCATCGCCGGAATGCGCTCCGGCAGCGGCTCCCACAAGTGCCGACTTTCGGCCAGCATCTCGGGGTACGTATATTCGTAGCCGCCCACCGGCCGCTTGACCAGACCTATCACCGGCCCGGAAACCGTCACCTGCCGCCCAGCCTCGTATATGGCCGGGTCCAGGAAGCCCGGCACCCGGGCCAGGAAACGCCCGATACTCCGATCACCTTCATCCGGCCGGCCGTTGCCGGCCAGCGGTCTGCCGACCACCACCAACCAGGTGTATTCCGCCCGGTTCTCCACCTCGGCGATGGTGCCACCCCAGCGCACGGTGCGCTGCGCATGAGCGTTGGGGTTCGCCGCCACCTCCGACGGGGCAGGGTTCTCTACCGGCGCCTCCGCAATACCCGACGGCAACCGGCTGGCGCAGCCCGTCAGCAGCAGGAGCAACAGCAAAGGCGTCAGGCCTCGATACATGGTGACCTCCCGGCTCTCCGCCGCCCGCCGGCTCTCAGGCGGAGAGCATGTGATAGAGCTTGTCCCTCTCTTCCGCCCCACTCACGGTAACACCCAAGTCATTCAAATGACCGTTGTTGAGCCCGTAGACCCAACCGTGCACGGCAAGCGATTGGCCACGGGCCCAGGCCTTCTGCACGATGGTGGTGTGACAGACATTGCGAACCTGGGCAATCACGTTCAGTTCGCACAGCCGGTCCACGCGGTCACTTTCTTCCTCAATGGCATCCAGTTCATGATGATGCTCGCAGGCCACGTCCTTAATGTGACGAAGCCAGTGGTCGATGAGCCCGAAGTCGGTCTGGCGCAGCGCGGCGCGCACCCCGCCACAGCCGTAATGCCCGGTGACCATTACATGCTTGACCTTCAACACTTCCACCGCGAACTGCAGCACGGACATACAGTTCATGTCGCTGTGCACCACCACATTGGCCACGTTCCGGTGCACGAAAAGCTCGCCGGGCATCAAGCCCACGATATCGTTGGCCGGCACACGACTGTCGGAGCATCCGATCCACAGATACTCCGGCTCCTGTTGACCGGACAGCGTACTGAAGAACTCCGGATCCTGTTCCGTGATCTGCTCGGACCAGCGGCGGTTGTTGTCGAACAATTCTTTTAGAAGTTTCATTGCTATCCATCGTCATGGCTAACCAATCTCTCCAGTATCGCACGTTCGGACACGCGCCCGCTTCCCGGGAAGCGCTGTTCAGCTGCCCTGGCGCTCCAGCTCGGAGTTGAACTCGGCGCCAATCAATACGGCAAAGGCCGAGAGAAACAGCCACATCATCAGGATCACCACCGCCCCCAGGGAACCGTAGGTCTGATCGTAGTTGGAGAAGCTTCCCACGTAGACGGAGAACAATATCGAAGCCAGCAACCACAGGCCGGTGGCAAGCAGCGCGCCAGGGCTCAGCCAGCGCCAGCTCGGGCTGGGGCGCGACGGCCCCCAGCGATAAACCACTCCCAGTGCGAGCACCATCAGCGCCAGCAGCAAGGGCCAGCGCAGCCACTGGGCAAGCAGCCGGCCCAGCCCTTCCATTCCCAGCAAGCCCATGAGCGCGGGCAACACGGCAATCAAGCCCACCGCGAGCAACAGGAACACGATGCCGCCCAGGGTGAAGAGCAACGCCAGCCCGTTGAGCTTGAACCACCCCCGGGTTTCCGGCTCCTCGTAGGCCATGTTCAGCGACTTGAACAGCGCCTTCACGCCCTTGGTAGCGCTCCACAAGGCCACCAGCAAACCCAGCACCGCCCCCAGCCCCAGGCTGGTGGAAGACTCTGCGGCCAGGGCTTCAAGACGCCCCTGAAGCAGGCCCGCGGCCTGCTCCGGCATCACGTCCATCAGGCCTGCCAACTGGGATTGCACCGTCGCCGGATCCAGCAGCAGCCCGAAGATGGCTACGGCGGCGGCCAAGGCGGGGAAAAGCCCGAGCAGGCTGTAGAAGGCTACACCCGCCGCCGCCAACCCGAGAAAATGCCGATTGACGTCTTCGCGGGTCCGCAGCACAACGCGCTTCCAGTCTTCGAAACGCCAATGGGTGAGACGGTCCTTAGGCACGGTCGCCATATTTACACCTCTGCGCAGGCGCCTGACCCTTGGCGCCACGCCGCCGGTTCAAAGCCCCGACGGCCTGTCCGATTCACCGGGAGACGATTTACCGGGCGGGGCCGACTCCAGCGCCTGCTCGGCCTTGCGCAGCTGCTCGCCGCCTTGACGCGCGGCTTCGTCGAGCAGATGTTCCCGGTGCTCGCCCAACCATTCGTTCTCACGCCGACTCCGAGGCAACATGCCGGCCAGCGCCACACCCACCATCAAGCCCATGGCGCCCGTCAGCAGAGGCTGTTCCTGGGCCACGCGCGTGGCGTCACTCCAGACCTGCTGCCCCGAGTGACGCAATTGCCGCCCGCGCTGACCCACCTGCTGCCCGACCCGACTCGCCTCTTCCCGCGCGCCGCTCAAGGAGCGTTTTACGCGCCGACTGCTGGAGCCCGCACCCCGACCCAGACGCTCCCGCGCGGCGTGCAGGCCGGCACCGGCGGTATCGCGCATGCTCCGCATACGCTCACCCAGGCGCGAGGGACGGGACTGATGGGGGGAAAACCGCCCCTCTCGCCCGGAGGCCATCAGCCAGGCCATGCTGAGCCCCATGAGCACCACCGGCACCGGGTTGCGGCGCACCGACTCATTGAGGTTCCGGGTGAACTCCCCGCCCGTACCATCGCGCAAGTAATGCAGGGCCTGATCGACCAGGTTCCCGGTGGTGAAACGCCCCTGCAGCTGGTCCAGGGTGCGGTCCATTTCCCCCCGGGTATGGCGGATCTCTTCCTCGATCTCTCTGGAACTCCGCTTGTCCGTGCTCATGGCATCCTCCTTTGGACAAACTCCTTATCGTGTTTCAGAGACTCGGTGGTGCGCTCGGGCATGAGGTTGCGTGCCTTCAGCCGCGAGCGCCCCCGGGAGAGCAGGATCAGACCGATCACGGCCACCACGGCGCCCACCACCAACGCGGACAGCCAGGGCTGCCAGACCTGGGAGAGCGCGTACACCGCCGCATCCAGCAACACCAACACCCCGGCAAAGGCAATGAGTGCCCCCGCGGCCAGCGCTCCGACGCCCTGACTGGCCTGGGACACCTTTTCACCGGTTTCCACCCGGGCCAGCTCCACCTCCTTGCGCACCAGGGTGGTGACTTCGTTGGCCAGTTCTCGGAACAAAGCCGTAACCGAGCGCTCGCTCTCCGGTCGGCTGCCCGCGCCGGGCGCGGCGTCGGCCGGGATCCGTTCTTCGGGGTTGAAATCCTGGATAGCCATCAGTGTTCCCTCCCCTGCTGCGGCATGCCGGGCATGGAAACTTCCCTGACGGCGGAGGCGGAGGACGGCGCCCCGCCGTAGTCACTGTGCCCGGCTGCATCGGCCGTGGTACCGGTGGGCGGATAATCCTCGGGCTCCGCCTTGAGGAAGCGGGTAATCAGAAAGCCCGCAGCGAGGGCGCCGGCAAAGACCACGGCGGGCTGCCGCCGCACGAAGCCGGCCGCCTGGTCATAGAGCTGACGGGCATCGCGTTCGCGCAAGCCATCCCCCAGGCGTCCCAGGCCCTCCGCGGCCTGTCGCAAATAACGGGCGGTGCCGCCCTGCTCGCCCTGCAGCCTCTCGGCGGTGTCGCGCAGTGCTCGGGAAAGGTTGTTCAGCTGGTCGGCGGCCACCGCCTTCTGTTCATCGACCATGCCGAGACCGTGTTCCCTGGCCTTGTGGCCCAGGTTCTCCGCCTGGGCTCGCAGTTGTTCGGCGCGCGGATCCTCGTCGCTTGGGCCGTCGCCCCCCGAGTGCGCCCCTGCCGGCGCGCCTCCCGGCTGTCTTGGTGTATCCCGGTGCTGCTCATGCTCAGTGGGCATATACCACCTCCATCCCTGCCAATGACCCAGGACCTGCCGTACGTTTCGAACATCGGGGGCGATACCGATGGAAACAAGGGGTTGCGGGGGCTGGAGACGATCAGGCGGGCCAGTGTGCACCCCAGCCGAAACGCTGGAACAGGCGGGCGAGTTCCTGCTCGGGCTTCGCCTGGATGCACAGGGGCTGGCCGCTGCAGGGATGGATGAAGCGCAGCTCCACGGCCATGAGCAGCAGGCGGTGACAATCCAGATGTTCCCGGAACAGGCGGTTGTGCTCGCCCCGACCGTAGCTGGTATCACCGATAATGGGGTGGCCCAGATGTTCGCAATGGTAGCGTAGCTGGTGACGCCGCCCGGTACGCGGACACAGCTCCAGCAGGGAGTAACGAGCGGCCGGATAGGGGCCCACGGGTATGGGCAGCTCCACCGTCGCCAGGCGGCGGTAGTCGGTCACGCCCAGGCGCCGGGGGCCGCCATCACGCATTTTCACCGGGCGTTCGACCCGTCCCGCCTCCGCCGCCCAGCCCCGCACCACGGCCAGATAGCGCTTATCCACGCCGTCTGCCGCAAACAGGGGTTGCATCCGGCTGGCGGCCTCGGCACTCAGTGCGAAGAGCAGCACCCCGGAGGTGGGCTTGTCCAGGCGGTGAACCGGCCAGACCCGTTGGCCGATCTGATCACGCAGCCGTTGCACGGCCACCGCTTCGCGCTCCTGATCGAGGCGAGTGCGATGCACCAGCAGGCCCGGCGGCTTGTCCACCGCGATGAGGTGCTCATCGCGGTACAACACCGTAAGGGGGGATTCAGACATACTGCCCGGCGCAATGGCCGCTGGCCCAGGCCCACTGGAAATTGAAGCCGCCCAGCTGCCCGGTCACGTCCACCACCTCGCCGATGAAATACAGTCCCGGCTGTCGTCGCGCCTCCAGGCTGCGCGACGACAGTTCATCGGTATCCACCCCACCCAGCGTCACCTCGGCCGTGCGATACCCTTCGGTGCCCGCCGGGCGCAGGGACCAGCCCTGCAAGCGCTCGGCCAGCGCGCGCAGCTCCGCTTCGGCACATTGCTGCAACGGTTTGCTCCGAAACCAGCCCTGTTCGGCGAGCAGGTCCACCAGTCGCGCCGGCAGCCACTGGCCGAGCACCGTCTTCAAGGCGGTCCGTGGACGGTCGGCCTTGGCCCGCAGCAGCTCCCCGGCGGCATCCGCATCGGGCAAGAGGTTCAGTTCCAGCGGGTCTCCATCCCGCCAGTAGGAAGAGATCTGCAGCATGGCCGGCCCGCTCAACCCGCGGTGGGTAAAGAGCAGGCTCTCGCGAAAACTCATCCCCGCGCAGCTTGCCTCCACCGGCAGGGACACCCCCGCCAGGCGTTTCCAGGCCTCGCTGTCGCCGCCGGTGAGGGTGAAGGGCACCAGGGCGGCGCGGGTTTCGGTGACTCTCAGGCCGAACTGCCGCGCCACCCGGTAGCCGAAGCCGCTGGCACCCATCTTGGGAAAGGACAGGCCGCCGGTGGCGATCACCAGGCTCTCGCAGCGCAGCGTGCCCAGGCTGCAATCGAGCTCGTAGCCCCGCTCCAGGGCCCGCAAATCGGTGACCTCGCAGCGGCTGTGGATCTCCACGCCGGCGGCGGCACATTCGGCGAGCAGCATATCGAGAATGTCCCGGGCGGAATTGTCGCAGAACAGCTGCCCCAGGGTCTTTTCGTGGTAGGCGATGCCGTGGCGCTCCATCAGAGCGATGAAATCCCACTGGGTGTAACGGCTCAGGGCGGATTTGCAGAAATGCGGGTTGGCGGAGAGGTAGTTTCCCGGTTCGGCGAAATAATTGGTGAAGTTGCAGCGCCCGCCACCGGACAGCAGGATCTTCTTGCCCACCTTGTTGGCATGGTCCAGCACCCGCACCCGGCGGCCCCGCCGACCCGCGGCGATGGCGCACATCAGGCCCGCGGCCCCGGCGCCGATGACGATCACATCCTGGTTCGCGCCCATCAGCTCAGTGCCTGCTCCAGGGCATCCTGGGCCTCCAACCACTGCTCTTCGAGCTCCGCCTGGTTCTGACGCAGCTCCCCTTGTTCCTTGAGCAGTTCGGTCAGCCGCACCTTGCCCTCGGCCTCGTAGAGCGTGGGGTCCGCCAGCGCCTCTTCCAGGGCCTGCAACTGCGCGCCGCTGCGCTCCAGCTCGCGGTCCAGGGCCTCGACCCGCTTTTTCAGCGGCGCCGCGGCCTGGCGGCGCTGCGCCTCCAGCCGGCGCTGGAGCTTGCGGGCGTCGGCGGAATGCTCCTGCTTCTCGCGGGGCTGCTCGGCCTGCCGCTGCTCCCGGCGCTGCTGGCGCAGCCAATCCCGATAATCGTCCAGATCGCCGTCGAACGCCCGCACCCGGCCACCCTCGACCAACAGGTATTCCTCACAGGTGGTGGTGAGCAGATAGCGGTCATGAGAAACCACCACCAGCGCCCCCTCGAACCCGGCCAGTGCCGACGCCAAAGCCTGGCGCATGTCCAGGTCCAGGTGGTTGGTGGGCTCATCGAGCAGCAGCAGATTGGGTTTCTGGTAGACCAGCAACGCCAGCACCAGGCGGGCCTTCTCGCCGCCCGAGAAGGGGGCGACGGGGCTGTCGGCCTGTTCGCCGTGAAAGCCGAAACCGCCCAGGTAATCGCGCAGGGACTGCTCCTGCGCCCGCTCGTCCAGGCGTTGCAGATGCCGCAGAGGGCTGGCGTCGCTGTCGAGCTGCTCCAGTTGGTGCTGGGCAAAGTAGCCCACCCGCAGCCCCTGGGCCGAGGAGCGGCTGCCGGCCAGGGGTTCGAGCTCGCCGGCCAGGCACTTGATCAGGGTGGACTTGCCCGCGCCGTTCGGCCCCAGCAGCCCCACCCGTTCGCCCGGCGCCAGGCTCAGGCGTATCCCCGTCAATAACGGACTCTCGCCATAACCCAGCGCGGCCTCTTCCAGTTGCAGCAACGGGTTGCCGGCCCGGGGCGCGGGGCGGAAACGAAAATGGAAGGGGGAATCCACATGGGCCGGGGCGATGCGTTCCATGCGCTCCAGGGCCTTGATGCGGCTCTGGGCGGCCTTGGCCTTGGTGGCCTTGGCCCGGAAACGGTCGATGAAGCGCTGCAGGTGCGCGACCTCCCGTTGTTGGCGTTCGTGCAGGGCCTGCTGCTGCGCCAGCCGTTCCGCGCGCTGGCGCTCGAACTCGCTGTAGCCACCCTTGTAGACATTCAGCCGACGATGCTCCAGATGCACGATGCCATCCACCACCGCGTCCAGGAAGTCCCGGTCGTGGGAGATCAGCAACAGGGTGCCTGGGTAGGCGGCCAGCCACTGCTCCAACCACAACACGGCTTCCAGATCCAGATGGTTGGTGGGCTCGTCCAGCAGCAGCAGGTCCGAGCGGCACATCAGAGCCTGAGCCAGGTTCAAGCGCATGCGCCAGCCTCCGGAGAAGCGGCTCACCGGGCGCTCCAGATCCGCCGTCCCGAAGCCCAGACCGTGGAGCATTTCCGCCGCTCGTGCCCGGGCGCTGTAACCGCCGATCGCCTCCAGCCGGCCATGGGCGCGGGCAATGGCTTCGCCGGCATCCGCCTGCTGGGCATGGGCGAGCTCCGCTTCCACCTCGCGCAGCTCCTCGTCACCGTCCAGCACATAGTCCAGCGCAGGGCGCGAGAGCGCCGGCGTCTCCTGGGCCACATGGGCGATGCGCCAACCGCCGGGCATTCGCACATCCCCCGCATCGGCGATGAGCTGGCCGCGCAGCAGGGCGAACAGAGATGATTTGCCGGTGCCGTTGGCGCCGGTCAGGCCAAGCTTCTGCCCCGCGTGCACGGTGAGCTCGGCCTGCTCGAGCAGGCACAGGGAGCCCCGATAGAGGCTCAAGTTTCGCAGGCTGATCATGGGCGGGGAGTCTACTGCGCCGCCCGCGGCAGGTCACGTGCGCCAGTGCCCGCAGCGCCAGCATTGCCGGAACTGGCCTTCAAGCCGCTCACCGCAAGCGGCACATTGCCAGGCGGGCTCGTCCGCCCGCCCGAGCTGCTCCTGCAGCAATGCGGCGGCGCGCTCTGCCTCCTCCGCTGGCACCCAGATCTCAGGCCAGAGCTCCGTGGGCGGCAACTCGCCGGCGCCCCCCAGCAAGCCGGCGTTCCTGAGTTGCGGGCTCAACCCGGCCTGGCTCAGCAATTCGTGCAAATGGCCGGCCAGCAGGGGGTCGGCTCCGGTGTGCACACAGCGCATGGTATGGTCCTTGCCGGTCGTGTCGACATGTAACCGTAGGACAATTCGGGTAGGAGCACTATGGCGGAGCAAGACTGGGGAGCGTTTCTGGAGCGGGCGGAGGCCTTGATGGCCAGGCTGGAGAGCATGCTCCCCCCCGCCCGCGCGCCGCTGGACTGGGAACGGGCTCGAGCGCTGCGCTGGCGTCGCGGCCGCCTGGAGGCGATTGCGCACCCTCAGCGGGTGGAGCTCGCCAGCCTGCGCAACATCGAGCGGCAAGTACAGCTGGTGGCTCGCAACACCCGCCAGTTCGTTCAAGGGCTGCCGGCCAACAATGCGCTGCTCTGGGGCTCCCGGGGCACGGGCAAGTCCTCGTTGATCAAGGCCATGCTGGATGAGTTCGGCGAGCAGGGGCTGCGGCTGGTGGAGGTGGAGCCGCAGGAGCTGGTGGACCTGCCCCTGATTAGCGCCGAGCTGCGTGATCGCCCGGAGCGTTTCATCATCTTCTGCGACGACCTGAGCTTCGAAGCCGACGACGCCGCCTACAAGGCACTCAAGGCCGCCCTGGACGGCTCGCTGGCCGCGCCGCCGGAGAACGTGCTGATCTACGCCAGCTCCAACCGCCGCCATCTGCTGCCGGAGTACCTAGAGGACAATGCGCATTCACGGCTGGTGGACACGGAGCTGCACCACGGCGAGGCGGTGGAAGAGAAGATTTCCCTGTCGGAGCGCTTCGGGCTGTGGGTGAGCTTCCACCCGTTCAACCAGGATGCCTACCTGGCGATCGTGCACGGCTGGCTGGAGGAACTGGGCGTTACGGTGACGGATGCGGAGCGGCTGCGCGCCGACGCGCTGCGCTACGCACTGGAGCGGGGCTCTCGCAGCGGTCGGGTGGCCTGGCAGTTCGCCCGCGACTGGGCGGGGCGACAGGGGCTGGCGCGCGCCGAGCGTTGATTGGCGGTTCATTTACCGCAGAGTCGCTGAGGGCGCAGAGTTACGCTGAGTGACAGATCGACACCGGTACGGCGGGAACCGGCCGGCGGCGCCGGTGGCGACGCGCTCCCGGCTACCCGATCATGGGTCTTTCTCCGCGCCCTCTGCGTCTCTGCGGCCCCTCCCCCGGGTTCAGGAAGCTTCGTCGATCTTGCCGTAGCGCTCCTTGAGCACCTTCTTGCTGATCTTGCCCGCGCCGGTCTTGGGCAGCTCTTCCACGAAGCGCACATGGCGCGGCACCTTGTAGTGGGCTACCCGATCCTTGAGGAACTGGATCATGGTCGCCTCATCCAGGTTCTGGTCACGCTTCAGCGCGATCACCGCGCAGCCGACCTCGCCCCACTTGTCATCGGGGATACCGAACAGCGCCGCCTCGGACACGGCGGGATGGGAGTGCATGATGCTCTCCACTTCCGCCGGATAGACATTCTCGCCACCGGAGATGTACATGTCCTTGGCCCGACCGACGATCTTGTAGGCGCCGTCGGCGTCGGCGATGGCCAGATCGCCGGTGTGCAACCAGCCGTCCTCGTCGATGGCCTCGGCGGTGGCCTCGGGGTTGTTCCAGTAGCCGGGCGTGCGGTGGGGGCCGCGGATGCACAGCTCGCCGGCCACATCCGGCGTGGTGATCCGCACGCCCTGCTCATCCACCAGCTTGCAGGCGACGTGGAACAAGGGGTAGCCGACGAAGCCGGGCTTTTCCCGCACCTGCTCCGGCGGCAACCAGAAGGTATTGGGGCCGGCTTCGGTGAGCCCATAACCGGTCTTGAAGTCCACGCCCTTGGCCCAGAAGCGCTCGAACACCGGCATCGGGCAGGGCGCGCCCCCGGAAATGACCACCTTGAGCTTGGAGAAATCCGCCGTCTCCCAGCGCTCATGGTTCTGCATCATCGTGAACATGGTGGGCACACCGAAGAACACGCTCACATCCCCGGTTTCCACCAGATCGAAGACCTGATCCACGTCGAAGGTCTTGCAGACGATGCTGGTGCCGCCGGCCTGCACCAGCGGCGCGGTGAACACATTCAGCCCCCCGGTGTGGAACAGCGGCGCGTTGAGGATAGCGGTGTCTTCCGCGCCCACGCCCCAGCTCATCACCGTGTTGATGGCGTTCCAGGTGATATTGCCGTGGGTCTGGATCGCGCCCTTGGGCAGGCCGGTGGTGCCACCGGTGTAGCAGATCACCCAAGGGTGATCCAGGCTCACCGACGGGGTGTCCGGTTTGTGCGCGGGGAAGCGGTCGCGGATGAAGAAGCTGATGTCGATGGGGCCGGCCTTCTCTTCCAGCGCCACGAAGTTGCGCACGCAGGGAATATCCTCGCGCACCTTGAGCTTGTTCACCTGGTCGAGGAACTCGGCGCTGTAGATCAGCGTCTTGGGCTTGGCATCGCGGATCAACTGCTCGAGCTCCGGCACTGCCAGGCGCCAGTTCAGGTTCTGCAGAATAGAGCCGAGCTTGTTGCAGGCGAACAAGACATCCAGGTACTCCACGCAGTTGGTGGCCAGCACGGCGACCCGGTCGCCCTTCTGAATGCCCAGCTGCTCGCGCATGAAGTGCGCGGTGCGGTTGACGTTCTCGTCCCATTCCTTGTAGGTGAGCTTGCGATCGCCGATGGTATCGATCAGCGCCACCTTGTCCGGGGAGAGCTTCGCGCGCTTGTCCAGCCAGTCCACTGCGATGGTCATAATGCTTTCCTTCGTCTTGCTTTTTTGGTCGACACTCTGCGGCTTGCGGTCCGGGGCTTAGCCCTGGAGTTCGCCGTAACGCTCACGCAGGGCGCGACGATCGATCTTGCCCGCGCCGGTCTTGGGCAGCTCGTCGATGAACACATAATTCTTGGGCACCTTGTAGCCGGCAATGCGCTCGCGCAGGTAGGCCTCCAGCTCCGCTTCCGCGGTTTTCGAGCCGGGGCGCAATACCAGCACCGCGCTGCCGACTTCCCCCCAATGAGCGTCGGGCACCCCTATAACCGAGGCTTCCACCACGTCCGGGTGGCCGTAGAGCACGCTCTCCACCACGGCCGGATAGACGTTCTCGCCACCAGAGATGTACATGTCCTTGGCCCGACCGATGATGGTGAAGGCACCATCCTCATCGAAGTGCGCCAGGTCCCCGGTGTGGAGCCAGCCTTCGTCGTCGATGAACTGCGCCGTGGCCATGGGATTGTTCCAGTAGCCGGTGGTGCGGTGCGGGCCGCGGATCAGCAGCTCGCCGGGCTGATCGGGCTGGGTTACTTCACCGCCGGTGACATTGAGCAGCTTGACCTCGATGTGGAAAAGCGGATACCCCACGGCGCCGGGCTTCTGGCGGATCTGCTTGCTGGGCAGCCAGAAGGTGTTGGGGCCGGCCTCGGTGAGGCCGTAACCGGTGCGGAAATCCACCGATTTTTCCCAGAATCGCTCGAACACCGGTGCCGGGCAGGGCGCCCCGCCGGAGATGACGAAGCGCAGGCTGCGAAAGTTCGCCTCTTTCCAGCGCGGATGCTGCTGCATGCGGATGAAGGCAGTGGGCACGTTGAAGTACACCGTGGCCTGGCCGCCATCGAGCAAATCGAAGGCCTGATCAGTGTCGAAGCTCTTGCAGACAATATTGGTGCCGCCCGCCTGGATCAGCGGCGTGGTCAGTACATTGAGGCCGCCGATGTGGAACAGTGAGGCGTCCAGCACCGCGGTGTCGGTGTCGCACAGCCCCCAGGTCATGACCGTGTTGATGGCGTTCCATTCCACATTGCCGTAGCTGAGCACCACGCCCTTGGGCAGGCCGGTGCTGCCACCGGTGTAGCAGATGACCCACGGGTCGCTGAGCTGCAACTCCGCCTCGGGCAGGGGCGCGGCGCTGAGGGTTTCCCGCTCGCTGATAGTCCGGTCGCGGGGCGCGGCGCGCTCCCCACCGTCCAGGGCCACGCAGGCGTTCATGGCGTCCAGGTCACCGCGCAGCTTCAGCTGGCGGACCTTCTCGCTCAGGTCGGTGGAATAGAACAGTGCCCGGGGCTGGGCGTGCTCGAGCAGCAGTTCGAGTTCGGGGGCGGCCAGACGCCAGTTCAGGTTCTGCAGGACCGCGCCGGTCTTGTTGCAGGCGAACAGCAGGTCCAGGTATTCCACCGAGTTGGTGGCCAACACCGCAACCCGCTCACCGGGCTGGATACCAAGTTCGTCGACCAGCATCCGCGCGGTGCGATTGGCTTGCTCGTTCCACTCCCGGTAGGTAATCCGGCGTTCCCGGATGGTGTCGATCAGGGCGAGCTTGTTCGGCGACAGCGCAGCCCTTTTCGCCAGCCAGTCGACGGCGATGCTCATAAGCGATTATCCGTTATTGATCGTTATTTGCGGGCGGCTGCCCCGCCCTCTTTCGAGGCGGGCATCGTAGCACAGCCGCCCTATCTGGACCATTGGCCAGACCCGGGCGAATCCCGCCTGCGTCTGTAGGCCGCGGGCCAGGGCCGGACCGGTGAGCGCTCTCCTCAGCCCACCCAGACACGGGCATTTCGGAACAACCGCAGCCAAGGCCCTTCCTCGCCCCACTCGTCCGGGTGCCAGGAGTGCTGCACCGCGCGAAACACCCGTTCGGGGTGCGGCATCATGATGGTAAAACGGCCATCCACGTTGGTCAGCCCGGTGATGGCCTCCGGCGTGCCGCCCGGGTTCGCCGGGTAGGTCTCGGCCGGACGGCCGCGGCTGTCCACATAGCGCAGTGCGACCACACCGGCACTCAGCGCCTTGCGCGGACCGTGCTCGGCGTCGAACTGGGCGCGCCCCTCGCCATGGGCCACCGCGATGGGCATGCGCGAGCCGGTCATGCCCTCGAACAGGATGGAGCGCGAGGGCTGCACTTCCACCATGCTTAGCCGCGCCTCGAACTGCTCGGAGCGGTTGCGCACGAAGCGCGGCCACAGTTCCGCGCCGGGGATCAGATCACGCAGGGTGCTCAGCATCTGGCAACCGTTGCACACCCCCAGACCGAAGGTGTCACCGCGGTTGAAGAAGGCTTCGAATTCGCCGCGCAACCGCTGGTTGTGGAGCACGGTCTTGGCCCAGCCGCCGCCGGCGCCCAGCACATCGCCGTAGGAGAAGCCGCCACAAGCGGCGAGCCCCACGAAATCACCCAGCCGGTGCTGCTCACTGAGCAGATCGGTCATGTGCACGTCCACCGCCTCGAAGCCGGCGGCGTGGAAGGCGGCGGCCATTTCGGTCTGGCCGTTCACGCCCTGCTCACGCAGGACCGCCACTCGCGGGCGGGCGCCGCTGTTGATGAAGGGCGCGGCCACGTCTCGGGACGGGTCGAAGCTGAGAGACGCCTGCAGGCCGGGGTCGGCGTCATCCAGCAGGACATCGTATTCCTCCTGGGCACACTCGGGGTTATCGCGCAGGGCCTGCATCCGGTAGCTGGTTTCCTGCCAGGCCCGCTGAAGGTCCACGCGGGCCTCGTCCAACAGCGCGGTGCCGCCATGGCGGAGCACGAGACGGTCATCGTCGCGCAGGCAGCCGATCACATGGCTGTAGTGGCCAAGCCCCGCTTGGTGCAGGCGTGCCAGCACCTGTTCGCGCTCGCCGGCGCGAACCTGCACCACCGCACCCAGCTCTTCGTTGAACAGGGCCGCCAGCGCGTCCTCACCCAGGTCGTCCAGCAACACATCGATGCCCACATGGCCGGCGAAGGCCATCTCGGCCAGCGTCGCCAGCAGGCCACCGTCGGAGCGATCATGGTAGGCCAGCAGCAGGCCGTCCCGGTTCAGGGACTGGATGGCATCGAAGAAATGACGCAGCGCCAGCGGGTCGTCCAGATCCGCCGGGTGATGGCCCAGCTGGCCGTAGACCTGAGCCAGCGCTGAGGCGCCCAGGCGGTTCGCGCCCTTGCCCAGATCGATGAGCAACAGGTCGGTATCGCCCTGGTCGGTGCGCAGCTGTGGTGTGAGGGTCTTGCGGGCGTCCTCGCAGGCGGCAAACGCCGAGACGATGAGCGAGAGAGGCGCGGTGACGCTCTTCTGCTCGCCGTCCTCCTCCCAGACGGTCTTCATGGACAGGGAATCCTTGCCCACGGGGATGGTCAGGCCGAGCTCGGGGCACAGTTCCATGCCCACGGCCTTCACGGCGTCATAAAGATTCGCGTCCTCGCCCGGGTGGCCCGCCGGCGCCATCCAGTTGGCGGACAGGTTGATCTTGCGCAGATCGCCGATCAGCGCCGCGGCGATATTGGTCACCGCCTCGCCCACCGCCATGCGCCCGGAGGCCGCGGCGTGCAATAACGCCACCGGGGCGCGCTCACCCATGGCCATGGCTTCGCCGGTGTAGCCGCTGTAGTCGGAGAGCGTCACCGCCACATCGGCCACCGGCACCTGCCACGGGCCCACCATCTGGTCCCGGGCCACCAGGCCGGTGATGGTGCGATCGCCAATATTGATCAGGAAATGCTTGGCCGCCACGGTGGGCAGGCGCAGCACCCGGTAGACCGCCTCGCGCGCTTCCACGCCGCCGAGCTCCAGCTCCGGCTTGTGGAAGGGGGCGCGATGCACATCGCGCAGCATCTTCGGCGTCTTGCCCAGCAGCACTTCCATGGGCAGGTCCACCGGGGTGTTGCCGAAGTGCCCATCGCCCAGCAGCAGCCGGCGCTCCTCGGTGGCCTCGCCGATCACGGCGAAGGGGCAGCGCTCGCGTTCACACAGGGCGGAGAACTCGTCCATGCGCTCGGGGGCGATGGCCAGCACGTAGCGCTCCTGGGATTCGTTGCTCCAGATCTGCATGGGCGACATGCTCGGCTCGTCATTGGGCACGGCGCGCAACTCCAGGGCGCCGCCCCGACCGGAGTCGTCGAGAATCTCGGGCACGGCGTTGGACAGGCCGCCCGCCCCCACGTCGTGGATGGAGATGATGGGGTTGCGCTCACCCAGCGCCCAGCAGCGGTCGATGACTTCCTGGCAGCGGCGCTCCATTTCCGGGTTGCTGCGTTGTACCGAGGCGTAATCCAGCTGCTCCTGGCTCTCGCCACTGGTCATGCTGGAGGCAGCGCCCCCGCCCAGGCCGATCAGCATGGCCGGGCCACCCAGCACCACCACCTGCGCGCCGGCGGGCACATCGCCCTTGGCCACGTGTTGGTCCCGGATGGCGCCCAGGCCTCCGGCGATCATGATGGGCTTGTGGTAGCCGCGCATTTCCTCGCCCCGGGGGCCGGCGGCAGGCATCTCGAAGCTGCGGAAATAACCGGCCAGGTTGGGTCGGCCGAACTCATTGTTGTAGGAGGCCGCACCGATGGGGCCGTCCAGCATGATGTCCAGTGCCGAGGCGATGCGCCCGGGGCGACCGTAACTCGACTCCCAGGGCTGCTCGGCGCCGGGAATACGCAGATCGGACACCGAGTAACCGCACAAGCCCGCCTTGGGCTTGGCGCCCCGGCCAGTGGCGCCCTCGTCGCGGATCTCGCCACCGGCGCCGGTGGCCGCGCCGGACCAGGGGGAAATGGCGGTGGGGTGGTTATGGGTTTCCACCTTTATCACCAGGTGCGAGCTCTCGTGGTGGGTCTGGTAGCGCCCGCTGCCGGCCTCCGGGAAGAAGCGCTGCGCCGGCCAGCCTTCGGCCACGGCGGCATTGTCGCTGTAGGCGGAAAGCACCCCCTCGGGGCGGCGCCGATAGGTGTTGCGGATCATCTGGAACAGGGAATGTTCCTGGGTCTCGCCGTCTATGATCCAGTCGGCGTTGAAGATCTTGTGGCGGCAATGCTCGGAGTTGGCCTGGGCGAACATCATCAACTCCACATCGGTGGGGTTGCGGCCCAGGGCCTGGTAGTTCTCCAGCAGATAATCGATCTCATCGGCGGCAAGCGCGAGCCCCAGATCCCGATCGGCCGCCTCCAACGCCGCGCGCCCGCCCCCCAGGATGTCGACACTTGCCAGCGGCGCCGGCTCGCCGTCACGGAACAGGCCCTCGGCCTCTTCGAACGCATCCAGCACCGCTTCGGTCATGCGGTCATGCAGCAGCGCCCGCACCGCCGCGAGCTCCGTGTCATCCAGTGGTGGCTCGGCGCGCAACCGATAGGCCAACCCCCGCTCTACCCGGCGCACGCTGTTCAGGCCACAGTTGTGCAGGATATCGGTGGCCTTGCTCGACCAGGGCGAGATGGTTCCGGGGCGCGGCACCACCAGCAGCAGGCTGCCCTCGTCGTTCTGCTCGGGCCAGTCCGGGCCGTATTCCAGCAGGCTCTCCAGCACCGCCTGCTCACCGGGCTCCAGCGCGGCGTGCAGTTGCGCGAAGTGCCACCAGGCGCTGCCCAGCGCCTCGATGCGCGGCACCCGGGCCCGCAGTTGATCCAGCAGTTTGTCGAGGCGGAAGGGCGAGAGGGCGGGTTTACCACGCAGTCGGAGCATATCGGATACCGATTGGAGAAATGATGGGATCAATCGCTCCCCGCAGCGCACACCGCGGGGAGCCGCCAAATCAGCGCAGCTGCTCTTCCAGCAGACCCAGCACGCGGGCCGCTGGCTCGGCGGGCACGGGCTGGCCGTCTTCCGTTTCCACGCTGACCAGACTGCGCCGTCCGGCGTCGGCCACGTGAATCACGTAGGTCTGCAAGCTGTCCGGGGCCTCGTCGCGCCAGAAGGCCAAGCTGTCGAACAAGCCCTTCTCGGGCTGTCCCTGCTCGGCGCGCAGATCGTAGCGCACGTAATAACGGCCCTCGGCTCGGTCGCGATCCACCAGGTTGAAGCCCAGCCGGTCCAGCGCCAGACCGACCCGGCGCCAGCCGCGGAAAAACGGCTCGGGGAGCACCAACTGCGGCCGCCCCTGGGCGGTCTGCTCCAGGCTCGCCAGGCGCTCGGACTCACCGCTGGCACGAGCCACGGCCTGTACGCTGGCCAGTTGCTCATAGCCCAGATGCAGCATCAAGCCGCGGAGCATCTCCGCCTCCAGGTACGCATCGGACTGACGCAGTCGCCAGTTGCCCTCGTCGTCGCCGGCGTCCTCGTCCCGAGCCACCCGGCGATGAGCCACGTAAACCTCCGTGCTGTCGGCATCCACGCCCCGCTCGAGACGGAACTGATAGGCATCGGCGATACGGGCGTCAACTTCATCGGCCACCCGGGGGCCGAACACGCCCCGCGGCAGGGGGCTCCCGGAAAGCAGCCAGTCGGTTTGCAGGACACCAAGCTGCGGATCGCGACGGGCGACATCCACCCCCTGGGCCTCCAGGTAGTTCTCCACCCAGCCCCAAACCCGCCCCACCGGCGCATCCACTTCCAGCCACCGCAGGCCGCCGGCCTTGCGCACGCGGATCTGCCCGCCCGGCTCCGGCAGCACGTCCCGGCGCAGGCCCTGGGCGTATTCGGCGTAGGAGGCGGGCTCGGACTGCTCCACCGGCAGGGCGTCACGCACCCGCTCCGAAGACAGGTCCGGCGGCAGCTTGAGCCGCTCCACACGCTCCGCCTGCGGATCCTTCGAGCCTATGCCCACGGAGCGCCCCAGATCCCGGACGGTCCCGCAACCACTCAGGGCCACGGCCATCACCAGTACTCCACCCAAGGCGCTCCATTTAGCCACGACCCGCATATCCTCCTACAGCGCCTCGGCGAGCTTCAGCGCCTGGCGCAGGGTTTCATGATGTTGTTCCGACAGGGGCGTCATGGGCAGGCGAATGCCGCCACCGATCAGGCCCATTTCCTGCAGCGCCCACTTCACCGGAATCGGATTGGTTTCGATGAACAGCACCTTGTGCAAGGCCGATAGCTGCGCATCCAGCCGACCGGCCTCCTCGGCATCGCCGCGCAGGGCGGCCTCGGCCATCAAGTGCATCAGCCGGGGCGCCACATTGGCGGTGACCGAGATCACGCCCTTGCCGCCGGCGAGCATCATCTCGCGGGCGTTGGCGTCTTCGCCGGTGTACACGTCCAGGCGCTCGCCGCAGCGTTCCATGATTTCCTCGGCCCGCTGCACGGTGCCCTGGGCTTCCTTGATGCCGACGATGTTGGGCACGTCGGCCAACCGCTCCACCGTTTCCGGCAACATGTCACAGGCGGTGCGCCCGGGCACGTTGTAGAGGATCTGCGGCAGGGGCACGGCCTCGGCGATAGCCTTGTAGTGCTGGTACAGGCCTTCCTGGGTCGGTTTGTTGTAATAGGGGGTTACCAGCAGGGCCGCGTCGCAGCCGCCTTCCATCGCACAGCGGGTGAGCTTGATCGCCTCCCAGGTGCTGTTGGCGCCGGTACCGCCGATCACCGGGATGCGCCCACGGGACATCTCCACCACCCGGCGCATCACATAACAATGCTCTTCGTAATCCAGGGTCGCCGACTCGCCCGTGGTGCCCACGGCGACGATGCCGTCGGTGCCGCTGTCGATATGAAACTCTACCAGGCGCTCCAGCGCCGCCTCATCGAGGCTGCCATCCTCGTGCATGGGCGTGACCAGAGCGACCATGCTGCCGCGAAACATCGCACACCTCTCCCCGGGAAAAATGAAAGCTGCATACTACTTGTGCACCCCTGGCCTGACAAGCAAACCGGGCCGGAATGAGCGGGCGCTCATGCTACACTTTGCCAGCCGCGGGACGCGGCCCTAAAACCCCGGGCAGTGATACCGGCCGGACAAGGACGCAGGGAACCAAGGGAAGCCACCGAATAATGCAAAAGCTGCTGGTAATCACCGCCCTGGGCGAAGACCGCCCGGGCATCGTCAACGAGCTCGCCAGGGTCGTCTCGGAGGCAGGCTGCAATATCGAAGACAGCCGCATGACGGTGCTGGGCGGCGAGTTCGCCGTGATCCTGCTGGTCAAGGGCAAGTGGAACGAGCTGGCCAAGCTGGAGACCAATCTTCCCGGCCTGGGGCGCAAGCTGGGCCTGATGGTGAGCAGCAAGCGTACCGAATGCCCGCGCCGCCAGGGTGATTTGCTGCCCTACGCGGTGGAGGTGGTGGCCGTAGACCACCCGGGCATCGTCCAGCAGCTGGCGAACTTCTTCTCCCAGCGCAAGATCAACATCCGCGACATGAGCACCGCAAGCTACGCCGCCGCCCACACGGGCACGGCCATGTTTTCGGTGCAGATGAGCGTGGACGTGCCCGCCGGCATGCACATCGCCGCACTGCGGGAGGAATTCATGGATTTCTGCGACCAGCTGAACCTGGATGCGATCATCGAACCCATCAAGGGATAAGGAGCCCGATGCCATGAGCGAACTGGAAACCGGCCAGCCGGTCCCCGATTTCGAAGTCCCGGCCACCGGCGAGCAGAGCATCCGCCTGTCGGAGCTGCGCGGGCGCAAGGTGGTACTGTTCTTCTACCCCAAGGCCAGCACTCCGGGCTGCACCCAGGAAGGCCAGGATTTCCGCGATCTGTACCCACAGTTCCAGGCCGCCAACACCGAGATCCTCGGCATCTCCCGCGACGGCGTGAAGGCCCAGGAGAACTTCAAGGCGAAGCAGGACTTTCCCTACCCGCTGCTCAGCGACAAGGCAGAGACCGTCTGCGGGCTGTTCGACGTGATCCGCGAGAAGAACATGTACGGGCGCAAGGTCATGGGCATAGAGCGCAGCACCTTCCTCATCGACGAAGAGGGCCGCCTGCTGGAGGCCTGGCGCAAGGTGAAGGTCAAAGGCCACGCCCAGGCGGTGCTCGAACGGGTACAGGCCGGCTGAGCGCGGCGCCGGATCATGCCCTCCCCCGCCCGCCACAACCGGCTGTTCGTGCTCGACACCTCGGTGTTGATGCATGACCCCACCGCTCTGTTCCGCTTCGAGGAACACGATGTGCACCTGCCCATGGCGGTGCTGGAGGAGCTGGACCGCGCCAAGAAGGGCGTGTCCGAGGAGGCTCGCAACGTCCGCCAAGTCAGTCGCTTCCTGGACGAACTGCTCAGCCGCGTGGGTCTGGACAGCCTGCGCCGGGGCGTGCCGCTCGACGCGCGCGACTCCCAGGCCCAGGGGCGGCTGTACTTCGATCTGCACGAGACCGCCGGCCAGGGCGACGAGGCAATCCTCGCCACCGCCCTGGAATTGCAGCACAGCCAGCCGGACCGGCCCGTGGTGCTGGTCAGCAAGGACATCAACCTGCGCATACGCGCCACGGTGCGGGGCATCCAGGCCGAAGACTATGCCAGCGACCGGGTACTGGACGACCTGGACCTGCTCTACAGCGGCGCCCGCGAAGTGCCCGCCGAGCAATGGCGGGGAGAAGGCGAAGGCTGGTGGCTGGACCAGGGCGCGGACCTGCAGCTCAACGAATACGTGCACAGCCCCGACCACGCCCTGCAGGGCATCGTGCGCGAGCGCGCGGGCGATGCGGCCCTTGTCGCCGCCCTGGACGACTACACCGAGCAGGGCGAGGCGGTGTGGGGCATCCACGCGCGCAACCCGGAGCAGAATTTCGCGCTGAACCTGCTGCTGGACCCGGAACTGGACTTCGTCACCCTGCTGGGCGCGGCCGGCACCGGCAAGACCCTGCTCACCCTGGCCGCGGCCCTGGCCCAGGTGCTGGAGAGCCAGCGCTACGGGGAAATCATCATGACCCGAGCCACCATCGCCCTGGGCGAGGACATCGGCTTTCTGCCCGGCAGTGAGGAAGAAAAGATGACCCCCTGGATGGGCGCGCTGATGGACAATCTGGAAGTGCTCACCCAACCGGATCAGGGCGGCAGCTGGGCCCGCGCGGCCACCCAGGACCTGCTCAATCAGCGTATCAAGATCCGCTCGCTGAACTTCATGCGCGGGCGCACTTTCCTCAACAAGTTCATCATTTTGGACGAGGCCCAGAACCTCACCGCCAAGCAGATGAAGGCGCTGATCACCCGCGCCGGACCTGGCAGCAAGCTGGTGTGCCTGGGCAACATCGCCCAGATCGACACCCCCTACCTCACCGGCAGCAGCTCGGGGCTGACCTACGTGGTGGACCGTTTCCAGGGCTGGGCCCACGGCGGCCACATCACCCTGCGCCGCGGCGAGCGCTCGCGGCTGGCGGATTTCGCCAGCGAAACGCTGTAGCACTCAAACGGCGGGATCGTTCACCGCAGAGACGCAGAGCTCGCGGCCATGGGCCGCGCCTACGTTGCTTCCTCACGCACCGGCTCCCGCGGCCAAGCCTCGATCACCGCCTGGATCAGGGTGGCCAGGGGAATGGCGAAGAAGATCCCCCAGAAGCCCCAGATTCCGCCGAACACGAGAATGGCCACGATGATGGCCACCGGGTGCAGGTTCACCACACCGGAGAACAGCAGCGGCACCAGCACATTGCCGTCCAGCGCCTGGATGATGCCGTAGGCCGCCAGCACCCAGAGAAACTCGGGGCTGGCCCCGAACTGGGCATAGGCCACCGCCGCCACCGGCAGCGTCACCACCGTGGCGCCGATATAGGGGATGATGACTGACAGGCCCACCACCACGGCCAGCAACATGGCGAACTGCAGCTCCAACCAGGTGAAGGTCAGCAGCGTCACCAGCCAGACGATGAGAATCTCCAGGAACTTGCCCCGCACGTAATTGCCCATCTGCACGTTCACTTCCCGCCAGACACGGGCCGCCAACGCCCTGTCCCGGGGGAGGAAGCCGGCGAACCACTGCAGGATACGGTCCTTGTCCTTGAGAAAGAAAAACACCAGCAGCGGCATCAGCACCAGGTACACCACCAGCGTGAGCAAGGCCACCAGAGAGCGAAAACTGAACAGGCTGAGCAACTGCTGCCCCAGCAGCGCCAGCTCCTCGCGCACCACCGCCAGCAGGCTCTGAACCTCCTGCTCGGAGAGCATCGCCGGGTAGTTGCGCGCCAGCCCCCGCAGCGCCTCCTGCCCCTGGGCAATGATTCGCGGCAGCCCCTCCACCAGTTGCGCCAACTGCGCGGTAAGCATGGGGATCAGGGAGAACACCACCAGCAGCATTCCGCAAATGAACAGCGCGAACACCAGCAGCACCGCCACCCACCGCGGCGCGCCCAAACGCTGCAGCCGCCGCACCAGGCCCTCCAGCAGATAGGCCAGCACGATGCTCGCCAGCACCGGCGCGAGCATATTGCCAAACAGCACGATCACCCCGAAACCCACCAGCAGCAGCGCGCCCAGGCCCACCACCTGCGGGTCATTCAAATGCCGGCTGAACCAGTCCCGAATCAGTTGCATGCGAATCCCTGTCAATACCCTCGCGAGACACGGACTGTCTCCCTTGCGCCGTCGCGCGGCGTCAGTATGCCTTAGAGTTGTGGTAAATGTGTTGCGGGAACCCGCCGCGGGCCGCCACGGTCTACCCAGCCACAAGGAACGGAAACCGGATCATCGTGCGACGCCTACTTACAAGCCTGCTGTGCCTGGTCCTGGCGGCCCCCGCCGCGGCGGAGCCCCTGCGCCTGCCCGAAATGGGCGACCCGGCGAGCCTTGCCCTGTCCGAGAGCGAGGAGCGCGCCCTGGGGGACGCGATCATGGAGGAACTGCGCCGCAAGCTGCCCATGGAGCAGGACCCCCAGATCAGCGGCTACCTGTCGGACCTGGGCCGGCGCCTGGCCTCGCGGGTATATACCGAGCAGGAGCTGCGCTTTTTCGTGGTGGACGACCCGGCCATCAACGCCTTCGCCCTGCCCGGCGGCTATATCGGCATCAACACCGGGCTGATCCTCAACGCCGGCTCCGAGAGCGAACTGGCCAGCGTGGTGGCGCATGAAATCGCCCATGTCAGCCAGCGCCACATCGCCCGGCGGATCGCCGCCGCCGAAAACTCCACCTGGCGCACCGCGGCACTGCTCACCGCGGCGATACTCATCGGCAGCCAGAGCCCCCAGGCCGGCAGCGCCGCCGCCATGGCCGGCGTGGCCGGCTCCATCCAGCAGCAGCTGAACTACTCCCGCCAGCACGAGCAGGAAGCCGACCGCGTGGGCATGCGTATCCTGGCCGACGCCGGCCTAGACCCCCGGGGCATGCCCCGTTTCTTCGAACGCCTGCTCCAGCAGTCCCGCTACCAGGACCGCCCGCCGGAGTACCTGAGCACGCACCCGGTTACCGAATCCCGGGTGAGCGACACCCGCGCTCGAGCGGATAGCCAACCCCGCGGCGACATCTTTGAAAATGACGACTTCCAATTGATGCGCGCCCGCCTGGCCGCGCTCAAGGCCCAGCGCGGCCAGCGCGCGGCGCGGGAGTTTCGCGCCCGGCTCGCCGAGGCCGAGGGCCTGCGCGCCCACGCCCTGCGCTACGGTCTTGCCCTGTTGTTGATCCGCGAAGGCGAGCACGCCGAGGCCGAGGGGCTGCTGCGGCAACTGCTGGACGAGCACGGCGAGCGGGCCGCCTACTTCGCCGCCCTGGGCGAGCTGAAACGGGCCGCGGGAGACACCGCACAGAGCCTGGCGCATTATCGCGAGGGGTTGTCCCTTTACCCCGACGACGCCGGCCTGGGCGTGGGCTACGCGCGCAGCCTGGAAGCCGCCGGGCGCAGCGAACAGGCCTGGAAGCAGCTGGAGCAACTGCACCGCCGCCAACCGCTGCAGGCGGACACCCTGCGTGATCTCGCTCGGCTCGCCGATGCCGCCGGCCATCCGGTGGATGCGCGCCTCGCCATGGCCCGCCATTACTACATGGGTGGCGATCTGCGCGCCGCCCTCACCCAGCTGGACGCCGTACTGAACAGTGCCGAGGCCGACCGCTACCAAAAGGAGCGCGCCGCCGCCTACCGGGAGCAATGGCGCCGGGCCGCCGAACGCGCCCGCGATTCCTGAGCGCCGCCACGCGGTGCTATCCTAGGCACCGCAATGCAGCAAGTCACAGCGGTGCCTGCCCATGGACGATGCAGCTTCCAGCGATCAGCGAGCTTGGGCCGAGCAGGCCCAGGAGGCGCTATGGGCCTTTTGGCGCAGCCTCCGGGGCGGCCTCACCCCGCAGGGCGAGCTGGTACAACATAGCTTCGAGCTGCTCTGGGAAGCCCTGGGGCGCGGCGAACCGGAAGCTCTGATCGAGCGACTGCGCCAGTCCCTGGAGGAAGCCGGCCGCTACAGCGCCGATGCAACCGCCGGCTTGGAGGCGATGCTCCGCGCCCAGCAGGGCGCCGCGGACGAAACCGATCCGCCGCCCTTCTCCCTGTGGCCGACTATGCGTCTGCCGCAACTGGGCCTTTACCAGCATTATCAGCGCCGCCTGCAGGAGGCCCTGGACGCCTTGCAGCGTTATCGCCAGGCCCGCGGCGACTTTCAGCGCCTGCTGGATGAGGCGGTACTGGCCGCGGCCGCCTGCTGCCAGGCGCGCCTGGAGGATCTGCGCGAACAGCACGGCGAGACGCCCAGCCTGCGAAGCTTGTACCAGCTTTGGCTGGAAACCAGCGAGCAAGCTTATGAACAACTGTTGGAGCGTGACGCCTATGCCCAGGCCCTGGGGCGTCTGAACAACAGCCAGACGGCGCTTACCGCCCATTCCCAGCAACTGCTGGACGGCGTACTCGAGGCGCTGGACCTGCCCAGCCGGCGCGCCTTGCGCGATACTCAGAACCAGCTGCACCAGCTGCGCCGGGAGATGCGAGCCCTGCGCCGGGAGCAGACCGAGACCCCATGACTTTTGACGATTACAGCCGCGAGGCCGCCCGCTGGGGCCGGAGCCTGACCCGGGCCCTGGGCCAGGCCGCCGCCATGCAGCCAGTACCCGTGGGCGTCAGCCCACGCGAGGCGCTGCTGCGCGACGGCCCCTGCACTCTCTACCGATACCAACCCGTGCAGGAGCGCGCCGCGCCCGCCCCCCCGGCGCTGATCGTCTACTCGCTGGTCAACCGACCCTACATCCTGGATCTCAAGCCCAGGCGCTCCATGATCCGCGCCCTGCTGGAGGCGGGTCTGGATGTGTACCTGCTGGACTGGGGCGAGCCCGAACCGCTGGACCGCTTCACCGGGCTGGACGACTACATCAACGGTTATCTGCATCGCGCCGTGATGCACGTGCGCGGCCGCCACGCCCAGGCACCGGTACCGCTGATCGGCATCTGCCAGGGCGGAACCCTCAGCCTGTGCTACGCCGCGCTGCACCCGGAATCCCTCGCCGGCCTGGTCACCATGGTCACGCCGGTGGACTTCCATACTCCAGACAACCAGCTCTGGCGCCTGAGCAGGCACATCGACGTGGAGGCCCTGGTGGACGCCCACGGCAACATCCCCGCCGAACAGCTCAACCAGTTCTTTCTCGGCTTGAAGCCCTTCCGGCTGCTCTCCCAGCGCTACCTGGACATGGCGGAGCTGGCGGACCAGCCGGAAGCCCTGGCCGACTTCCTGCGCATGGAGCAATGGATGTACGACAGCCCCGCCCAAGCCGGGGAGGCCTTCCGCCAGTTCGCCGGCGAGCTGTACCAGCAGAACCGCCTCATACGGGGCGAGCTGCGACTGGGGGGCCATGCGGTGGAGCTGAGCCGCATTCGCGCCCCACTGCTGAACATCTGGGCCGAGGGGGATCATCTGGTGCCGGAGGCCAGCGCCCGGGCACTGGGGGAGGCCTGCGGCAGCAGCGACTACAGCGAAATAGGCTTCCCCGGCGGCCATCTCAGCCCGTTCATCAGCGGCCGCGCCCAGCGCGATCTATACCCCCGAATCAGCCGTTGGCTGTTGGATCACGCCCCGCGGACACGCAAGCAACCCGCCTGAAGGGTGACGCGGCGCAGCATCGAAAGTGCTTGCGAACTGTCGCCTCGCGGATACAATGCCGGAAAGCTTATCGAAAACACATTGCTGCACTTCGGAAAGCGTACGAACAATACAGCCCGCTCGTTGAGAGGGCGAAGAGGCGACGCCGAAGGCATCGCCAGGAGGAGGAGAGCAGGGGCACAAGACCAACAATAGACCTGCACAACACAAGCGCCAGCTCAATAGAGCAGAAACAATAAGCACCAAACAAGAAAAAGAGCGCAAACCTGCCGGGGAGTACCAAATGGACTCCCATTTTTTTTGCCCCCCGATGCTGCGCCGCAGCAACCTGCGCTCCGGCCCTGGGCTGCGCAGATCACCGCAGCGCCGCGCAGAGAACTATCGGGACATGCTCTCATTCATCGCGCATTTTCTGCGTCCTCTGCGGCTCCGCCCCGCCGCCTCACTGAAGCCACCCATAAAATAAAAAAGGCCGCTTGCGCGGCCTTCTTCACAACGGGTCCGAGACTGGCTCAGAAGCTGGTGAACAGCGCCCCGTTGACCGGCAGCAGCGCGCCGTTGATGTACTCGGACTCATCGGCCACCAGGAACACGATCGCCCGGGCGATTTCTTCCGGCAGCCCCATGCGGCCGGCCGGCACCTGGGCGACGATGGCGTTGCGCACGTCTTCCGGAATGGCGTCGGTCATCGCCGTCTTGATGTAACCCGGCGCCACGGTGTTGGCGGTGATGCCCTTGCGCGCGCCTTCCTGGGCCAGGGACATGGTGAAGCCGTGCATGCCGGCCTTGGCGGCGGCATAGTTGGCCTGGCCGAACTGACCCTTCTGGCCGTTCACGGAAGCCAGGTTGACCACACGACCGAACTTGCGCTCACGCATGCCTTCCACGAACTGGCGGGTCACATTGAAGGCGCTGTTCAGGTTCACGGAGATCACCGCGTTCCACGCCGCCGCATCCATCTTGTGCAGGAAAGTGTCGCGGGTAATGCCGGCGCAGTTGACGACCACATCCACGGGGCCGTACTCGCCTTCCACCTGCTTGGCCATCTCGGCGCAGGCGTCGAAGTCCGCCACGTTGCACTCGACGTAGCCGATTTCATAACCCTCGGCCTTGCGCTCAGCCTGCCAGCCGGCGAGATTTTCCTTCTCGGCGTCCACACAGGTGGTCACGACCTTGTAGCCGGCCGCGGCCAGTTGCTTGCAGATCTCGGTGCCGATGCCGCCGTTGCCGCCGGTCACCAAAGCTACACGATTAGCCATTCGATTCTCCCCTTACCAGATGGGCCTGCAGCGGCCGCCTGAGCCGCCTGCCCGGGAACCCCGTGCAACCCTGCCCGCCTGGGGCGAGTGCGCGGAATCGCTTGCGAAGCTTATCCGCTGGGCGGATAGAAAACGGGCCTTGTGCATTGCACAAGGCCCGCAGCATCATAAAAACAGGTGAGCGGAGTGTCAACAAAAGGTGACACTCGGGAAGCCTACTTGCGCTCGGCGCCTTCGTCAGCGCTCTCGTCCCTATCGCCCTCCGGCTCGCGTTTTTTCTCTTCGCCCTGCTCGGTGCCGCTCATCGCCTGCCACATGGCCAGGTTGCGCTCGGCGAACTGGGTGAGCATGTTGATCGGGTTGCCTTCCATGAAGCTGCGGGTGCGCTCGCGGAACACCCGCTGCTGCTCGCCCCACATCTCCATGCTCTTCTCCAGGTAACTGGTGAGCATGTTCTGCATATTGCCGCCGTAGGAGCGGATGATCTGCGCAAGCAACTCACTGCTGAAGATCGGCTCGCCGCCTTCCTCTTCCTCGCTGATGATCTGCAGCAGGATACTGCGGGTCAGGTCGGCCTTGGTCTTGGCGTCGACTACCTGGAAGTCCACCCCGTCCAGTACCAGCGTCTTTACATCCGCCAAGGTGATGTAGCTGCTGATAGCCGTGTCATAGAGACGGCGATTGGGATACTTCTTGATGATCCGAATGTCACTCATGGACGGGGGTTCCTCCGCGTGATGCGTTGCAGCATGCAAGGGCGAAACAATAGCAGTTCACAACCTACTGTCAAGACTGCAGCATTTTACAGGTCTCGAGGAAAAAACGGGCCTTGTCCAAGGTTTCCTGAAACTCTGCTTCACAGGTGGAATCGGCTACCAGCCCGCCCCCGGCCCAGAAGCGGAGGCGCTCGCCCTGACGCAATGCGGTGCGGATAGCGATACTGCTGTCCATGGCGCCATCGTAGCCGATATAGGCCACACTGCCGCAGTACATGCCCCGCGGGCCGGGTTCCAATTCCTCGATGATCTCCATGGCCCGGCGCTTGGGCGCCCCGGTAATCGAGCCGCCGGGCAGGCAGGCACGCAGCAAGTCCAGGGCGTGGGCCACGGCGGGCAGTCGGCCCTCCACGCTGCTCACCAGATGATGCACCTGGGCATAGCTCTCCAGCGAGAACAGCTCCGGCACCCGCACGCTGCCCGTCTCGCACACTCTCCCCAGATCATTGCGCAGCAAGTCGACGATCATCAGGTTCTCGGCCCGGTCCTTGGGACTTGCCCGCAGGGCACGCGCGGCCTCCGCGTCGCGGGCCGGGTCCGCATGGCGGGGACGGGTGCCCTTGATGGGCCGGGTTTCCACATGCCCGGCGCGTACCGCGAGAAAACGCTCGGGCGACAGGCTCATGACCTCGCCGTCGGGATAGCGCAGATAGGCGCTGAAAGGCGCGCCGGCCTGCTCGCGCAAGGCTTGGTAGGCCGCCCAGCCATCCCCCGCACAAGAAGCCTCCAGGCGGCGCGCCAGGTTCACCTGGTAACAGTCGCCCGCTTGTAGATACGCCTGCACCCGGGCGAAGGCGGCGGCATAGGCGCGCCGGCCCGGTGTCTGGCGCACCGCGCCCAGCACCCGAAAGTGCGCCGGCGGTGGTTGCGATAAGCCGCACAGCTCCTCGGCCAGCGCCGCATCCCCTCCCACCAGCCAGGCGCGGCGGGCACGATGATCCAGCAGCAAGGCCCAGTCATACAGACCCACCAGCATCTCGGGCCAATCGCCTTCGACCGGCAGGCCGTTCAGCCGACGCCCCAGATCATAGGAGAAGCAGCCGATGGCGCCGCCGGGGAAAGGCAACGCCGGATGGGCAGCGCGCAGCGGCCCGAGCTCCTCGCGCAGCAGGCACAGCGGGTCTTCCTGGCTCTCGCGGCGGCCCTCGGCCGTCTCGATCCGGGTAATCCCGCCGCGACTGGTGAGCGTGACCCGGGGGCGAGCGGCGCAGATATCCCAGCCCGTGCCGCCGCTGTCCAGCCATACCGCCCCCGGCCAGTGCCGGAACCGGCCGAACCAGTCCGCGCCGTCCGCCCTATACGGCAGCTCGATGCGTGGCGGCGGGCCGGCAGTTGATTTCGTCTTCTCGCTCATGGATATGCTGCGTTTCGGAAAGAGTGGCCGTGGGCGAATACAGGTGGATATACTGGCCGTACGCCAAGATCAAGAATAAACCAGCTATCCGGGACCAGCGCGACAGTATAACCACGGTTCCGGGCCCCTACGGAGATCGAGGAGAGAGCATGGCAGAGCACCAGGACCCCAGCGGTTTCTACGACTCCATGCCCTGGCGCGAGGAGTACGGCCCGGGTGTGGCGAAGGATTTCCGCGCCCCGGCGTTTCGCAACGTGGTCGAACTGATCCGGCGCTCGGGCACCGACTACGCCGGCAAGACGGCGTTCACCATCTGTCTGGACAACGGTCTGCACGCCTCTTTGCGCTATCACGAGGTGGATGCCCTGTCGGACCAGTTCATGGGCTATTTGCGCGATGAACTGGGGCTGGAGAAGGGCGAGCGGGTCGCCATCCAGATGCCCAACTGCCTGGCCTACCCGCTGGCCGTGTTCGGCACGCTCAAGGCCGGCTGCGCGCTGGTGAACATCAACCCGCTCTACACCGCCGACGAGATGCACCACCAACTCTCCGACAGCGGTGCGAAGGTGCTGGTACTGCTCGATCTGTTCGCCGACAAGCTGGTCACCGCCCTGGAAGGCACCGCGGTGGAGAAGGTGCTGCTGGTCAGCGTCGCCGACTTCTTCCCCGGACTCAAACGCGGCCTGATCAAGACCGTGCTCAAGCTCAAGGGCCAGCTACCCCGCCCACCCGTGGCCACCGAACCTTTCGTTGACGCCCTGGCGGCGGGGCGCAAACGGCTTCGGGACCCGGCGTCCAACCAGTGCGTTGCCCTGGGCCCGGACGACCTGGCGGCCCTGCAGTATACCGGCGGCACCACGGGGGTCGCCAAGGGCGCGGAACTGACTCACGCCAACCTGCTGGCCAACATCAGCCAGATCAACGCGGTGGCGGGCCCCGCCATCCGTCGCGGCGAGGACACGGTGCTCACGGCGCTGCCGCTCTACCACATCTTCGCCTTCACCTTTAACCTGATGATCTTCTACCAGATGGGCTGTCGCAATGTGCTATGCCCCTCGCCCCGGCCGCCGTCGAACCTGCGCAAGGCCTTCGAGAAGTTCACGGTCAACAAGTTCTCCGGGGTTAACCTGCTCTTCCACGCCCTGTGCCACGAGGACTGGTTCCGCAACAAGCCGCCGCACCTGCTGAATCTTTCGGTGGCCGGCGGCACCGCGCTGCACAAGTCCACCGCCGAAAAATGGCGGGAAGTGGTGGGTTCGCAGATCCTGCAGGGCTACGGCTTGACCGAGACCAGCCCGGTGGTCGCCGTCAACCCGCCCATGGCCGAGAACCGGCTGGGCACGGTGGGCATACCGCTGCCGGGCACCCAGGTCCGGGTAGTGGGCCCGGATGGCACGGTGCTGCCCGGCGGAGAGATGGGCGAATTGCTGGTCAAGGGCCCTCAGGTCTTTCGCGGCTACTGGAACAAGCCCGAGGAGACCGCCCAAGCGCTGCGGGACGGCTGGTTCCACACCGGCGACATCGCCTTCGTCGACGAGCGTGGCTATATCACCATCGTCGACCGGCTCAAGGACATGATCGATGTCAGCGGCTTCAATGTGTACCCCAACGAGGTCGAGGAAGTCATCGAGTCCCTGCCCGGTGTGCTGGAGGTCGCCGTGGTGGGCGTGCCCGTCCCCGAGGGCGGCGAGCGAGTGCGGGCCTATGTGGTCACCGGCAACCCACAGCTGAGCCCCGATGACGTAATCCGCTACTGTCGGGAGCACCTGACCGGCTACAAGATACCCAGGGAAGTGGTCTTCCGCTCGGAACTGCCCAAGAGCCCGGTGGGGAAGATCCTGCGCAAGGATCTGCGCCAGGAAGCCCGAGCGGGAAAAGACGGCTGAGGGCTCGCTGCTCTAAAGGAGCGCGACGCGGCAGCGATGGTTTGATATGGCCACTTGCCCTGTACGGGCAGGCGGGTTAACCAACCGACCTCCCGATCGTGGTGGTGGCCGGATCTGCAAGCTTGGCGCGGGGGCGGCACGGCCGCCGCCGGCCCCACCCGCCCAAGAACCTTCACGCTCCGGTGGACGTTCCAGCAATAGCCGGGAGCCACTGCGCCAGCTTCCGTCGTGGTTTCAGAATTCCCTGCTAACCCGCAAAGAACCTTTTATTTACCCATCAGCAGCCGCTGGACCTCGGCGATTTCCTCCCGCGCCTCGTCCATCACCGGCGTGCTGTCGCTGATACCCAGCGCATCCAGTCCCAGGCGGCGGTAGGCGGGGGTCTCGCTGAGCAAGGGGTAGCGAGAGGCTTCCGCGGTCTCGGCGACACTTTGCAACTGGGCAACGATCACGAGATCCGCCAGGTCACCCGCTTCCTCGTGGCTACGCTCCCAGTTGCCGGCGTTCAGGGGCACGGCGATGACCTCCTCGGGGAAGTTCCAACGCCGCAGCAGCATGCCACCCACCTGCCCGCGGTAGGCATCCAGCGTGCGCGAAAGCAAATTCGGATTGCCGGCCAGTTCGGGGTAATGATGGGCATGGGCCAGCAGCGGCACCGCACCGATATCGTGCAGCAGCCCGGCCAACAGGGCCCGGTCTGGGCTGAAGCCCTTGAGCTTGCGCGCCAACACCGTCGCCAACGCGGCGATCAAGGTGCTGCGCATCCACAGCTCGGTCATGCGCTGGTTGATCAGCGGGCTGCTGCTCTTGAAAACTTCCTTCACCGTCACCGCGGTGACGATCTCCCGAGTCACCTTCAGGCCCAGCCGCACCACCGCCGCGGCCACACTGTCCGCCGGCTGAGCGCCGCCGAAGGCGGGGCTGTTGGCCACCTTCATCAGCCGGGCCGCCACCACTGGATCGGCCTGGATGATCTTCGCCACTTCCGGCGCGCCGCTATCCGGGTCGCTGACCGCCTGGCGCACCCGCACCGCCACATCGGGCATGCTGGGTAGCGTCAGGCGATCCTCCATCAGGTCCTCGAAAAGCTGGTAGAACAACTGCGAGCCCGAGTCTTCAGTGTTCTCGGCATCGACCACGTCCACCTGGTATTGCGGCAGGCGATGATGATCCAGCAGGTCGAGCACACGCTCTCGGGGCATCCGCAGCAAGCGCACATCGGTGCCGGCGAGGGCGCTGTGGGGAAACGGCTGCTCCAGACCCAGGGGCCGGGTCACCATGGCGGAGTCCCCCATCCCGACCAGGCTTTCCCGCCCCCCGTCCGGGGTCGCCAGAACCAGGGATCCGGAAACCAGATACCTGAGCCAGGGGTCTTCGGAATTCGCACGAAACACCACCGAACGGGCGGGATGATCTTCGTACTCCGCCAGATCGGCCAGCGCTTCCAAGGCTTCCTGATCCAGCTCGCGCAGGGGAATCAGGTCTTCGAGCATGTCCGGTGTCACGGTGGCGATTTTTGTCATCTTGGGTTCTGGCCACATACTGCAGATGCCATGAAGATACCATAGCCATCCACGGTGGAGACAGCGCCCCATCACACCCGGAGGAACCCGCCTTGAAGGGACTTTCACCACGTCGTCGTCTACCTCTGAAACTCGCTCTGCAGGGGGGCGGTTCCCATGGAGCCTTCACCTGGGGGGTACTGGATAGGCTGCTGGAAGAACCCTGGTTCAGCCCCGCGGGACTGAGCGGCGCGAGTGCCGGTGCGGTCAACGCCGCGCTGTTCGCCAGCGGCTGGGCCCAGGACGGCGCCGAGGGCGCCCGGGCCGCCTTGCGCGGCTTCTGGGAGCAGGTGGGCGCCGGCGCCCACACGGGTCCGCTGTTCCCCACCGTGTTCGACTACCTGCTCCACGGCTGGAACCGGGACAGCTCACCGCGCCATGCGCTGGCCCGAAAGGTGGGCAAGCTCGCCTCGCCCTACCAGCTCAACCCCGCGGACCTGAACCCCCTGCGCAGCCTGCTCGATGATTGGGTCGACCCGCAGGCACTGCGTGACAAGAGATGCCCACCGCTCTATATCGCACTGAGCAATGTGCACGACAGTGGTCTTCGGCTGGTGGGCAACTCCGATCTATCCACCGATGCCCTGCTCGCCTCGGCCTGCCTGCCGCTGCTCTTCCAGGCCGTGGAAGTGGACGGGGAGTATTACTGGGATGGCGGATACACGGCGAATCCGCCGCTGATGCCCTTGATCCGCGATTGCCCGGGCCGGGATCTGCTGCTCGTTCAGCTCAATCCCCGCTGGCAGGCCGGGGTACCCACCACGGTGGACGGCATCATGCACCGGATCAACGAAATTGGTTTTCAAGCAAACATGTTGCGGGAGCTGCAGTTGATCGCCGAACTGCATTGCGAGCCCCGAAACCGGTGGTTGCCCGCCACGGGCCTCACCCGGCGCATACGCCAGCTGAGATTCCACCGCCTGGAGCTCGGCGATGCGGCTCAGGGGGCGGGCCACACCAGCCCCATGAACACCGAATGGCCGTTCTTGAAACATTTGCACCACAGCGGACGCGAGCGCGCCGGGCAATGGTTACAGGAATGCAGCGGACTAATCGGCCGGGTTTCTACCACACCCTTGTCCGAAGCCCTGTAGGAGCCAGCCCCTGATACAACAAAGCCCCCGGGAGTCCGGGGGCTTTGTGTTCAGACCGCAGAGGCCAGGATCACGCTTCGGCGGGCTTGGTCTCGCCGGCCGCTTCGCCGTTCGCGCCTTTGCCGACACCGGTCTTGCGCTCGCCCCGCGCCCGCAGCGTACCGACGATTCCCTTGGGGAAGAAGTACACGCTGAGGATGAACAGCAGTCCGAACCACAGATGCCAACGATCCGGGTTGATGAACTCGGAGACCACCGGCACGTTCTGCACGGCACCGTACCCCAGGCCCATGAAGTCCTGCAGATAGGTCTCCGCGATCACGAACAGAGCGGTACCGATCACCGCGCCCCACAGCGTGCCCATGCCGCCGATGACGCACATCAGCAGGATGTTCACCATCAGCACGAAGGACAGGGTGGTGTCCGGGTTCACGTAACGAATCGCCAGAGCCGTCAGCGAGCCCGCGAGGGACGCCATGATGGCGGCCACCACCACGTTGGCGGTGCGATAGTACATGGTCCGGTAACCCAGCGCCTCGGCACGGAATTCGTTCTCGCGGATCGCTTGCAGCACACGCCCGAACGGCGAATTCATCATCCGCAGCATGCCCAGGAACAGCACCGCGGAGGCGATGAACACCACGTAGTACATCAGGATCTTGCCGCTCATCCGCACCTTCATGACGGCATCCCCGAAGCTGACGTTGCTATCGAAGAAGGCCCTGAAGAAGGTGGGAATGTCGAAGCCATACCACTGCGCCACCCGCCCTTCGCTGTTCTCGATGAACTTGAAGGCCGGTCCCAGTTCCCGGGGCACGCGCAGCGTCAGGCCGTCCTCGCCACCGGTGAGGTGGTAGAACTTGGACACCAGGATCATGAACCCGGTAGCCACCGCCAGGGTCACCAGAGCGAAGAAGATCGCCTTCACCCGCAGGGAGAAGAGCCCGATCAACAGCGCCAGCACGATGGACACACCCAGGCCCGCCAGGGTACCGAGGAACACCCCGGCCCAGCTGCCGGGCATTTCCTGCAGCACGATCGCCACCCCATAGGCTCCCACTCCATAGAACATGGTGTGGGCGAAGGAGACGATGTGGGTATACCCCAGCAGGATGTCGTAGCTGGCCACCAGAATGATGAACAGACAGATCAGGGTGATGGTCCGATAGGCCACGGCGCCGTCCCACAGGAACGGACCGCCGGCCAGGCCCAGCACCACCAGAATCAGCAGCCCCGTGAGCAGGCGGCTGCGCGGATAATCACCGGAGAGAATTGAGTTCAACATGCCTCTCACCCCTTAAACCTTGATCACCGGGATCAGTCCCTGTGGCCGCCACATCAGCACCAGTACCATCAGGGTGATGGCGGAGAACTCGGTGAAGTGCGGGAACAGGTAACCCACGTAGTTGTAGAGGAGCCCCACCAGCACGGCGCCGAAGAAGCAACCGGTGATGGAGCCGAGGCCGCCGATGATGATGACGATGATCACCATGACCAGCATGTGATCCCCGATGGTGCTCACCACCAGCTCCTGGTACATGCCCCACATCACGCCGCCCACCGCGGCCAGCGCCGAACCGGCGACGAACACGGCGATGAACAGCTGCTTGATGCGATAGCCCTGCACCTCGACCATCTCGGTGCTCTCCACCCCGGCGCGGATCAACAGGCCCACCTTGGTCTTGTTGATGACCCGGAGCATCCCCCAGAACACCAGCAGACCGACCACCACCGCCAGCAGGCGATACTGTTCGAGGATCACATCACCGAAGACGAAGGAGCCACGCAGGGCGTCGGGACGAACCAGGGCGTACTCGTTCGGGCCCCAGAACACTTTCACCAGCTCGATCAGCACGATACCGCCACCCACGGTGACCAGGATCTGCTTGAGGTGGTCGCCGTACACGGGCTTGAGAATCAGCCGTTCGAACACATAGCCCAGCACACCGGCCAGCACCATGGCGAAGACCAGTGCCGCGACGATGGCCACCATGTTGGCGCCGAAATTGGTCGATTCCCACAGTCCCGGCAACCAGTTCTCCAGCATGGAGAAGGCCGCGTAGGCACCGAGCGCGATGAAGGCGCCGTGGGCCAGGTTCAGTACGCTCATCAGGCCGAAGGTCAGCGTCATGCCCGAGGACATGATGAAGATCATCAGCCCCATGGCCAGCCCCGAGAGGGTCATGGTGGCCCAGGCACTGAACGGCATCGCGAAAAAGGCCGGCACCGCGATCAGCGCCAGCAGGAAGTAGTGCGGATACTTGTCGACGAGCTCCGCGGGGCTCAACGACGGCTTGTTTTCCAGGGTCTTGCTTTGCGCAGTCATGCTCGTTACCCCACCCTTACTGATGCGCGTCCAGGCTCAGGCCCAGCAAACGGGTCTGCAGCTCGGTGTCCGACGCCAGATCGGCCATGGTGCCGTTGTGGATGATCTTGCCGTCATCCATCACCGCCACCGAGTCACCCACCGATTTGGCGAAGTTGAAGTTCTGCTCCACCAACAGGATGGTGGTATCGGTTTCCTTCAACTGGTTGAACGCCTCGATGATGTTGTTGATGATCGCCGGCGCCAGGCCCTTGGAGGGCTCGTCCACGATCAGCAGCTTGCGCGGCTCGATGATTGCCCGCGCGATGGCCAGCATCTGCTTCTGGCCGCCGGAGAGCTTGCCCGCCGGTTTGCTCCAGAACTTCTTCAGTGCCGGGAACATCCCGAAGATCCACTCCAGGCGCTGCTCGTCCATGGGGCCGCTGCGCGCGGCGATCACCATGTTCTCCTGCACCGTGAGCAGGCCGAAGATGCCCATCTCTTCGGGCACGAAGGCGATGCCGGAGGTGGCGATCTTCGGCGTCGGCCACTTGGTGATGTCCTCGCCGTCGAAGGTGACGCTGCCGTGCGAGGCTGTATACAGGCCCATGATGGTGCGCAGTGTCGTGGATTTGCCCGCGCCGTTACGGCCGAGCAGCATCGTCAATTGGTTACGCGGCACCACCAGATCCACCCCGTGGAGGATGTGGTAATGGCCGATATGGGTCTGCACCCCGTCGAGTTTCAGCAAAGGCTCCGCCATGATTCAGGCTCCCCGCTCTATCGGACGCCTGGCCCTCAGGCCGGCGTCTCTTGCTGTTCTTCCGCCGCCGAGGGGGCGGCACCCAGATAGGCTTCCTGCACCACCGGCGAGGCGATGACCTCGGCCGGCTCACCGTCGGCGACCAGCTGGCCGTTGTGCAGCACGATGATCCGATCGGACAAGGAGCGCACCACGTCCATCTTGTGCTCGACGAGCAGGATGGTCTTGTCGGTCTGCTTCTTGATGTCCTGGATCAGGTCCAGGATAACCGGCACTTCGTCGACGCTCATGCCCGCGGTGGGCTCATCGAACATGAAGATCTTCGGCTCCAGCGCGAGCAGCAGGCCCACTTCCAGCTTGCGCTGGTCACCGTGGGGCAGCATCGCCGCCGGTTGCATGGCCTTCTTCGCCAGGGATACCTGCTCCAGGTAACTCATGGCCCGATCGGTCAGATCGCGGCGCTTGGCGGCCATGCTCCAGAAGTTGTGGCCAATACCATGACGCGAGGCCACGGCCAGGCGGCAGTTCTCCAGCACGGTGAGCTGCGGGAACAGGTTCGTGAGCTGAAAGGCACGCCCTACACCACGATCGGCGCGAGCCGGGGCCGGCAAACGGGTAATGTCCTCTCCGTAGAAGGTCACACGCCCGGCGCTGGCCGGGAGCTGCCCGGAGATGAGGTTGAAATACGTGGTCTTACCCGCTCCGTTGGGGCCAACGATAGAGGTCAGGGTGCCCGGATAGAACTTGCACGAGACGCTGTCCACCGCCACATGCCCGCCGAAACGGATAGTCAGATCCTGGGTCTCGAGGACGGGATTTTCCGACATGCTGCCCACCTGAGATATCTAGGGAGGGATAAACGACCCGCCCCTTGCGAGGCGGGCAATATCTTTTCGCTATAAGTTGGGCGCCCGGCCGGATCGGCGGGCGCCCATTTCTTTTATTGCTGCCGTTGCGAAAGCAACGTCCGATCAGTTCAGGATCGGCACATTCATCTCATCGGCGCCGATCTCACGCACCAGCTCCGGCACGGCCCAATCGACCCCTTCCTTGACCTTGATCTTGAAGTGGTACATGGGCTGCAGGGTCTGCTGGTCTTCCGGACGGATGTACAGCTCACCCTTCGGAGAGTTGAAGGTCAGACCCTGGAAGGCCTCGAGCAGGGATTCGGTGTCAGTGGCACCGGCCTTCTCGATGGCGGCCACGATGGCCATGGCCTGGGCCATGCCCTGGGCGGTGAAGAAGTCAGGCGGGGAGTTGAAGCGCTTGAAGTGCTCCTTGACCAGCCAGTCGTTCACGTCGTTGTTCGGGTTCTCGTAGTAGTAGTAACCCGCACCTTCCATGCCCGGGGAGACCTTGTAGGCAGCCAGGGCCGGCAGGATGTTGCCGCCGGTGGTCAGGGTGATGCCGTAACGACCCGGGTTCATATCAGCCAGCTTGGCCAGCGGGTTACCGCCGCCCGCCCAGATCAGGAAAGCATAACGCTCTTCGCAGTCATCGTTGCGCAGGGCGTCGATGATGCGCTGACCCGGTGCGGTGAAGTCGGTGGCGTCGGTGGGCACGTACTCTTCGTGCACGATGGTCGCACCCAGCTCTTCAGCGGCCTTCTTGTAGGCGGCCACGCCGTCACGACCGAAGGCATAGTCCTGCGCCAGGGTCGCGATGCAGACACCTTCGTCAGCCACGGCCACGGCGTTGGAGATCGCGTCCTGGGAGGAGTTGCGACCGATGCGAACCACATAGCGGTTCCAGTCCTTGCCGGTGATGGAATCGGCAACGCCTTCCGGGATGATGATCTTTTCATACATCTCGGCGATGGGCAGGGAGGCGATGGCCACACCAGAGGCCACGGGGCCCACGGCCAGGGTCACGTCCTCGTCACCATACGCTTCTTCCAGCAGGGCGCGAGCGCGGTCGGGCTTCAGCTGGGAGTCGTACTGCAGGATTTCGATGTCACGGCCCAGCACCTTGTTGGTGCCGTTGGTGGCGTATTCGAAGCCCATTTCCATGCCGGTCTGAAGCTGCTTGGCATAAGGCTCCAGGGGACCGGTGAAACCGGCGACGTGGGCGATTTTGATGGGATCGGCGGCGGCAGCGGTACCGGCCGCCAGCACGGAAGCAGCAATCGCTGCGGTCTGTAGAAGGCGTTTCATAGGTCCTCCCCTATTTCCTTCTTATTGGATGGACATGGTTGTCCACTACTATTTCGAGTTCTTGCCGCTGCCTCGGCTCTTGCGGTGGACCGATTCGCGGCAGCATTCGGAGATTACGCTATGCGCGGAGCGATGCCAAGCACACCCTGACGATATATTCACCTTGAATTTATAGACTCCTCCAGCCGTTATTCAGGCCGCCTCGGCCCCCTGCCCGCCAGCAGGCCGCCATGCTAAGCTTGCGCGCAATCCACAGCACTCCTTTTCAGGCAGTCAACAAGGCGGTTTGCACAGCCATGGCAGGACATAGCAAGTGGGCCAACATCCAGCACCGGAAGAAGGCCCAGGACGCCAAGCGCGGCAAGATCTTCACCAAGCTGATTCGCGAAATCACCGTCGCCGCCCGCATGGGCGACCCGGACCCGGCGACCAACCCGCGTCTGCGCCTGGCGGTGGACAAGGCGCTGGCCGCGAACATGCCCAAGGACAACATCGAACGCGCCATCAAGCGCGGCGGCGGGCTGGATGAGAGCATCACCTACGAGCAACTGCGCTACGAGGGCTACGGCCCGAACGGCATCGCCATCCTGGTGGACTGCATGACCGACAACCGCAACCGCACGGTAAGCGAGGTCCGCCACGCCTTCAGCAAGCTGGGCGGCAACCTGGGCACCGACGGCTGCGTGGCCTATCTGTTCCAGGAGCGCGGCGTGATCACCTTCGCGCCGGGCAGCGACGAGGACCGCATCATGGAAGTGGCGCTGGAATCCGGCGCCGAGGATATCGTCACCAACGAAGACGAATCCGTGGAGGTGCTCACCACCCCGGAAGGCTTCCAGACGGTGAAAGCGGCGCTGCTGGAAGCCGGGCTGGAGCCGGCGGACGCCGATGTGACCATGCGCCCGGAGACCACCGTCAGCCTGGAAGGCGAGGAAGCGCAGAAAGCCGCCCGGCTGCTCGACATGCTCGATGATCTGGACGATGTGCAGAACGTCTACTCCAATGCCGATCTCGCCGCCGACGCCTACGAGGGCTGAGCGCGCGTCATGACGCGCATACTGGGCATAGACCCCGGCTCCCGGCTCACCGGCTTCGGCTTGATCGAGGCCGACGGCCGCCAGGCGCGATATCTCACCAGCGGTGTGATCCGCACCGGCGCGGGCAGCTTCCCGGAGCGCCTGCGCATCATCTTCGAGCAGCTCAGCGTGGTGCTGGACAGCAACCCGCCCACCGTGGTGGCCGTGGAGCAGGTCTTCGTGCACCGCAACCCCGGCTCGGCGTTGAAGCTCGGCCAGGCTCGCGGGGCGGCCATCTGTGCCTGTGTGGCCCGCGGTTTGCCGGTGGCCGAGTACAGCCCCAGCGAGATCAAGCAGGCCGTGGTGGGCAGCGGTCGCGCCGGCAAGGACCAGGTGCAATATATGGTGAAGATGCTGCTCAAGCTCAGTGGCGAGCTGCAGGAGGACGCCTCCGACGCGCTCGCCGTCGCCCTCTGCCACAGCCACCGAGCAGGCCTCGAAGGCCTGCTGAGCCAGGCCACTGCCAAACAGGTCAGCCGATGATAGGACTGCTGCGCGGAACCATACTCGACAAACAGCCCCCCGAATTGCTGCTGGACGTGCAGGGCGTGGGGTATGAGCTGGAGCTCCCCCTGTCCAGCTTCTTCGAACTGCCCGAGACCGGCGAGCAGGTTCAGCTTCACACCCATCTGGTCGTGCGCGATGACGCCCATGTGCTCTACGGCTTCGCCAGCACCCTGGAGCGCAGCCTGTTCCGGGCACTGATCCGGATCAGTGGCGTGGGCCCCAAGCTCGCCCTAGGCCTGCTCTCGGGCATGCGCCCGGAAGAGTTTGTCGCCTGCGTGGAACAGGGCGACAGCGCCACCCTCACCCGCCTGCCGGGCATCGGCAAGAAGACCGCCGAGCGGCTGCTGATCGAAATGCGTGACCGGGCCCGAGACCTGATCAGCACCTCGGCCGGCGGCCTCCCCGCCGCCGGGGGGCCGGGCAAGGCCGCCCCGGCGAACGCCGCCAACGACCCGGTGAGCGACGCTGTCAGCGCGCTGATCGCGCTCGGTTACAAACCGGCGGAGGCCGGTCGGCTCGCCCGCGATGTGGCCGAAGACGCGCACAGCAGCGAGCAGATCATTCGCCTCGCCCTGCAGAAAGCGCTTAAGCGCTGAGGTAAGCCGCCATGATCGACACGGACCGCGTCATCACCGCCTCGGCCTCCGCCGAGGACAGCGCCGTGGACCGGGCCATCCGCCCCAAGACCCTGGCCGACTACGTGGGCCAGCCGGCGGTGAAGGAGCAGATGGAGATCTTCATCCCCGCCGCCCGCGGCCGGGGTGAATCCCTGGACCACGTGCTGATCTTCGGCCCGCCCGGCCTGGGCAAGACCACCCTGGCCCACATCATCGCTCACGAAATGGGCGTGAACCTGCGCCAGACCTCCGGCCCGGTGCTGGAGAAGCCGGGTGATCTCGCCGCCCTGCTCACCAACCTGGAAGCCCACGACGTTCTGTTCGTGGACGAGATCCACCGGCTGAGCCCGGTGGTCGAGGAAGTCCTCTATCCGGCCATGGAGGACTACAAGATCGACATCATGATCGGCGAGGGCCCCGCGGCCCGCTCCATCAAGCTGGACCTGCCGCCCTTCACCCTGGTGGGCGCCACCACCCGCGCCGGGCTGCTCACCTCGCCGCTGCGCGATCGCTTCGGCATCGTCCAGCGCCTGGAGTACTACTCCATCGAGGAACTGACCCGCATCGTCCGGCGCTCGGCCCACCTGCTGGCGGTGGAGACCGACGCCCAGGGAGCCGCCGAGATCGCCTCCCGCTCCCGGGGCACGCCACGCATCGCCAACCGCCTACTGCGCCGGGTGCGTGATTACGCCGAAGTGAAAGCCGGCGGCCACATCAGCGGCGACGTGGCCCGCGCCGCCATGGAGCTGCTGGACGTGGATGCCAGCGGCTTCGACGTGCAGGACCGGCGCCTGCTGCTCACCATCATCGAGAAGTTCGACGGCGGCCCCGTGGGGGTGGACAATCTGGCCGCCGCCGTGGGCGAGGAGCGCGGCACCCTGGAAGACGTGGTGGAGCCCTACCTGATCCAGCAGGGCTATCTGATGCGCACCGCCCGAGGGCGGGTCGCCACCCGTAACGCCTACGCCCATTTCGGCCTGGCCCCGCCGCCGCGCCTGGAGGGGCAGGACCCGGACCTGTTCGACGACACCCCCCGGGGTTGATGTCGGGTTCCCATGGCCCTCTACCGACCCAGATCCCTGCTCAAACTGGTCCTCTACGGCTTCGGCATCGTCGCCCTGCCGCTGATGGCGGCGCTCGCCTATGGCGGCCTGCAGATCGAGCGCCTGGCCGAGCGCAGCCAACAGGTGGTCTATTCCGGCCTGCAGGCCACCCAGGCCGGACGCACCCTGAGCGAGCAGATCACCGCCATGGAACGCAGCGCCCGGCAGTACCTGCTGCTCCAGGACGAGGAACTGCTGGAGGTCTACGCGGAGCACCACCGCCAGTTCCTCGAAACCCTGGGCAGCCTGCGCCGCCTGCCCAGCGACGCGCGCCAGCGTGCCCGCATCGAGGCCCTGGCGGATCTGGAAGAGCAATTGCGCGCGGCACTGATGGGGGGGCGCGGCGAGCCGCCGGACCCCGGCGATATCGTGCGCGATTTCCAGGCCCTCACCGAACTGAGCCGCAACATCCTGCGCGGCGCCTACCAGCGGGTGGACCAGGACGTGGTGGCCCTGCAAAAGCGCGCCGCCGGCTTCGAGCGGCTGCTGCTGTGGCTGGCCATCGCCCTGGTACCGCTGACACTCGCCTCCAGCGCCCTGTTCACCGTGCTCATCTCCCGACCCATACGCCAGGTGGATCGGGCCATCCACCGCTTGGGCGACGGCCGCTTCGACCTGCCCATCCGGGTACGCGGCCCCCAGGACCTGCAGTACCTGGGCGATCGGCTGGATTGGCTGCGGGGACGGCTGCAGGAACTGGAAGAGCAGAAAACCCGCTTTCTGCATCACGTCTCCCATGAGCTCAAGACCCCCCTCACCGCCATCCGCGAGAGCAGCGCGCTGCTGAAGGATCAGGTGGTGGGCCCCTTGAACGAGCAGCAACAGGCCATCGCCGAAATCCTCGAGTCCAACGCCCGGGCCCTGCAGCGACTGATCGAGGACCTGCTGCGCTTCGGCACCGCCCAGGGCGAGCCGCCACCGCTCAGCCTGGAAACGGTGGAGATGCAGCGGCTGGTGGAAGAGGTGCTGCGCAATCATCAGCCCGCGGCCCTGACCAAGCAGCTGCGCCTGAACACCCGGCTCAAGCCCATGAGCGTGCGGGGCGATCGGGACAAGCTCGCCACGGTGGTGGACAATCTGCTCTCCAACGCGGTCAAGTTCTGCCGTCCCGGGGGCGAGGTGCGTGTGGAACTCAGCCGCCAGGGTAGTCAGGTACGCCTGGACGTCTACGACGAAGGGCCTGGCATTCCCGAAGAGGAGGCCGAAGAGATCTTCGGCGCCTTCTGCCAGGGCAGCGCCCGCCCCAGCGGCTACGTGGGTGGCTCGGGGCTGGGCCTGTCCATAGCCCGCGAGTATGTACTTGCCCACCAGGGCAGTATCATGGTGCTCAACGATCAAGCCGGCGGCGGCCACCTGCGGGTGGAGCTGCCCCTGCGCCCACAAGGTAATCACCCATGACCATCGCCGCGCGCCTGCTGCTGCTCACGGCCCTGCTGGGGCTGGCCGGCTGCCAGTACAATCCCTTCCGGCCCGAGCCCCCACCGCCACCGCCCGCGGCCGGGCCGGCGCAGAGCCTGGAGGAGCTGCTCGCCTGGCAGGTGGCCGTGCTGCGCATGGATGACGAACAACTACGCCGGCGCCTGGCCCAGCCCGGCGAGGCGCTGGGCGGCGGCTGCGATGCCCCGCGCCTGCGCCGTGCCATGCTCATGGAGGCGCTGCGGGCGGGCGAGGCCCGGTTGCGCAGCCTGCTGCGCCCCTGCCTGGATCAGGCCACGCCCGACGCCTGGGCGCTGCTCGGCGAGAACCTTTGGCTGCGTCATCAGCGCCTCCAGAACAGGGAAATGGCCGCCGACCGGCAACTGAGCGCCGCCCGCTCGGAGCTGGCCGCCACCCGGGCCCGCGCCGAGGAACTCCGGCGCCAACTGGACGGCCTCAAGGCCATCGAGCGCAGCCTGCAACAGCGCGATTGAGCCGCCACCAACACTCAAGGACCACCAGGAATATCGTCATGGAACAGCAATCACGAATCCTGCTGGTGGACGACGACCCCGATCTGCTCCGCCTGCTCTCCATCCGCCTGAGCGCCGCCGGCTACCGCATCCACACCGCCGAGAGCGGCGAGCAGGCGCTGAGCGTGCTGCAGGTGGAGCGCCCGCAACTGGTGGTCACCGACCTGCGCATGGGGGGCATGGACGGTTTGGCGCTGTTCGACCACATCCATGCCCACTACCCCACCCTGCCGGTGATCATTCTCACCGCCCACGGCTCCATCCCCGATGCGGTGGAGGCCACCAAGCGCGGCGTCTACGGTTTTCTCACCAAGCCCTTCGACGCCCAGAGCCTGCTCAAGCAGGTGGAGGACGCCCTGCGCCACAGCGGAGGCTCCGCCGCCCCGCAAGGCGAGAGCAACGGCTGGCGCGCCGACATCGTCACCCGCAACCCGCGCATGGAAGCCGTCTTGAGCGAGGCGCGCATGGTCGCCGCGTCGGACGCCAGCGTCTTCATCCGCGGTGATAGCGGCACCGGCAAGGAACTGCTGGCCCAGGCCATCCACAAGGCCAGCCCCCGGGCCGACAAACCCTTCGTGGCGGTGAACTGCGGCGCCATTCCCGAGAACCTGCTGGAATCCGAACTGTTCGGCCACAAGAAAGGCGCCTTCACCGGCGCCAGCGCCGATCATGCCGGGCTGATCGTCTCCGCCGACGGCGGCAGTCTGTTTCTCGACGAGATCGGCGACATGCCCCAGCCCCTGCAGGTCAAGCTGCTTCGGGTACTGCAGGAGCGCCGGGTGCGCCCGGTGGGCGCCACCGAATCGCGCCCGGTGGACGTGCGCATCATCTCCGCCACCCACCAGGACCTGGACGCCGCCATGGCGGCCGGGGAATTCCGCGAAGACCTGTACTACCGGCTCAACGTGGTCACCCTGGAGCTGCCCTCGCTGGCCGAGCGGCGCGAGGACATCCCGCTGCTGGCCAACCACTTCCTGCAGCTGTACGCCGCCAAATACGAGCGTCAGCTCAATGGCTTCGCGGGCGAGGCCATGGACCAGCTGGTGACCGCGCCCTGGCCGGGCAACGTTCGCCAACTCGCCAACCTGGTGGAGCAGGTGGCCGTGCTCTCCACCGGCCCGGTGGTGCCCGCCTCCCTGGTACAACGCGCCCTGCGCGACGCCGAGCCGGACCTGCCCGCCTTCGCCGAGGCCCGACGGGAGTTCGAGCGGGAGTATCTGGTGAAACTGCTGCAGATCACCCAGGGCAACGTCAGCAAGGCCGCGCGGCTCGCCCGGCGCAACCGCACCGAGTTCTACAAGCTGCTCAACCGTCACGACATCAACCCGGGGCTGTTCAAGCGCGGCGAGGCTTGAAGCGCCCAGCGCCCCCCTGAGGGAGCCGCCCCTCCCGGGGGCGTCGCCCATTGGCGACTCCGTAAGCCATTGATTTGAATGCCTCTCCCACCCAGCCACCGGAAAGCGTCACCCGCAGGCGACAACCCGCGACCCGGGCCGGCCCGCCGCTGAAACTGCAAACCCCATCACATCAAGGACTTGCAACAGTTGGCACGAAGCCTGCTTCGCTTGTTCGCAAACGACACGAGTTCGCAAATGACACGGCAAGTCACAAACACAATCACGCGAAGGCACCCCATGGCTCGCGTGGCGCTGCGCGATCCCGTCGAATAGCGCGGCCACCGACCCCCTCCGGGCGCAGGATTGCGCTCTAGACCACAGGCCCAGGTGGGCCAGGGAAAACAGGACGGCTGGAGGCTGTCGGCAGGACATCGGGCGCGAGCCAGGGACGGGCGGAGGGAACCCGCCTGCCACACTCCGTTAAAGGGGGCGAGGATTGCCCCCAGGTCGGCTGGGATGCCGGCGCGGGAGCCCCTTCGGGGGCTCCCTTTTTTATGCTTTCAGATCGACCGATATGTGCGCGAGCAGGCTTTCAATCCCCTGCCCTGGCGGCTAAATTGGCCCCCCGACAACGACCGGCCGAGGAAATCACCGCAGTGAGGGAATTTTCGCTCTCCGTACGCGTCTACTACGAAGACACCGATGTCGGGGGCATCGTCTATCACGCGAATTACCTGAAATACATGGAGCGCGCCCGCACCGACTGGCTGCGCGCCCTGGGCTTCGAGCAAAGCCGGTTGCGGGACACCCTGGGCATAGTCTTCGCCGTGCGCGGCATGGGCATCGAGTTTCGACGCCCCGCGCGCTTCGACGACATGCTTCAGGTGCAGGCCCGGCTGGCCGAGGCCAAACGCGCCAGCCTGCGCTTTGCGCAAAGCATCCACCGGGGTGGGGAGCGCCTGCTGGACGCCGAGGTGAGAATCGCCTGCCTGGATGCACGAACCCTGCGCCCCCGCGCCCTGCCGGCCCCCCTGCTGGCCGCCCTGAACTGAAGCAAGCGGAGACCCACACGATATGGCCGTGGACCTGTCCATCTACAAACTCATCATCGACGCCAGCCTGGTGGTACAGCTGGTCATGCTGACCCTGCTGGCCGGTTCCATCGCCTCCTGGGCCATCATCTTCCGCAAGCGCAAGGCCCTGCGCGACGCGCTGGCCGGCGCCGATGAGTTCGAGGAACGCTTCTGGGCCGGCGGCAACCTGCGCGAGATCTACGACAAGGTCAAACGCACCCAGCCCGACACCGGCGGGCTGGAGCGAATCTTCCGCGCGGGCTTTCGCGAGTTCAGCCGCATGCGCCAGGGCGGCGGGCCGGCGGAGCCCGCCGTGGAGGCCGCCCACCGGGCCATGCGGGTGTCCATGTCCCGAGAGCTCGATGAGCTGGAACAGCACCTGCCCTTTCTCGCCACGGTGGGCTCCACCAGCCCCTACATCGGCCTGTTCGGCACCGTTTGGGGAATCATGAATTCCTTCCGCGCCCTGGGGCAGATGCAACAGGCGACGCTGGCCACCGTCGCCCCGGGCATCGCCGAGGCGCTGATCGCCACGGCACTGGGCCTGTTCGCCGCCATTCCCGCGGTGATCGCCTATAACCGCTACAGCAACCAGGCCGAGCGGCTCGCCAACCGCTACGAAATCTTCATGGAAGAGTTCACCAGCATTCTCCAGCGCCACGCCCACACCCAGGGCAAGGAGCAGTAGCCATGCCGGCCCCCATGAGCCCCGCCAGTCGCCGCAGCCGGCGCCGCCCCATGGCGGAGATCAACGTCGTGCCGTACATCGACGTCATGCTGGTGCTGCTGGTGATCTTCATGGTCACCGCGCCGCTGCTCTATCAGGGTGTCGAGATCGAACTGCCCCGGGCCAGCGCCGAGCCCTTGCCACAGCAGGATCAGGAAGCGGTGCTGGTTGCCGTGGACGCCGAGGGCAATTATTACTTCAGTGTCGGCGCCGCCGAACCCGAGGCCGTGGACACCGACACCCTGCTCACCCGCGTCGCCGCCATCGTCCGCCGCCAGCCCGGCACCCCGGTACTGGTGCGGGGTGACCAGAACGTGCCCTACGGCAAGGTCGTCCAGGCCATGGTGCAGCTGCAGGCCGCCGGCGTACCCAAGGTGGGACTGAGTACGCAGATGCCGGATAACGCCCCATGAAAAGCATAGGCAGCAAGGAACTGGGCCTCGCCCTGCTGGTGCATCTGGGTCTGGGCACGCTGTTCGTGCTGAGTTTCTCCGGCCACACGCCCCAGGCCGTGGAGGCCACGCCGCGCGAACTGCCGATCCAGGCCGTGGCCGTGGACGAGGCCCGGATCCAGGCCGAAATTGAACGCCAGCGCCAGGCCGAAGCCGATGCCCGCGCCGCCGAGCAGCGCCGCCAGCAGGAACTGGCCGCCGCGCGGGAGCGAGAACAGCAGCGCTTGACGGAGCTGAAACGCCAGCGCGAACAGGCCGAGCGCGAACGTCGGGAAGCCGAGCAGCGCCGCAAAGCCGAACAGGCGGCACAGCGCCGCCAGGAAGAAGCCCGTCGCAAGCAGGAAGCCGAACGGCAGGCCCAGTTGAAAGCCGAACGCCAGCGCGAGGAGCAACGCCTGGCCGTGCTCAAGCGCCAGCGCGAAGAGGAAGAGCGCCGCCGCGCCGAGGCCGAACGCCAGCGCCAGGAAGAGGAAGCGCGCCGCCAGGCCGAGGCCGAACGCCGCCGCCAGGAAGAGGAGGCCCGGCGCAAGGCGGAAGAGGCGCGGCGCCAGGCCGAAGCCGAGCGTCAGCGCCGCGAAGAAGAAGCTCGCCGCCAGGCCGAGGCCGAGCGCCGCGAAGCCGAAGCACGCGAGCAGGCCATCCAGCGGGCGGTCGCCCGCGCCGCCAGCAGCCTGGGCGGGGCCTGGAACCAGGCCATTTCCCGCAGCTGGCTGCGCCCCTCGGGTATCCCCGACGGCCTCAAGGCACGCATGGAGATCCGCATCTCCCCCCAAGGCCGGGTATTATCGGCCCGGGTCGCGGGCTCCAGCGGCAACCGCGCCTTCGATGAATCCGCCCGGCGTGCCGTGGACAAGGCCTCGCCCCTGCCCATGCCCCGCGACCCGGAGGTCGCCAAGCGCCTCGCGGCACAACCGCTCACCCTGATATTCGAACCGGAAGGCCAGTAAACCATGCGCCGACTGAGCATCCTCACCACCCTGCTGCTGGGCTTCGCCCTGTGCAGCGCCTCCGCCCAGGCCCTGGAGATCCGCATCACCGGCGGCTCGGAAGGCGCACTGCCCATTGCCATCGTGCCCTTCGGCGTGGAGGGCACAGCGCCCGAGGAAAACCTCGCCGCCATCATCCGTGGCAATCTGGAGCGCAGCGGGCGCTTCGAGCCCCTGCCCAGCAGCGATTTTCTGGAGCGTCCCCAGCGGCTGGAGGACGTCACCTTCCCCAACTGGCGCGCCATCGGGGCCGATAACCTGCTCATCGGCCGGCTTCGCGAACTGAACGGCGGGCGCTACGAACTCACCTACGAGCTGCTGGACAGCTACCGGGGCGAGCGTCTGGGCGGCAAGCGCTACCGGGTGGAGCCCCAGGCGCTGCGCACCCTGGCCCATCGCATCAGCGACGACATCTACGCCACCCTGATTGGCCGCCCCGGCGTGTTCGGCACCCAGATCGCCTACATCGCCGTGGAAGAGGCCAACGACACCCGGCTGCACAAGCTGATGCTCGCCGACGCCGACGGACACCGCCCGCAGACCATCCTCACCTCGGCCGCGCCGCTGATGTCCCCGGCCTGGTCGGCGGATCGCGGCCGCATCGCCTACGTCTCCTTCGAGGGCCGGCGCTCGGAGATCTACGTGCAGACCGTGGCCACCGGCGAGCGCCGCAAGGTGGCGAGCTTCGCCGGCATCAACGGCGCCCCCGCCTGGTCGCCCGACGGGCGACATCTGGCCATCGCCTCCTCGCGGGACGGCAATGCCGACATCTTCGTGCTGGATCTGGCCAGCGGCCAATCCCGCCCGCTCACCCGCCACTACGGCATAGACACCGAGCCCACCTGGACGCCGGACGGCAAGCACATCCTGTTCACCTCCGACCGGGGCGGGCGCCCACAGATCTACCGCGTGCCGGTGGCCGGCGGCAAGGCCGAACGGGTAAGCTTCGAGGGCGACTACAACGCCGCCCCGGACCTCTCCCCGGACGGGCGGCTGCTCACCATGGTCCATCGCGGCGGCAAAGGCGGCTTTCGCATCGCCGTGCAGGATCTGGAAACCGGCCAACTGCGCGTGCTCACCGACGGGCCGCTGGACGAATCCCCCAGCTTCGCCGGCAACGGCGATCTGATTGTCTACGGACAGAGCATCAACGGCCGCCGGCAACTGGCCACGGTGTCCGTGCACGGCCGCGCCGACCAGCCCCTGCGCCTGGCGCCGCACACCCTGCGCGAACCGGCCTGGGGCCCGCTCCCGGACGCTCGCTGAGCCACCGATTCACTGACTACCAAGGAGTACCCTGACCATGAGCAAGTTGCAGAACTGGATCCTGCTGGGCGCCAGCGCCGTCTTCCTCGCCGCCTGTGCGGGCAGCGCCCCCAGGGAGCCCGCCCCGGTTGAGGACCGCAACCCGGAGCTGATCGAGAACGAGCGTGTGGGCACCGCCACCGTCGAGGGGGAAGACGCGACGACGGCCGCCGAAGCCCAGGGTGCCCGAGGCTATGGCGAACTGAGCGCCGATGATCTCAACGAACTGGACGACCCGGCCAACCCCATGTCGGATCGGATCGTCTACTTCGGTTTCGACAGCAGCACCATCAGCGCCGACGACCGGGCCGCCCTGCGCGCCCACGGCGAATTCCTCGCCGCCCACCCGGAGCTCTCCCTGCTGCTGGAAGGCCACACCGACGAGCGCGGCTCCCGGGAATACAACCTGGCCCTGGGCGAGCAGCGGGCAAAATCCGTGGAACGGATACTCCGGCTCCACGGCGCCGCCGCCGAGCAGCTGGAAGTGGTCAGCTACGGTGAGGAAAAACCCGCCGAACTCGGGCAGACTGAAGACGCCTGGGCGAAGAATCGCCGGGTGGAACTGATCTACAGCCAACGCTAAGAAGCCGAACCCATGAAACATCTCCCGACGCTCGCGCTGGCTGCCCTGCTGGGCGCGGCCAGCACCCCCCTCGCCGCCCAGAGCCTGGACGAACGGGTAGGCCGCCTGGAGCAACGCCTGAACAGCTCGGTGCTGATCGACATGGCCCAGGAAATGCAACGCCTGCGCCAGGAAGTGCAGACCCTGCGTGGCGACAAGGAAGTGTTGGAGCGCGAGCTCGAGGAGCTGCGAGCCCAGCAGCGCGCCCTCTACGACGACGTGGACGGGCGCTTGCGCACGCTGGAGAGCGCCACCCCGGCGCAAGCGCCGGGCAGTGACCAGCCCGCCCTGCGACTGGGCCAGCCGCAGGACGAAGAGGCCAGCGCCGACGAGAGCGCGACCGGCACTGAAGCGCGGGACGCGTCCGCGCCGCTCGACACCAGCCTGCGCAACACCGCCGCCTCGGACCCGGAACAGGCCTACCGGGCGGCGTACCGCCTGCTGGTGGATGGCCGCCACGCAGAGGCAGGCGAGGCCTTCGCCGCTTTCATCGAGGCACAGCCGGAGCACCAGCTCACCCCCAACGCCTATTACTGGCTGGGCGAGTCCTGGTACGTAGTGCGCGAATTCGCCAAGGCCCTGCCGCAGTTCCAGGCGGTACCGGCGCAATTCCCGGACAGCAACAAGACCCCGGACGCGATGCTGAAGATCGCCTACATCCATTACGAGCAGGGTGAGCAGGCGAAATCACGCCAGCAGCTGGAGAGCCTGATCGCCCGGTTCCCCGATTCCGCCGCCGCCGCCCTGGGGCGCCAGCGCCTGGAGCGTATGCGCTAGGGGACGCTGACGAGCGGCCGCCTTCGCGGCGCCGTCGTATGCGACGGCGCCGCGCCAAAAACAGGTTTTACACGGCCACGCTTTTCGGTACTATTAGCGCCCTCGACGGGGGGCCGTTAGCTCAGTTGGTAGAGCATCGGACTTTTAATCCGCTGGTCGCTGGTTCGAATCCAGCACGGCCCACCACCTCCTCCCCATCGCTCGTTGCCACCGCACCCGCGGGCCTGCTATAAGCGCAGCTCATGAGCGACACCATCTTCGCCTTCGAACCCGTGATCCGGCTCGGCTTCTTCACCGGCGTGCTCGCCCTCATGGCCCTGTGGGAAGTGTTCGCCCCGCGCCGGCCGCAGCAAGTGGGCCGCGCACGGCGCTGGCCGAGCAATCTGGCGCTGGTGGCGGTGGACACCCTGGCCCTGCGGCTGTTCTTCCCGCTGGCGGCGGTGGGCATGGCCCTGCAGGCCCAAAGCGCCGGCTGGGGCCTGTTCAACCAGCTGGCCCTGCCCGGCTGGCTGGCGGTGCTGCTCTCGGTGCTGGCGCTGGACATGATCATCTACTTCCAGCACCGCGCCTTCCACCGCATCCCGCTGCTGTGGCGGCTGCACCGCATGCATCATGCCGACCTGGAGATCGATGTCACCACCGGGCTGCGCTTCCACCCCCTCGAGATCCTGCTCTCCATGGGCATCAAGCTGGTGGCGGTGACCGCGCTGGGCGCGCCAGCCCTGGCGGTGCTGATCTTCGAAGTCCTGCTCAACGCCACCTCCATGTTCAACCACGCCAACGCACGCCTGCCGCTGGCGCTGGACCGGATTCTTCGGCTTTTGCTGGTCACCCCGGACATGCACCGGGTCCACCACTCGGTGCGCCCCGAGGAGACCGACAGCAATTTCGGCTTCAACCTGCCCTGGTGGGACCGGCTGTTCCGCAGCTACCGCCCGCAGCCCCGGGATGGACACCTGGGCATGATCATCGGCCTGGAGTACCTGCGCGACCCGCGCGAGCTGCGCCTGGACCGTCTGCTCACGCAACCGTTCCGCGAGCCGCGCTGAACTCCACGTCCCCCGGCGACAAGCCCGCCCATCGCCCACTGCTGGAAGAGCCAGGCACCGACCGTGCAAGGCTCGTCGATGCCCCCATATAAACAAGCAGCAATGGGGAGCAACGCCGATGAGCAAGCAGCAGTCCGGCCCCCGGGCCGTGCAGATCAACCCACCCGTGTTCTTCGCCTCCGCGGGCTTGATCCTGTTCATCGTCGTCTTCGCCGCCGCCGCGCCCTCCGTGGCCGAAACCGTCTTCACCGGCGTGCAGGGCTGGATCGTCGACACCTTCGGCTGGTTCTACATGCTCGCCGTGGCGGTGTTCCTGGTCTTCTCCCTGGGCCTCGCCTTCAGTGGCTTCGGCGCGGTGAAGCTGGGCCCTGACCACTCGGAACCGGAGTTCAGCTACCGCTCCTGGTTCGCCATGCTGTTCTCCGCGGGCATGGGCATCGGGCTGCTGTTCTTCGGCGTGGCCGAGCCGGTGCTGCACTTCGCCAGCCCCCCGGTGGGCGAAGGCGGCGACGTCCAGGCCGCCCGGAACGCCATGTCCATCACCATGTTCCACTGGGGCCTGCACGCCTGGTCCATCTACGCCGTGGTGGGCCTGGCGCTGGCCTACTTCAGCTTCCGCCACGGCCTGCCGCTGACCATTCGCTCCGCCCTGTATCCGCTGATCGGCGAGCGCATCCATGGCCCCATCGGCCACACCGTGGACACCTTCGCCGTGCTGGGCACCATGTTCGGAGTCGCCACCTCCCTCGGCCTGGGCGTCATGCAGGTGAATGCCGGCCTTGCCTATCTGCTGGGCGTACCCGAGAACACCCTGGTGCAGATCGTGCTCATCGCCCTCATCACCCTGTTCGCCACCGGCTCGGTGGTGGCGGGGCTGGACGCTGGCATACGCCGGCTCAGCGAGCTGAACCTGGTGCTCGCCGCCGTGCTGCTGCTGTTCGTACTGTTCACCGGGCCCACGCTCTATCTGCTGGGCACCCTGGTGCAGAACACCGGCAACTACTTCAGCCAGATCGTCCACCGCACCTTCAACCTGCGGGCCTACGCCCCCTCGGACTGGATGGGCGCCTGGACCCTGTTCTACTGGGGCTGGTGGATCGCCTGGTCGCCCTTTGTCGGCATGTTCATCGCCCGGGTCTCCCGCGGGCGCACCATTCGCCAGTTCGTCTTCGGCGTGCTGTTCGTGCCCTTCGGCTTCACCCTGATGTGGATGACCTTCTTCGGCAACACGGCGCTGAACATCGAACTCAACGACGCGACGGCGGGGCTGTCGGCGTTGGTCGCCGAGAACATTCCGGTGGCACTGTTCCAGTTCTTCGAACGACTGCCGCTGAGCACCCTGGCCTCGGGGCTGGCCACCGTGCTGGTGGTCACCTTCTTCGTCACCTCCTCCGACTCGGGTTCGCTGGTGATCGACATCATCACCTCCGGGGGCAGTGAGGAACCGCCGGTCTGGCAGCGCATCTTCTGGGCCCTGTTCGAAGGGGTGGTGGCTGCCGTGCTGCTGCTCGCCGGCGGCCTCCAGGCGCTGCAGACCGGGGCGATCGCCAGCGCCCTGCCCTTCGTGTTCGTGATGCTGCTGATCTGCTACGGGCTCTACCAGGGCCTGAGCAGGGAGAGGCTGAAGAAGGTAGCCTTCGCCATTCCCCCCGCGCCCTCTCTGCCGGCGGGCCGGGTCACCTGGCAGAAGCGTCTGAAGAACATCGCCAGTCACGCCGATCGGCCCAGCGTGGCCGCCTTCATCCAGGACACGGCCCGGCCCGCCCTGGTGGCGGTGGCACAGGAACTCGCGGCGCAGAATCTGGAGGCTCACACCGAACTCGAGGACGACCGGGTGCGCCTTCGGGTGAACCTGGGCGACGACGCGGACTTCCTGTACTGCGTGGTGCTGCGCGGCTATGAGGCGCCCGGCTTCGCCTTCCCCGAATTCCGCCTGCCCCGCGACCGCAAGCACACCTATTTCCGGGCCGAGGTGTATCTCGCCGAGGGCAGCCAGCATTACGACGTCATGGGCTACACCGAGGAGCAGCTCATCGGCGATGTGCTGGGCCAGTACGAGCGCCACATGCATTACCTGCACCTGGCGTTGAGCTGAGAACGCGTTTACGGAGTTCACCCCCATGCCTACCAACACCACGCACACCCTGGCCCGGCTGACCCTACTCGCCGCCCTGTTCCCGCTCGCCGCGCCGGGCGCGCAGGACACGGACGACGGCATCAAGGTGGGAGGCGCGGTGCGCTTCCAGAGCAGCTGGGAGAGCTTCGACGAGGGCAACAGGAACCGCGGCGGCGACCTGGACCTGGACACCGTGCGGCTGAACTTCGACGGCACCGTCAGGGGCGTCATTCTCTCCGCCGAGCTGCGCTACTACGAATACATGGAAGTGGTGCATCACGCCTGGGTGGGCTACGACTTCAGCGAATCGCTGCGCGGGGAGCTGGGCATCACCCAGGTTCCCTTCGGCAACCTGCCTTTCAACTCCCACGGCTTCTTCTTCAGCACCAACTATTACCTGGGCCTGGAGGACGACTACGACGCGGGCCTGAAGCTGAGCTGGCGGCAAGGCCCCTGGACGGCCCAGGCGGCCTTCTTCAAGAACGATGAGCGAGGCGGCGAAGGCGGCGACACCGAGCGCTACTCCTACGACATCGTCGCCGGCGCGCTGGACAGCCAGGGCAATCTGGTCAACGAGATCGGCGAGAGCAACACCCTGGTCGGACGTCTGAGCCACAGCTTCGGCGCCGACACGGCGCTCCGCGCCGAACTGGGCATATCGGCCCTGGGCGGGCAGTTGCACGACAGCGATGACCAAGTGGGCGACTACCACGCGGCCGCCGTGCACCTGAACGCCGATTACGGCCGCTGGAACCTGCAGCTCCAGGCCACCCGCTACGAATACTCGCTGGACGCGGACAATGACGAGGTGCTGGTGCTGGGCGCCTTTGCCTTCCCCTACCGCACCCCCGGTGAAGGCCTGAGCCTGACCGCCAACCTGGCCTACCGGCTGCCGGTGAACTGGGGCCCGGTGGACGCGCTGACCTTCTACAGCGACAACAGCCTGCTCACCGACAAGCCCGACGGTCTGGAGGACACGGTGATGAACGCCCTGGGCATCGCCATGGAAATCGGTCCGGTCCTGGCCTACCTGGACCTGATCTCGGCGAAGAACCAGCCCTTCATCGGCGGCGAGCTGGCGGGGGATTCGAACGAGCGCGAAGAGCGGGTGAACTTCAACGTGGGGTATTACTTCTAGCCTCCCCGCGGGCGCGGCTCATGGCCGCCATTCCCCGGCCTCCTTCATCCGAACATCCAGCTCACCGCCACCACCGCCGCGATCACGCCGGCCAGGTCCGCGCTCAGCGCCGCCGGCAGCGCATGGCGCAGACGGCGTATCTGCACCGCGCCGAAATACACGGCCAGCACGTAGAAGGTGGTCTCGGTGGAGCCCTGCAGGGTGGTCACCAGATAGCCCACATAGGTATCCGGCCCCGTGGCCGGGTCGCTGATGATGGAACTCATCACCCCATAGGCTCCGGAACCGGACAGGGGCCGCAGCAGGGCCATGGGCAAGGCTTCCGCCGGCATCCCCAGCTGCCCGGTCCACTGCCCCACCACCGTGACGAAGGCCTCCAGCGCGCCGCTCGCCCGCAGCAAACCCACCGCCACCAGGATGGCCACCAGGTAGGGGATGATCTTCAGCGCCACCTGAAAGCCATCCTTCGCCCCTTCCACGAAGACCTCGTAGACGGGCACGCGCCGGGCGACACCGAAGCTGAGAAAACCGAGGATCAAGGCGGGGATGATCCAGGGCGAGATCACCGCGCCGTAGACCAGGGTAAGCGGAATCAACGCCAGGAAAGCCGCCAGCGCCAAGAGCGATACCCACAGGGGATAGGCACCCGCCGCCTCGGGCAGCGATGGCGCCTCCGACTCACTGGCCGCGTCCGCCGGCGGCGCTGCCGCCTCGAAGGCCACCGCCCGCGCCTCGCCCGCCCCCAGCGGAAAGAAACGCCGGAAGAAAAAAGCCGCCAGCACCGCCACCGTGGTGGCGCACAGCGTGGCGAACAGGGTGGTGGGCAATATGCCCGCCGGGTCGGCGCTGCCGGCGGAGCTGCGCAGCGCGATCACCCCCGTGGGCAGCAGGGTGAGGCTGGAGGTGTTGATCGCCATGAACAGCACCATGGCGTTGCTCGCCGTGCCCGGGTGGCGGTTGAGCGTGTCCAGCTCCTGCATGGCGCGTATGCCAAAAGGCGTGGCGGCATTGCCCAGCCCCAGCATATTGGCCGAGAAGTTGAGGATCATCGCCCCCATGGCCGGGTGCTCCGGGGGCACCTCGGGGAACAGGCGCACCATCAGCGGGCGGATCAGGCGGGCGAGGATGCGCAGCAGCCCCCCGGCCTCGGCGATCTTCATCAGCCCCAGGAACAGGGCCATCACCCCCACCAGACCGATGGCCAGCTCCACCGCTCCGGCCGCCGAGTCCACCGCGGCGCGGGTCAGGGCCGCCATGGGCGAGGCCTCCGGCGGCGCGCTGCCGACCAGCTGCCGCCAGGCGGCGGTGCCAAAGGCAATGAGCACCAGCGCGAAGAAAATGACATTCATGGCTGCGCAGATTAAAGCAGACACCGATCAATTCCCATGGGCCGCCACCGCAGCCCGGCGATCTTCGACAAGCCGCCGCCGCCACGAAGGCCGCAAGCCCCTTGGCCAAGGGCGGCAAGGCGGCCGAGGGGCGCCTGGCGACCCTCCCCGGGGCCCTCGTGCTGCGTTGCAGAAGGCAGCCCGGGCGCGCATGAGGCATCATCGACGCCAAGGAAACGGCATACGGAGAGCACCATGCTGCAGCCGGCCGAGGATTACGCCAGTCTGGTCCGACACTTCCGCTGGGCGCTGCCCGAGCGGTACAACATCGGCACCGATGTGGTGGACCGCCACCCGGCGGACGCCACGGCGCTGATCCATGAGCAGGCCGACGGCACGGTGCGCCGCTACAGCTTCGGCGAGATCCGGCAACTGAGCGACCGCTTCGCCAACGCCCTGCGGGGCCTGGGGGTCGGGCGCGGTGAGCGGGTGGCGATCCTGCTGCCACAATCCCCGGAAGCGGCCATCGCCCACATCGCCATCTACAAGCTGGGCGCAATCGCCCTGCCCCTCTTTACCCTGTTCGGCCCCGAGGCGCTGCAGTACCGGCTCGCCGACAGCGCTGCCCGGGTGGTGCTCACCGGTGCCGACAAGCTGGAAACGCTGCAGGCGCTGCGCGCCGAACTGCCCGCGCTGCGCGAGGTGATCGTCACCGGCGAGCGCGCACCGCGCGGCCTGCACGCCTTCGATGCGCTGCTCCGCCAGGCCGCCGAGGGCTTCCAGGCCGAGGCCACGGCCCCGGACGACCCGGCACTGATCGTCTACACCTCGGGCACCACCGGCAACCCGAAGGGCGCGCTGCACGGCCACCGGGTGCTACTGGGGCATCTGCCCGGGGTGGAACTGCCCCACGACTTCTTCCCGCAGCCCGAAGATCTGTTCTGGACCCCGGCGGACTGGGCCTGGGTGGGCGGGCTGCTGGACGTGCTGCTGCCCGCCTGGCACCACGGCGTGCCCGTGCTCGCCCGGCGCATGCACAAGTTCGACCCCGAGGAAGCCTTTCACCTCATGGCCAAACACCGGGTGCGCAACAGCTTCCTGCCTCCCACGGCGCTGAAGCTGATGCGCCAGGTGCCCCAGCCGAAAAGCCGCCATGCCTATGCCCTGCGCAGCATCGGCAGCGGCGGCGAGACCCTGGGGGAAGAACTGCTGGAATGGGGCCGGCAGACCTTCGATCTGACCATCAACGAGTTCTACGGCCAGACCGAGTGCAATCTGATCGTCGGCAACTGCGCCACGCTGATGCCGCCACGGCCCGGTTCCATGGGGCGTGCCATCCCCGGCCATGAGGTGGCGATCATCGACCACCAGGGCAGACCGCTCGCCGATGGCGAGACCGGCCTGATCGCCGTGCGCGCCCCGGACCCGGTGATGTTCCTCGGCTACTGGAACCGCCCGGAAGCCACCCGGGAGAAATACATCGGCGAATGGCTGCTCACCGGGGACACCGGCAGCCGCGATGACGACGGCTACTTCTGGTTCAAGGGCCGCGCGGACGATGTCATCACCAGCGCCGGCTACCGCATCGGCCCGGCGGAGATCGAGGACTGCCTGCTGGGCCACCCGGCCGTGGCGCTGGCCGCGGTGGTGGGCAAGCCCGACGAACTGCGCACCGAGATCGTCAAGGCCTTCATCGTTCCCGGGAGCGGCGTTCGCGCCGACCAGGCGCTGGCGAGCGAGATCCAGGCCTGGGTCAAGCAACGCCTGGCGGCCTATGAATACCCGCGGGAGATCGAATTCGTGGACTCGCTGCCCATGACCACCACCGGCAAGATCATCCGCCGGGAGCTGAAGCAGCGCGAGATCGAGCGCAGTCGGGGGAAGGACGCATGAAGGATGTCTACATCATCGCCGCCGCCCGGGAGGTGGACGGCATTGGTGATCTGGCCCCGGTGGGGGCGCTGGAGCAGGCACTGGCGGATCAGGGGCTGAGCATCCCGGAATTCGTGGTGGACCCGCTGAAAGCGGGCTGGGACACGACCACCGCGCCGGGGCATTTCCGCAGCGGCTGCGCGCCGCTGGAAGCGCTGGAGGCCGCCGCCCGCTGCATCGACGAGGGCAAGAGCACCGCGGCCCTGGTGAGCGGCGAGGATCTGCTGCGCAGCGAATACGCCGGGCGCAAGGCGGAACGCGCGCAGGCCATGGCCATCTACGGCGAGGGCTGCTCGCTGCCGGAGGCCTACACCCGGCTCAGCCACGCCTTCATGGCCCGCCAGGGCTGGAGCGAGGCGCAGTTTCTGGCGCTGGCCGAGGCGCTGTTCGAGAACTACCAGCGCACCGCCCGCCGCCGCGGCATCCCCGCCGACCCCGCGCCGGAGCGCTACGCGCGGGTCACCGCCCTGTTTCGGGCCGTGGACTGCGCCAACCCGGTAGTGGATTTCCGCGGCCGCCTGCTGCTGGCCAACGCCGCCCAGGCCGAGGCCCTGGGCGTGCCCCCCGAGGCGCGCATACGCCTGGCCGGCATCGGCCTGGGCCGGGTGGATGAGGACGGCCCGGAGAACGTGGAACAGCTTGCCCGATACCGCCACCTGGAGCGTGCCTACCGCCGCGCCTGTGAAGAGGCCGGCGTGGATTTCGCCCGCGAATTCCTCGCCGGCCAGGCCCTGCTGGAGGCCTATACCTGCTTTCCGGTCAGCCCCCTGGGCCTGCTCTCGGCGAGCGGCATCGCCACCCTGCCCGAGCAGATGCAGGAGGTGCTGGCCGCGCGGGAGATCACCGTCACCGGTGGCATGAACCTCGCCCGCGCCCCCTGGAACAATCCCGCGCTGAACGCTCTGGTGGTGATGGTGCAGGAGTTGCTGGCCGAACGCGCGGCACTGGGAGGCGTGCACGGCAACGGGGGCCTGGGCTATCGACAGGGTTTCGCCATCCTGCAACGCGCTTGAAACCCCCGCTGGGCAAAAGCATAACTGGTGCTAAGAGCTTCATGATCCGTCTTGGGGAAACGCTGAACGATTCCCTGGCCGCAAGCCAGCGCGAAGGGGAGCCTACGTGTACATGAAATTCAAAGACCTGGTGCGCAGCTGGGAGAACAACGCCAGCGAACCCCGCGCCCCCGGACTGTACGAGATCCGCCTGCCGGCGCACGACGCCGCCAAGCTCGCTGCCCTGGCCGAGCTTTACCCCGGGCGCCGGGTGGAAGACCTGATCACCGATCTGCTGTCCACCGCCCTGGATGAAGTGGAAGCCACCTTCCCCTACGTGCAGGGAACCACCGTGGTCGCCGAGGACGAGGAAGGCGACCCGATCTACGAAGACCGGGGACTCACGCCGAAATTCCGGGAACTGACCCGCAAGCACCTGGAACAGCTGAAAACCGAATAAGCTCTCCCGCGCTCCCCACGCAACAGCGGTTCATGGCCGCGATCACCAGCCGATGAAAGGCCATCATGGCCATGAGCCGCTGCTACAGGCGGGGCGTCATCGTCACTCCCCCGCCACCGTCATCCCGTCCACCAGGATCGAGGGGGTGCGGATGTTGCCGCGCTCGTCCATATCGCTGCCCAGCGCGCGGATGCCCGCGTACATCTCCCGCAGGTTACCCGCCACGGTGATCTCTTCCACCGGCCAGGCGATCTCGCCGTTCTCCACCCAGAAGCCGGAGGCCCCCCGGGAGTAATCGCCGGTCACGCCGTTGACCCCCTGGCCCATCAGCGAGGTCACCACCAGGCCACGGCCCATCTCCCGCAGCAGGGCGTCGAAATCCCGCTCGCCGGGCGCCAGGCTGAGGTTGTGCACGCCGCCGGCGTTGCCGGTGGTCCGCAGGCCCAGCTTGCGGGCGGAATAGCTGCTCAGCACGTAGCCCTGCAACACCCCGTCGCGCACCAGCGCGCGCTCGCGGGTAGCCACCCCCTCGCCGTCGAAGGGGGCGCTGCCCAGCGCCCGGGGCAGATGCGGCTGTTCATCGATCTGCACGAACTCGGGGAAGATTCGCTCGCCTTGCGCATCCAGCAGGAATGAGGCCTTGCGGTACAGGCTGCCGCCGCTGATCGCGCCCAGGAAGTGCCCCAGCAGGCCGCGCGCCATCTCCGGCACGTAGAGCACCGGCACCCGTTCGGTGCCCACCCGGCGCGCGCCGAGGCGGCGCAGGGTGCGTTCGGCGGCGCGCCGGCCCACCGCCTCGGCGCCCTCCAGCCCCTCCGGCGTGCGGCTCACGGTGTACCAGTAGTCGCGCTGCATGCCCTGCTCGTCCCGAGCCACCAGCACGCAGGAGAGGGTGTGCCGGGAGGCGGCGTAGCCGCCCAGAAAACCGTGGCTGTTGCCGTAGACCCGCAGGCCCTGATGGGTGCCCAGTTCCGCGCCGTCGGAATTAATGATGCGTCCATCCACCTCGCGCCCGGCCGCCTCGCAGGCGCGGGCGGTCTCTATGGCCTCCTCGGCGCTGATGCCCCAGGGGTGATGCAGATCCAGATCCGGCCAGTCCCGTGCCATCAGCTCGGCATCCGCCAGCCCCTGTGCCGGGTCTTCCGAGGTGTGCCGGGCGATATCGCAGGCCGAGCGCACGATCTCGCGTACCGCCTCGGGGCGGAAATCCGCCGAGCTGGCGCTGCCCTTGCGCTGGCCGAAGTACACCGTCACCCCCAGGCCCCGGTCGCGCTGGTGCTCCAGGGTGTCCACCTCGCCCAGACGCACATTCACCGACAGGCCCAGATCCACGTTCACCGCCGCCTCGGCCTGGGTCGCGCCCAGGCGCCTGGCCTCTTCCAGGGCCAGGGCGATGGTGGCCTCCAGCTCGGCCCGGGGGGGCAGGGATTGTGTACTCGTCACGCGTCAACTCCTTGAATGTGGGGAAAGCCGATGCAGGAGCGGGTCGAAGCCCGCGATGCGTTCTCGCCGACGCTCTGGTGGCGGGGAAGCATCGCGGCCAGGAGCCGTTCCTGCGGGCGGGGCGACCAGGCGCGGCGAGGTGGACCCATGCCGCGGCGACGGGCGCGCCCCGTCCACGGTGTATCAGGCGGCGGTGCCGCCCACGGTGAGGGCGTCCACCTTGAGGGTGGGCTGGCCCACGCCCACGGGCACGCTCTGTCCGTCCTTGCCGCACACGCCGATGCCGGTGTCCAGGGCCAGGTCGTTGCCCACCATGCTCACCCGGGTGAGCACATCGGGGCCGTTGCCCACCAGGGTCGCGCCCTTCACCGGGCGGGTAACGCGACCGTTCTCGATGAGATAGGCCTCGCTGGCGGAGAACACGAACTTGCCGTTGGTGATGTCCACCTGGCCGCCGCCGAAATTCACCGCGTACAGGCCCCGGTCCACCGAGGCGATGATCTCGCCCGGGTCGTGGGGGCCGGCGAGCATATAGGTATTGGTCATGCGCGGCATGGGCAGATGGGCATAGGATTCGCGCCGGCCGTTGCCGGTGGGCGCGACACCCATCAAGCGTGCATTGAGGCTGTCCTGCATATAGCCCTTGAGCACGCCCTTCTCGATCAGGGTGGTGCACTGGGTGGGCTCGCCCTCGTCGTCCACGTTCAGGCTGCCCCGGCGCCCGGGCAGGGTGCCGTCGTCCACCACGGTGCACAAGGGCGAGGCCACCCGCTCGCCGATGCGCCCGGCGAAGGCGGAGGTACCCTTGCGATTGAAGTCCCCTTCCAGGCCATGGCCTATGGCCTCGTGCAGCAGCACGCCGGGCCAGCCCGGCCCCAGCACCACGGGCATGGTGCCCGCCGGCGCGTCCACCGCGTCGAGCTTCACCAGCGCCTGGCGCACCGCCTCCCGGGCGTAGGCCAGGCCGCGATCCTCGTCCAGGAAGGTGTTGTAGCCCACCCGGCCGCCGCCCCCGGCGCTGCCGTTCTCCCGCCGGCCCTGGTCCTCCACCAGCACGGTGACATTGAGCCGCACCAGCGGGCGCACATCGGCTACCAGCCGACCCTGGTGATCGGCCACCAGCACCGTGTCGTGCAGCCCCGAGAGGCTGACGATGACCTGCTCGACCCGCGGGTCCTGGCGCCGGGCCTCGGCGTCCAGGCTGCGCAGCAGGGCCACCTTGTCCTCGGCGCTCATGCCTTCCAGGGGGTTGTCCGGGGTATAGAGGGCATGGCCGCTGCGCCGCTGCCAGGCCTGGATGCGCCCCTCGCCGCGGCTGCGGGCGATGGCACCGGCCGCCCCCGCCGCTTCCAGCAGGGCGGGCAGGACGATGTCGTCGGAGTAGGCGAAGCCGGTGCGCTCGCCGCTGATGGCCCGCACCCCGACTCCCTGGTCCAGGTTGCGGCTGCCTTCCTTGACGATGCCGTCCTCCAGCACCCAGCTCTCGTGTCGGCTGACCTGAAAGTACAGGTCGGCGGCATCCACCGCCGGGGTCATCAGCCGGGCGAAGGCCTGCTCCAGCCGGGCCTCGTCCAAGCCCGCCGGGGCGAGGATCCGCTCCCGGGCCAGGTCCAGGTGATTGCTCGTGTTCATATGCTCTCGTTCAGTCCATGCGCCTGTGTGCCAGGCAGGGGAAGCTCTGTCGCAGGCCCGCCTGGGCGTGAGTGTCCACCTCGGCCCATATCACGCCGGGCCCCTGGGCGAGGCTGTGGAGTACCCGGCCCCAGGGGTCGATCAGCAGCGAATCGCCCCAGGTGCGCCGGCCGTCGGCGTGCTCGCCGCCCTGGGCCGAGGCCACCACGTAGCAAAGGTTCTCGATGGCCCGAGCCCGCAGCAGCACGCGCCAGTGGGCCTCGCCGGTGGTGTAGGTGAAGGCCGCGGGCAGGGCCAGTATCTCCATACCCAGACCGCTCAGGTGCCGGAACAGTTCCGGGAAGCGCAGGTCGTAGCACACCGCCAGGCCCAGTCGGCCGAAAGGCGTGTCCACCACCACGGGGCTCGGCGCGCCGGGTTGCAGGGTGTCGGATTCCCGGTAGGGGGCGTCGCCGGCCACGTCCACGTCGAACAGATGGATCTTGTGGTAACAGGCCCGGCGCTCGCCGCGGTCGTCATACACGGGGCAGGCGGCCAGCACCCGGTCCCGCTCGCCACCGCGGATGGGCACGGTGCCGCCGACGATCCACAGGCCCCGTTTCGCGGCCTGCTCGGCGAGGAAATCCTGGATGGGGCCGGTGCCGTCGTCCTCGCTCACCGCCAGCTTGTCCCGGGGGTCTCGACCCATGAGGGCGAAGTTCTCGGGCAACACGGCGAGCTTCGCCCCGCCCGCGGCGGCGCGGGCCAGCAACTCATCGGCCTGGCGCAGATTGGCGTCCCGATCGGGGCCGGTGACCATCTGCACGGTGGCCAGGGTGCTCTTGCTCATTGCGGCGTTTCCTCGCGGCCATGCTCTCGCGCCCTTGCGCGGGAGATGCGCTGTATCTGCGGGTCGGCCCAGGGGCCGGTCACCCGGTAATGATAGCGGGTCAGGCGATCGATCTCGCCGCGCAGCAGGCGCTCGGCCACGTAGGCCGCCGCCGCCCCCACCGGGCCGCCGGCGATCCCGCCGACGATGGGCAGGGTGGAGGAGAAACGCGGCATCACCGTGACCAGCTGGTCGAAGCTCTGCGCCGCCAGCCCGATGCTGCCCGTGAATTCCAGGCGCGCGGCGGAGCCGTCGATGTACAAATCCTCGGTGCGCGCCAGCCCGTCGACGATACGCAGGCTCCCCTGCAGGCGGTCAAAGGCGAAGCCCTCACCGAACAGGTCGGAGAAATCCAAGGCCAGCCGGCGGGGCAGCGCGGTGATGCTGAGCAGGCTGAACAGGCGCCCCGCGCCCGGGTCCACCTCGGGGATGCGGCCATCATCGATGCGCAGGCTCACCGTGCCGTCCAGCGCGGGCAGCGCCACCGCGGCGGGCCCGCCGGGCCAGCCCAGGGCGATCTCGCCGCTACCCTTGCCGCCCTGGATGCTCTGCAGATACCCCAGGCGTGCCAGCGCACGCCCCATGTCCGCCGCCTGCAGGTTCAGCCGCAGCTCGCTGCGCCCGCGCCCCTGCTCGCCGGTGGCGAGCCAGCGCAGACCGCCGCTCAGGGTGAAGGCCGGATTGTGCAGGCGCAGCCCGTCCAGGCTCAGGCCCTCGCGGGTGGGCCGGGCGGTGAAGAACAGCGCCCCCAGGCGCATGTCATCCAGGTCCAACTCGTCCACCGCCACGTTCAGGGCCGGGAACCCGGCCGGGGATTCACCCATGGCGGGGGCGGCGGTGCCCTCGTCGCTGCGCAGTCTCAGGCGCTGCAGGTCCACGTCGATCGGCCGGCCCGCCACAGCGGGCACTTGCAGCCGGCCACCGAGTTCCGGCCCCTGCAGGTGCACGGTCCAGCCATCCCCGCCCCGCTGGGCGCGCAGTTGCTGCGCCGTGAAACGCTGTCCCAGCACGGCGAGTTCGTCGAGTCGCAGATCCACCCAGCGAAGCGCCGGCCAGCTCGTCCCGGTGCCCTCATCGCCGCCGAAGGCGCCGAGCAGCCCGTACCAGCTATCCAGGTTCAACGCCCCGCCCTCACCGACGAGGCGCAGGCCGGGCTCGGGGGGCAGAATCGGCACGGCCTCGCCCAGGCTCACGGTAGCGCGGCGCAGCCGCTCATCCCGCCACTCCCCCACCGCCCGCAGCCGCGAGCCGTAGCGCAGATAGACCGGCCGCAGCCCCTGCCCGTCGATGCGGGTCTGCAGCCGCAGGGGCAGTGTCTGATCGGCGGGTTTCGCCAGTGGCGCGGGCAACTTCACCGCCAGGCCGCGCAAGCTGGACTCCAGGGTGAGATTCACCCCCGGCGCGGCGTTGCTGCCGAAACCCGGCAGGTAGGCCAACAGCTGCCAGTCGCTGCGGCCCTGCAAGTGATCGGCCAGCGGCACATCGGGCAACTGTTCCGGATGCAGCCGCAGGCGGGTGTCCAGGCGGATGCGGGCGCCGTCGCCCCGGCCTTCGGTGGCCGCGCGCAACCGCAGGTCCTGGCCCGCCCAGCGGGCGCGCACCCCTTCGCTGTAGAGCCCGTCGTTATCGAAGCGCAGCGGCCCATTGATGGCCGTGAGGCGCAGGCCGCGGGCGCGCCAGGCCAGCTCCCCGTCGCGCAGCGACAGCGCCCCTTCCAGCCGCGGCCCGGTGTTTTCATAGAGCGGGATGGTCAGCCCCAGACGCAGCCCATGCCGCCCTTCGCCCCGCAGCTGGGCCAGCCACTCCTCCAGGCCTTCGGCCAGGGGCGAGGCGCGCAGGAAGGCCAGCAGGCTCTCGGCCTCGGCCTCGGTCTCACCGCTGATGCGCAGCGGCCCGCTGAACCAGTCGTCCACCCAGGCCTCGCCCGCCGCCACCGGCGCACCCAGCATACGCGCGCCATCGCTGCGGATGCGCATACCCTGGCCGTCGAAAAACAGATCGGCATCGACCCCGGTGAGCCGCGGCCAGCCGGGCCAGTAGTCCAGCACCCCGTTCTCCACCCGGGCGCTGATCTGGAACACGCCCTCACCCCCACGGAAGGGAAAGGCATTCGCCGGACCATGGAAGATCAGGTCGCCCTGACGGCCGTCGCCGGAGACCACGGCCCGATCCAGCCAATCCACCAGCCCGTCGGGCATGATGCCCACCGGCAAGTAACGGGAGGTGGCACTGCCATCGCCGTCCCGCAGCCGGGCACGCAAGTCGATGAAAGGGGTGTCGCCGGCACGGCCATGGGCGCGCAGGCGGGCCTGCACATGGGCGTCCTCGTTGCTGAGCTCCAGCGCCGGCGCGTCGAGCTCCCAGCTCCCGCCCTCCCGCCACCAGTGCATCTGGGTGGCCAGGGCCTTGAAGGGCAGCGCCTCGCGGAACAGCCAAGGCAGGTTCACGGCACCGTCCCGGCCCTGCAGGCTCAGACGCCCGCCATGCTGATCGGCCCGAAAGTCACCGCTCAACCCGCTGATGCCGGGCATCTTCCCCACGGGCTTCAGTGCCAGGCCCTGAAACCGCCCGCTTGCGCGGAACAGGGCCGGCGCCAGGCTGTCCAGTTGCAGGCGCAGCTCCCGCAGTTCGCCCGCCGGCGCGGCCCGTGTCAGCCAGTCGCGCTGCGCGGGCTTCGCCAGCAAGGCGGCCAGTCCGCGCCAATCGGCCAGGTCCAGCCCATCCAGTGCCAGGCGCAGGCCCTGGGCGTCCTGGCGCAGTTGCAGGGCGGAGGCGGCATTCTCGCCCTCGGTGGCACGCAACAGCCAACCCTGGTCGTCGCGTTGCCAGTCAAAGCGGCCCCGCAAGCTGGGCAAGTCGGCCCGACGCTCGTCCCGCGCCAGCCCCAGGCCGTGAAGATTCAGCTCAGCGGCGATGCTGCGCGGCAGGCCTTGCGCCACCTCCAGCCACAGCGCCAGATCCCCCTGCCCGGCGGTAGCCACTACGTCCGGGGCCAGATCGTCGGGCAGCCAGGCCTGCAGGGCGGGCAGGTTGGCAGCACGCAATTCCACGTGCAGGCGCAGCGCCTGCCCGGCCCCCGCCGCCGGGTCCCAGTGGGTAAAGAGGCGCAGCGCCTCCGCCTCCGCGCCCCGTGGGCGAGCGGTCATCGCCGCCTGGTTCCAGTCGCCCTCGCGGGTGAGGCGGAAGTTGAAATCGTCCAGGCGTAACTCCCGGCCGAGGGGAGTATCGATGTAATGCAGCCGGGCATCGCGCACCCGCAGGGCGGCGGGCAGGTCCAGGCGTCGCTGACCCAGCACCCGGCGCTGGCCCAGGGCCTCGATGCTGAAGCGCTGTTCACTCTCCCGGCGCAGGGTGATGTCCAGGCCGCTCACGGCGATCTCGGCCGGGCGCAGGCTGAGGGTCTTCAAGGATCGCCAGAGGCTGATCTCCAGCTCCAGCTCGGGAAGCGTGAGGGGGGAGCCGCCGGCTTCGGCGTCGAAGCGCACGTCTTCCAGCACAATGCCGGGGTTCAGTCCGGTCCATTCGGCCCGCAGCCCGCCCAGGTGCAAGGGGCGCTCCAGAGCGTCGGAGAGCACCGCCTCGATCTGGGCGCGGAATTGCGGCGCACCGCCCACCAGCGCCCGCAGGCCGGTGAAGCTCAGCGCCAGCAGCAGCAACACGGTCACCACCGTGCGCAGCAGCCAGATGCGCAGCCGTGCGCCGGGGCCCATGCTCATGCCCGCTCGCTCCACTGGTCTTGCACGCCGCTCTCGCTCAGGGCCGCACCCTCCTGGCTTACATCAGGACCACATCGTACTGGGCCTGGGTGTACAGGGGCTCGGGCTGCAGCTTGATGGGCCGGCCGATGAACTCCTCCAGCTGGGCGAGGCTCGCGCTCTCCTCGTCCAGCAGCAGGTCGATCACCTCCTGGGCGGCCAGCACCAGCAGACGCTTGACCTCGAACTGGCGGGCCTCGCGCAGGATCTCGCGGAAGATCTCGTAGCACACCGTCTCGGCGGTCTTCAGCGAGCCGCGCCCGGCACAGGTGGGGCAGGGTTCGCAGAGGATATGCTCCAGGCTCTCGCGGGTGCGCTTGCGGGTCATTTCCACCAGCCCCAGCGCCGATACACCACTGATCTGGGTCTTGGCGTGGTCCTTATCCAGCGCCTTCTCCAACGCGCGCAGCACCAGGCGCTTGTGCTCCTCATCCACCATGTCGATGAAGTCGAGGATGATGATCCCGCCCAGATTGCGCAGGCGCAGCTGGCGGGCGATGGCCTGGGCGGCTTCCAGGTTGGTCTTGAAGATGGTCTCTTCCAGGGTGCGGTGGCCCACGTAACCACCGGTATTCACATCGATGGTGGTCATGGCCTCGGTCTGATCGATGATCAGATAGCCGCCGGATTTCAGCATGACCTTGCGCTCCAGGGCGCGCTGGATCTCATCCTCGATGTTGTACAGATCGAACAGCGGGCGCTCACCGGGGTAGTATTCCACCCGCTCGGCCAGCTCCGGCAGAAACTGCTCGCAGAAGGCCTGCACCTTCACGAAATTCTCCCGGGAATCCACCCGCACCTTTTCCACCTCGCTGCTGACCACATCGCGCAGCGCGCGCAGGGTCAGCGGCAGATCTTCGTGCACCAGGGTGCCGGGCTGGGCCTGCTGGCCCCGGTCTCTCGCGGAATCCCAGAGCTTGCGCAGGAAGGCCTGGTCGGAGAAGAGTGCTTCCTCCTCGGCGCCCTCGGCGGCGGTGCGCAGGATGTAACCGTGCTCGCCGTCCTCGGTCAGCAGGCGCTCGCCGATGGCCTTGAGCCGCTCGCGCTCGGCGGGGTCCTCGATGCGCGCGGAGATGCCCACCCCGGGGTGGCCCGGCAGCAACACCAGATAGCGCGAGGGGATGGTGATATTGGTGGTCAGCCGCGCGCCCTTGGTGCCCATGGGGTCTTTCAGCACCTGCACCAGTACCTGCTGCTGCTCGCGCAGCAGTTCGGTGATGTTGCGGGTCTCCACCACCGGTTCGGCGCCGGGCACGGCGATGTCCGAGGCGTGCAGGAAGGCGGTGCGCGCCAGCCCCGCCTCGATGAAGGCCGCCTGCATGCCAGGCAGCACCCGCACCACCTGACCCTTGTAGATATTGCCCACCAGGCCGCGTCGGCGCGCCCGCTCCAGGTGCAGCTCCTGCAGCACGCCGTTTTCCACCAGCGCCACCCGGGTCTCGGTGGGGGTGACGTTCATCAGAATCTCATGGGCCATGGTGCGGCCAGCCCTCCTGCGGCGGCAGATCATGACGGCTCAGCAGCGCGGCCGTCTCGTAGAGGGGCAGGCCCATCACCCCGGAGTAACTGCCCTCCAGATGGGTGACGAACACAGCGCCGAACCCCTGAATGGCGTAGCCCCCGGCCTTGTCGGCGGGCTCGCCGGTCTGCCAGTAGCGTAACGCTTCCCCGGCGCTGATGGGCCGAAAATGCACTCGGCTGATGCACACCAGCGCCTCTTCCAACCGGCCGGCGAGCGCCACACCGGTCATGACCTCGTGCACCCGGCCCGAGAGCTGGGCGAGCATCGCCAGTGCGTCCGCCTCATCGCGCGGCTTGCCGAGGATCTCACCGCCGATCACCACCGCCGTGTCGGAACCCAACACCAGGGACTGCTCGGGCCGCGCCAGGGTGGCGGCACCCGCCCGGGCCTTGTCCAGGGAGAGGCGGCGGACGAAGGCATCGGGGGCCTCGCCGGCACGGGGGGTTTCATCCACCGCCACGGACAGCGTCTCGAAGGGCACGCCGATCTGGGCGAGCAGTTCGCGGCGGCGGGGGGAGTGGGATGCGAGGAACAGTTCAGCCATGGGGCGGATTACGCTCGGTGGTAGGGGTGGTTTTCGGTAACCGTCCAGGCGCGGTAGAGCTGTTCGGCGAGCAGCACCCGCACCAGCATGTGCGGCAGCGTGAGCGCCGAGAGGGACCAGCGGGCCTCGGCTCGGGCGAGGCACCCGGGGGAGAGCCCGTCCGGCCCGCCCACCAGCAGGGCGATGTCCCGCCCGTCCTGCAGCCAGTCTTGCAGGCGCGTGGCCAGTTGCTCGGTGCTCCAGGGCTTGCCCTGCACATCCAGCGCCACCACACGCGCCTGCTCCGGCACCGCGGCCAGCATGCGCGCGCCCTCCTCATCGCGGGCGCGGCGCAGATCGGCATTCTTGCCGCGCTTGGCCAGGGCGATTTCCATGAGCTCCAGGCGCAACTGCGGCGGCATGCGATTGGCGTAATCCCGAAAGCCCTCGGCGACCCAGGCGGGCATCCGGCCACCGGGGCTGATGATGAGTAAGCGCATGGACGAATCCGTATGGAGAAGGCGGCTTGCTTCAGGCGATGCCTTCCGCTTCCGCCTCCAGGGACCACACGTCTTCCAGACGGTAGGTGTCCCGGGTCTGGGGCAGCATCACATGCACCACCGCGTCGCCCAGGTCCACCAACACCCACTCGGAACCGCTCTCACCCTCCACGCCCAGGGGGCGCAGGCCGGCCTCCTTCACCGCGTCGAGGACGTTGTCGGCGATGGCTTTCACGTGGCGGTTGGAGTTGCCCGAGGCGACGAACATCAGGTCGGTGATGGAGGTGCGCCCGCGCACGTCCAGCATGACCGGGTCGACGGCCTTGAGATCCTCCAGCGCGCCCATCACCAGCGTGTTCAGCTGCTCGGTGGACAGTTCAGCTTTCATCATTACAGCGGCACTCACCCTACTTGCGGATAACCATACCAGCCCTCTCGGGCCATGAGCCGCCAGCACGCCAGCGGCATGAGAAACTGCGCGGAACGCCCCTGGGCGATCAGCCGACGCACGGATGTGGCGGAAATATCGAGCTGGGTCACCGGCTGGAACCACACCCGTCCCGCCGGGGCCTCGCGCAGGCCGGCGGGCGTGCGCAGTTCGCGCTCGGCCAGCCAGTCGCGGAATTCGCCATTCACCGGGCGGCGGCTGCCGGGGCGGTTCAGCACCACGATGTGGGCGTAACGCTCCAGTTCCCGCCAGCGATACCAGGTGGGCAAGCCCAGGAACGCGTCCATGCCCAGGATCAGACACAGGGCGTCGTCGGCGCCGCTCTCCGCGCGCAGCGAGGCCAGGGTGTCCACCATATAAGACGGCCCTGAGCGCTGAAGTTCCCGGGTGTCCACGGAAAAGCCGTGGTAGTCGGCGGCCGCCAGGCGCAGCAGGTGCAGCCGCGCGTCGGCAGCCAGGCGTGGCTGGGGACGATGGGGCGGGACCTTGGCGGGCACCAGGCGCATGCCCGCCATGTTCAGCGCCTGCTGCACTTCCAGCACCGGGCGCAGATGCCCGTGGTGCACCGGGTCGAAGGTGCCACCGAAGATCCCGAGCAGGCGCCGGTTCAAATCAGTTCCGGACGTGGCCGTCACCCAGCACCACGTACTTCTCGGTGGTGAGCCCCTCCAGGCCCACCGGGCCCCGGGCATGGAGCTTGTCGGTGGAAATCCCGATCTCCGCGCCCAGGCCATACTCGAAGCCGTCGGCGAACCGGGTGGAGGCGTTGACCATCACCGAGCTGGAGTCCACCTCGCGCAGGAAGCGCCGGGCCCGGCTGTAGTCCTCGGTGACGATGGATTCGGTATGCCGGGAGCTGTAGCGCTCGATGTGCTCCATGGCCTCGTCCAGGTCAGCCACCAGGCGGATGGAGAGGATGGGCGCCAGGTACTCGGTGGCCCAGTCCTCGTCGCTGGCCGCGTTCATCTCGACGATGGCGCGGGTGCGCTCGCAGCCACGCAGCTCCACGCCCACGTCCCGGTAGCGCTCGGCCAGGGAGGGCAGCAGCTCGGCGGCCACTGCCTCATGCACGAGCAGGGTTTCCATGGTGTTGCAGGTGCCGTAGCGCTGGGTCTTGGCATTGAAGGCGATGGCCGCGGCCTTGCCCAGATCCGCCTTGTCGTCCACGTACACGTGGCAGATGCCGTCCAGATGCTTGATCACCGCGACGGTCGCATCCCGGCTGATGCGCTCGATCAGCCCCTTGCCGCCCCGGGGCACGATCACGTCCACGTAATCGTTCATGGTGATCAGCTCGCCCACGGCGGCGCGATCGGTGGTGGCCACCACCTGCACCGCCTCGCCGGGCAGCCCCGCCTGCTCCAGCCCGGCGCGGATGTGCTCGGCAATCGCGCGGTTGGAGTGGATCGCCTCGGAACCGCCGCGCAGGATCGCCGCATTGCCGGATTTCAGGCACAGGGCGGCGGCGTCGGCGGTCACATTGGGGCGGGATTCGTAGATGATGCCGATCACGCCCAGCGGCACCCGCATCTTGCCCAGCTGGATGCCCGAGGGGCGATAGTTCAGATCCCGGATCGCGCCCACCGGATCGGGGAGCGCGACAATCTGACGCAGGCCGTCGGCCATGGCCTGGATACGCTCGGGGGTGAGTTCCAGGCGGTCCAGCAGCGCGGCGTCCAGGCCGTTATCGCGGCCGGCCTTCATGTCCCGGGCATTGGCCTCGGCGATGGCCTCGGCGTGCTGCTCGATGCGCGCGGCGATGTGTTCGAGCGCTGCGTTCTTGGCGCCGGATTCGGCCCGGCTCATGGCGCGCCCGGCCTGGCGGGCGGCGCGGCCCAGCTCGCGCATATAGTCCTGGATATCGGTTTCGACGATGGCGTTCATGATCCGTCCGTTAACGTGCCTCAAACCCTGTAGGAGTGTGGGCGGTGGCTCTAGCGCTGCGCGCCCGCGGCGCGGGCGAACAATATGGCCAATTGTAACAACTCGTCCCAGGGTCTGCCTTCTCCCACCCCCTTCAAGGCGCGGTCGGCGCGGGCGGCGCGGGCGAGCAAGGTCTCCCAGGTGCTGGCCGGCGTGCCGCGCAGGGCGGTGCGCAGCTGCTCGGCGCGGCTCTTCCAGACCCGCTCGCGCTTGAGCACGCCGGCCGGATCACCGCGCCGGGCCTGCTCGGCGGCGAGCTCCGCCAGCAGGCGCAGATCCCGGGCCAGGGTCCAGAGCACCAGGGTGGGCTCCACCCCTTCGGCGCGCAGCCCGTGGAGGATGCGCAGTGTCCGGGCCGGGTCGCCGGCGAGCACCGCGTCACTCAGGTCGAAGACATCGTAACGGGCGCTGTCGGCCACCGCGGCCTGGACTTGTTCCAGCGCCAAAGGCCCTTCGCCGTGGAGCAATTGCAGCTTGTCGATTTCCTGGGCGGCGGCGAGCAGATTGCCCTCGGCGCGCTGTTCCAGCAGCGCCAGGGCCTCGCGGCTGGGGGTGAGGCCCCGCTCGCGCAGGCGCTGGGCGAGCCAGCCGGCGAACGCCCGCCCGCTCACCGGCCAGACGTAGAGGAAAGTGCCGGCCTGCTCGATCTTGCGCACCCAGGCGGACTTGCGCTGGCTGGCGTCCAGCCGGCCGCAGCTGATGATCAGCACCGTGTCCTCGGGTGGACGCGCGCAGTAGTCGCCGATGGCCTGGCTGCCGGGCCTGCCCGGCTTGCTGTTGGGAATGCGCAGCTCGAGGATGCGCCGATCGCCAAACAGGGAGAGGCTGCCGGAGGCCTCGGCGAGGCGGTTCCAGTCGAAGCCAGTGCCGACTTCCAGGACTTCGCGTTCGCTGTGACCGGCCTTGCGGGCGGCGGCGCGGATGGCGTCCAGGGCTTCCTCCAGCAGCAGAGGCTCTTCGCCGGCCACCAGGTAGACCGGAGAGAGTTGTTGGGCGAGCTGCTGGGGGAGTTGGCGCGGGTTCAGCACGGGCTCAGGCCGCTCCTGCAGGGGGAGAGGTGGGCCGCATCGCGGTTACTCCGCCTCGGGCTCGGCGGTGGCGCCCAGCAGGGACTGGACGCGCAGGAGCATCAGGCGCACGGCGTCGTAGCGCAGCTCCTGGCTCAGGCGCTCTTCCCGGGCACGGCTGGCCTGGACGTTGTCGGCATCGTACTCATAGGAGCGCACGCTGCTGCTCTGACTGGCCGGCAGCAGCTCCACGCCTTCGCCGTTTTCCACCCGGTAACTGAGCCTGTAACGGAGCTCGTATTCGTTGGCGTCGATGTTCCGATCAACTCCGACGATCTCGCGCACTTGGCGCTCGCCCAGCACGAACAGCGCGATATCGGCGTTCTCCTGGCGCTCCACCAGGTTCGCCTGGGAAGCCAGCAGCTCACTGCGCACCCGGTTCTCGAGCTCCGGGCCCCCCTGCACCGACAGATACACCTGAGCTCCACCCATGGAGGCCCCCGTCCCCTGACCGCGCAGGTGCCAGCCGCAACCCACCAGCAGGCTCACCAGCAGCAGGCTGATCAGGCCGTTGAGAGAACGCGTACCCATACTCACCCCGCCACCACGATGTTCACCAGTTTGCCCGGCACCACGATCACGCGCTTGACCTCCTTGCCTTCCACCCAGGGCTGGACCTTGGCGTCGGCGAAGGCGGCCTGCTCGGCGCTCGCCTTGTCGGCATCGGCCGGCAGTTCGATGCGCCCGCGCAGCTTGCCGTTGACCTGCACCACCAGCTCCACGGAATCGCGCACCAGGGCTTCGGGGTCCGGCCGCGGCCAGCGGGCCTGGGCCACCAGGCCCTCCTTGCCCAGCGCCTGCCACAGGGCGTGGCAGATGTGCGGGGTGATGGGCGCGAGCACCAGCACCGCCACCTCCAGGCCTTCCTGCAGCACCGCCCGGCCCTGTGCGCTGTCGTCCTCGGCCTTGCCAAGGGCGTTGCACAGTTCCATCACCGCGGCGATGGCGGTATTGAAGGTGTAGCGCCGGCCAATGTCATCACCGACCTTGCGCAAGGTCTCGTGCACCTTGCGGCGCAGGGTCTTCTGGGCGTCGGTGAGCGTCGCCACCTGCGGGGCTTCGGCCGGGCCTTGGGCCACATGCCGCTGCACCAGGGACCAGAGCCGTTTGAGGAAGCGGTACGCCCCTTCGACACCGGAATCGGACCACTCCAGGGACTGATCCGGGGGGGCGGCGAACATGGTGAACAGCCGCACGGTGTCGGCGCCGTAGCGGGCGATCAGGGTCTGTGGGTCCACGCCGTTGTTCTTGGACTTGGACATCTTCTCGATGCCGCCCACTTCCACCGGCTCGCCGTCACTGGCGAGCTTTGCCGCGGTGACGCTACCCTTGGCGTCTCGTTCCACCAGCACGTCCTGGGGGTTGTACCAGCTCTTGCCGCCGTTGGCCTCTTCCCGGTAATACGTCTCCGCCACCACCATGCCTTGGGTGAGCAGGTTCTCGTAGGGCTCGTCGCAGTCCAGCAGGCCCTCGTCGCGCAGCACCTTGTGGTAGAAGCGCGAGTACAGCAGGTGCAGGATGGCGTGCTCGATGCCGCCGATGTAGTGGTTCACCGGCAGCCAGTAACGGGCGCGCTCATCGAGCATGGCCTCGGTGTTGCCGGCGCTGGCGAAGCGGGCGTAGTACCAGCTGGACTCCATGAAGGTGTCGAAGGTGTCGGTCTCGCGCTCGGCCGCGGCGCCGCATTCCGGGCAGCGGGTGTCGATGAACTCGCGCATCTTCTTCAGCGGAGAGCCGCCGGATTCGTCGAAGGCCACCTCTTCCGGGAGCACTACCGGCAGATCCTCGTCGGGTACCGGCACATCGCCGCAGGCGGGGCACTTGATCATGGGGATCGGCGCGCCCCAGTAGCGTTGACGGGAAACGCCCCAATCGCGCAGGCGGAAGTTCACCCGCCGCTCGCCCCGTCCCAGCTCGGCGAGCTTGTCGGCGATGGCCGCGAAGGCCTGCTCGGAGCTGAGCCCGTTGAAATCGCCGGAGTTGATCAGCACGCCCTTGTCGGTGTAAGCGCCTTCGGAAAGATCCGGCGCCTCGCCGTCGGCCGGGGCGATGACCGGCTTGATCGGCAACCCGTAGGCGCGGGCGAATTCCCAATCGCGCTGGTCATGGCCGGGGACGGCCATGACGGCACCGGTGCCGTAGTCCATGAGCACGAAATTGGCGGCGTAGATCGGCAGCCGCTCACCGGTGAGCGGGTGCACGGCGCGCAGCCCCGTGTCCACGCCCTTTTTCTCCATGATGGCCAGGTCGGCCTCGGCCACCTTGATGTGGCGGCATTCCTCGATGAACGCGGCGAGCGGCGGGTGTTCGGCGGCGCGGGCCTTGGCCAGCGGATGCTCGGCGGCCACGGCTACGTAGCTGGCGCCGAACAGGGTGTCCGGGCGAGTGGTGTAGACGGTGAGCGTCTCGTCCAGGCCGTCGAGCGGGAAGTGCATCTCCACGCCCTCGGAACGGCCGATCCAGTTGCGCTGCATGGTGCGCACCTGCTCGGGCCAGCCCGGGAGCCTGTCCAGCTCGGCAAGCAGCTCCTCGGCGTAGTCGGTGATGCGGAAGAACCACTGGGGGATCTCGCGGCGCTCCACCGGCGCGCCGGAGCGCCAGCCGCGGCCGTCGATGACCTGCTCGTTGGCCAGCACCGTCTGGTCCACCGGGTCCCAGTTCACCGTGGAGGTCTTCTTGTAGGCCAGGCCCTTGCGGTACAGGCGGGTGAACAGCCACTGCTCCCAGCGGTAGTAGTCCGGGTCGCAGGTGGCGAATTCGCGGCTCCAGTCGTAGCCGAAACCCAGCGCCTGGAGCTGACCGCGCATGTACTCGATATTCTCGCGGGTCCAGCGGGCCGGCGGCACATTGTTCTTGATGGCGGCATTCTCCGCCGGCAGGCCGAAGGCATCCCAGCCCATGGGCTGGAGCACGTTGCGCCCCTGCATCCGCTGGTAGCGGGCGATCACATCGCCGATGGTGTAGTTGCGCACGTGCCCCATGTGCAGCCGGCCGCTGGGATAGGGGAACATGGACAGGCAGTAGTATTTCTCACCCGGCGCATCCTCCCGGGCCTTGAAGACCTGCGCGGCCTCCCAGTCCTGTTGCGCCTGCGCCTCGATCTGTTCCGGCTTGTACGTCGCGTCCATCAATCCCGCCTGAGTGCCTGTAAGAATCACGGTTTCGGAGAGCCGGGAAGGATACCGCAGGGGGCGGTGGTAGTTAAGGACACGCAGGCTTGGGAGGGAGCGTAACCACAGAGACGCAGAGGTGCACAGAGGAGAAGCCTGTCAAATGATTCGCTTTCTCCGCATAGCTCTGTGTCCTCGGTGGTTATGCTTCCCCCGGCGGACCTACCGCGCCGGACGCACGAACTCCTCGCCGCCGCAATCGGGGCAGGCGGGCACGTGGGCGGCTTCCTTGAAGGCGATAATGTAATCGCAGCTGATGCATTTCAGCGCACCGGGGCCGACGATCTCGCCGCTGTAGTAGACACGCTGCTGTTCATCGGCGCGGCGCTGCAGCTCCAGCAACTGCAGCTTGGTCTGGTCGGCGGCGGCGCTGAAGGTATCCCAGAGCCAGTTCTCGATCAGCTGCACGTCCATGTGGAACCAATCGCGCAGATCCCGATCGGATTCGGCCAGGTATTCGCCGGCCTCTTCCACATCGCGGCGCAGGAAATCCCCCACCCGGTCGGCTTCCTCACGGGTGAGTTCCCCCAACTCCACGGTGCGCTGCTTGGCCCGCTCCAGGGCCTCCCGCAGGGAGAGGTCCTTGAGGTCATCGCGCAGGCGGCGAAGCATGCGCTCGTAACCGCGGAGCAGGCGCTGCTCGTTCTGGTGCTCGCTCATGGGTGGGGCTCCGGTTTGCGGCAAGGCCTATGGGAACAAGCTAGGGCTTGGGAGGGGGCATGTCCAGTAGGAGCGGCTCACGGCCGCGAATGGTTTTGACGCGGCGGAAGGCATTTCGCGGCCATGAGCCGCTCCTACAGGGGCGCGGGGGCTAAGCGCGGCGGCGGGCGGCTATCAGCATCACCAGGCAGAACCCGACCACCGGCCAGTCCCGCCAATGCACGTAAGGGGTGCCGCCTTCCCTCGGCTGCACCTCGCCGCGCAGCACCCCGGTCTGGAAGGCCGGCAGGCGCTCGGTGACCCTGCCGCGATGATCGATCAGGGCGGTGATGCCGGTGTTGGTGGCGCGGATCATGGGGCGTGCGGTCTCGATGGCGCGCATGCGGGCCATCTGCAGATGCTGGTGCATGGCGAGCGAATCGCCGAACCAGGCATCGTTGCTGACGTTGAGCAGCAGGCGGGCATGGGGCAGCGCCTCGGCGATCTCGGCGGGGAAGATCACTTCGTAGCAAATGGAGGCAGCCGCCGGCACCCCGGCCACTTCCAGCACGCCGTGGCCGGTGCCGCGGCTGAAGTCGGACATGGGCGCACCGAGAAAATCCAACGCCCGGCCCAGCACGTCGCGCAGCGGCACGTACTCGCCGAACGGCACCAGATGGCGCTTGTCGTAGCGCCGTCCGTCCAGCGTCACCAGGCTGTTGTAGGCCTGGCGATCATTGAAATCGTGCACCGGGGCGCCGAAGACCACCGCCGTGCCGTGGCGCGCGGCCTCGCGGCGCAGGGGGCGCAGCAGCATTTCTTCCACCCGGTGGGCGTAATCGGGCACCGCCGTCTCGGGCCAGAGCACCAGATCCGCATCCCAGTTCCGGACCGTGAGCGAGACGTAACGCTCCAAGGTGGGCAGGCGCTGCTCGGGCAGCCACTTCTCACCCTGCGGGACGTTGCCCTGGACCAGGGCGACGCGCAGCGGCTCGCCGGTGGGCGTGCTCCAGGCGCGGTCCAGGGCTGGGGGCAGGAGGAGCAGGACCAGGAGGGGCACACCCAGCTGCAGGAGCGACGCATGGCCGCGAGTCCGGTTTTGCGAGAAAGATTCACGGCCAGGAGCCGCGCCTGCCGGGGAGGCGCCGGGAAGGAGAAAAGCTTTTGCCACCGACCAGGCCAGCAGGCCCGCCGCCAGGCACAACAGCAGCCCCACCCCCAGCACGCCGAACACCGGCGCCACACCGCTCAGCCAATAGCCGGTCTGGGTATAGCCCACGCTCAGCCAGGGATTGCCAGTGAGCAACCAGCTGCGCAGCCATTCCACCAGTATCCACGCGGCCGGCAAGGCCAACAGGAAAGCCGCCGGCCCGGGGCGCGGGCACAGTCGCCGCGTCAGCCACACGGCCAACAGGGGAAACAGCGCGAACACGGCGGCCAGCACCAGGCAGACGAACACCGCCACCAGTGGCCCGCCGCCGAACTGGCTGATGCTGATATACACCCACCAGCAGCCCAGCCCAAAGCTGGCAAAACCAAAACACCAGGCACTCAGCAGTGCTTGGCGGCGCGGCGCGCACAGGGCGGGGACGAACAGCAGAGACAGCGCGAAGGGCGCCAGCCACCACCATTCGAAGGGCGCGAAGCCGAGCGGCAGCGCCGCGCCGCCGGCCAGCCCCGCGAGCCAGGCGCGGCGCCCGGCCAGCCAGCGCTGCAGCGCCGTCCGCATGGCTATTGGGTGGTTCCCGTTTCGGCCCGGGTGACCATCAGCAGGTGGATGCGCCGGTTATCGGCGCGGATCACCTGGAAGCGGAACGCACCCAGCTCCACGCTCTCGCCGCGGCGCGGCAACCGGCCGAAGGAGTGAGCCACCAGGCCGCCGATGGTGTCGAATTCCTCATCGGAGAAGGCCGTGCCGAAGTGCTCGTTGAAGTCCTCGATGGGCGTGAGCGCCTTGACGATGGTGTGGCCGTTCTCGTGGGTGAGGATCTGGGTGTCCTCCTCGAAGTCGTGCTCATCGCCGATATCACCGACGATCTGCTCCAGCACGTCCTCGATGGTGACGATGCCGGCCATGCCGCCGTACTCGTCCACCACCACCGCCAGATGGTTGCGGCTTTCGCGGAATTGCTTGAGCAGGGCATCCAGCCGCTTGGCCTCGGGGATGAACAGCGCCGGGCGCAGGATCTCGCGAATGCGCAGCTCCTGGCCGTTGCCCTGGTTGGCGAACATGGCCAGCAGATCCTTGGCGATGAGGATACCCACCACGTCATCGCGGTTATCGCCGGTGACGGGAAAGCGGGAATGGCCGGTTTCAACGATGATGGGGAGCAACTCCTGCGGACTGGCGTCCCGGGACAGGGCCGCCACCTGGGAGCGGGGGACCATGATGTCGCGGGCCTGCAGTTCGGAGACGTGCAGCACCCCTTCGATCATCGCCAGCGCATCGGCATCGACGAGGCCCTTCTGTTGGCTCTCGCGGATCAGATCCGTTAACTCCTCCCGGTCCGTGGGGGTGCTGGAGAATGCCTGGCTCAGCCGGCCCAGCCATGAACGCTGGGCGGTGGTAGACGGACTAGGTCGGTCTTCGCTCATCGAACCTTCACATGTGTCGGTCGCCGGGCGGATCGCCCGGCGCGCAGTTTAGTCGCTGGCGTAGGGGTCAGGGAAGCCCAGGGAGGCGAGCAAGTCCCGCTCCAGGGTCTCCATGACCTGCGCCTCGGCGTCGTCCTCATGATCATAGCCCAGCAGATGCAGACAGCCATGTATGAGCATGTGCGCCCAGTGGGCATCCAGCGCCTTGCCCTGCTCGGCGGCCTCGCGGGCCACCACCGGCGCGCAGATCACCAGATCGCCGAGCAGAGGCAGCTCCACCCCGGGCAGAGCCTCGTAAGGGAAGGAGAGCACATTGGTGGGATAGTCCCGGCCGCGGTAGTCGCGGTTGAGATCCTGCCCTTCGGGCTCGTCGACGATGCGAATGCTCAGCTCCGCCTCGTCCCGGCGACCGGCGAGGGCGGTTTCCGTCCAGCCGCGCAGGGTGGCCTCGTCCGGCGCAGGGGCGTCGGTGGCGTATTGAACGTCAAGCTCAAGCATGGGGGGAGACCTGATCATAGGCCTGCACGATGCGCTGGACCAGGGTGTGGCGCACCACATCCTGGGCGCTGAAGAAGGTGAAACTCACCCCCTTCACGTCGCGCAGCACCTCGATGGCGTCGCGCAGGCCCGAGGGCTTGCCGTGGGGCAGGTCCACCTGGGTCACGTCGCCGGTCACCACCGCCGTGGAGCCGAAGCCCAGGCGGGTGAGGAACATCTTCATCTGTTCCACCGTGGTGTTCTGCGCTTCGTCCAGAATGATGAAGGAGTGGTTCAGGGTGCGACCGCGCATGTAGGCGAGCGGCGCGATCTCGATGACATTGCGCTCGATGAGCTTGGCCACCCGCTCGAAGCCGAGCATTTCATACAGCGCGTCGTAGAGCGGGCGCAGGTACGGGTCCACCTTCTGGGCAAGATCCCCGGGCAGAAAGCCCAGCCGCTCGCCCGCCTCCACCGCCGGGCGCACCAGCACCAGGCGCTGCACCAGGTCGCGCTCCAGTGCATCCACCGCGCAGGCCACGGCCAGATAGGTCTTGCCGGTACCCGCCGGGCCCACGCCGAAGTTCAGGTCATGGGTGAGGATATTGTGCAGATAGCGCCGCTGGTTCGGACCGCGGCCGCGCACTTCCATCTTGCGGGTGCGGATGGTGACCTCGCCGGGGTCGTCCACGGGCTGCTCCAGGCGGGCCTGGACGTCGGAACTCTGCAGGGCCAGGTGAATGGTGTCGGGGCTGAGCGCGCTCTTCGCCGCCTGGGCGTAGAGGTCTTCCAGCACCTTGCGCGCCGCCTCCACCACCCGCGCCGGGCCAATGACCCGGAAGCGATGCCCCCGGTTCTTGAGCTCCACACCCAGGCGGCGCTCCACCTGGCGGAGATTTTCATCCAGTTGCCCGCAGAGGTTGGCCAGTTGCTGGTTGTCGGCGGGGCTGAGCTCGAAGTCGAGGGTCCGGGGCTGATCGTTCAAGGGTGTTCCGGGCGCTCCTGTGCGCGGCATGGGCATATAGGGCGTACCTTGTCACCGGGCTGGCGGCTTGGCAAGGGGGATTCGCGGCCACGAGCCGCGATTTCCCAAGCGGAAAATCAGGCCGCGGTGGTCTCCACCATTTCGCCGCGCAGGGAATTGCTCAGCGCCTCGGTGATGCGCACCTCGACGAACTGGCCGATCAGCCGCGGATGGCCGGCGAAGTTCACCACCCGGTTGTTCTCCGTGCGCCCGGCGATCTGGTGCGGGTCCTTCTTGCTGCGCCCGTCCACCAGCACCTTCTGCACGCTGCCCACCATGCTCTCGCTGATCCGCCGGGCATTGGCGTTGATGGCCGCCTGCAGGCGCTGCAGGCGCTGCTGCTTCACCTCGAGCGGCGTGCGATCGGCCAGGGAGGCCGCCGGGGTGCCCGGGCGGGCGCTGTAGATGAAGCTGAAGGACTGGTCGAAACCGATCTGCTCGATCAGCGCCATGGTGTCCTCGAAGTCGTCCTCGGATTCGCCGGGGAAGCCGACGATGAAATCGGAAGAGAGGCTGATGTTCGGGCGAATCTCCCGCAGCCGGCGCACCTTGTCCACGAACTCGGCCACCGTATGGCCGCGCTTCATGAGCTTCAGCACCAGATCCGAGCCGCTCTGCACCGGCAGGTGCAGGTGATCCACCAGCTCGGGCACCTCGCGGTAGGCCTCGATCAGGCTGTCGGAGAACTCCACCGGGTGGGAGGTGGTGTAGCGGATGCGCTCTATACCCTCGACGGCCGCCACGAAGCTCACCAGCAGCGCAAGATCCGCCACCGTGCCGTCTTCCATGGGGCCGCGATAGGCGTTGACGTTCTGCCCCAGCAGGGTGACCTCACGCACGCCCTGGGCGGCAAGCTGGGCCACTTCGGCGATCACGTCATCGAAGGGCCGGCTGACCTCCTCGCCCCGGGTGTAGGGCACCACGCAGAAGGTGCAGTACTTGCTGCAGCCTTCCATGATCGAGACGAAAGCCGTAGGGCCCTCGGCGCGGGGCTCGGGGAGGCTGTCGAACTTCTCGATCTCGGGGAAGGACACATCCACCTGGGGGCGACGATCGGCGCGGGTGGCGTCGTACATGGCCGGCAGGCGGTGCAGGGTCTGGGGGCCGAAGACCAGATCCACGAAGGGGGCGCGCTTGACCAGCGCCTCGCCCTCCTGGCTGGCGACACAGCCGCCCACCCCGATCACCAGGTCCGGCTTGGCCTCTTTCAGCTTGCGCCAGCGGCCGAGCTCCGAGAACACTTTCTCCTGGGCCTTCTCGCGGATGGAGCAGGTATTGAGGAGGATCATGTCCGCCTCCTCGGGGCTGTCCACCCGCTGGAAATCCCGCGCCGCGCCGAGCAGCTCCGCCATCTTCGCGGAGTCGTACTCGTTCATCTGGCAGCCGTGGGTCTTGACGTAGAGTTTGCGGGACATGGCGGTAAGTGTCTGATAAAGCGGATGGGGAGAGAAGGATACTCAGGGGCGCGGTGGGGGTAAAGGCAGTGGTGCCGCTCCTGCAGGGGAAGGGGGCCTTACCAGAGCGTTCGCACATGTTTATAAGACATGATCCTGTCGTCGGCGGTGACCAGCTCGACATTGAAGCGTCGAGCCAGGGCAACGATCATCCGGTCCGCCGGATCCTTGTGAAACTCGCCCGGCAGCCGCGTCGACTCCACCGCCCTCGCCTTGAACTGCGATTTGGAAGCTTCGTCGGTATGCATGTCCGCGCGCTGGTCATCAGCAATAGTCATTATTGCTAGCACTGCCCGGTGACCACCTCAAGTGGTCATCTCCTCCCGTGTCGGAGCGGCTCCTGGCCTGATGTCCGCCTTGTCTCCGGTCTGGAAGAATCGCTCCAAGCCTTGCTGCGGATCCTCGATTCCGCCTTCGGCTGCTTCGCGGCTACGGGGAGCGCGGGTGGAAGCTCAGGCTTTTTTGGCCGGCACCGTGTAATTCAAGGCTACCCCCCTCGTTCAGGTCGAAGCGGTGCACGGCTTCCAAGGCTTCGAAGAAACCCTGCTCCACGGTCATTTGCGCGGGGCGACAGAGCATCTTGGTGGCGGCCAGGGGGCCGAGGCGCAGGCCCTCGCCGGTCAGCCGGTAGGTGCCGCTGTAACGGTTACAGCCGCCTCGGCCGGCTACACGGTTATCGGGCAGGAATGCCAGGGTGGGTGGGCTCTCCAGGGCGGTGCCGTCGAGCTCCCAGACCACACCTTCAAGCAGCTCACGCGGATCACCGCCGCAACCGGGCCACTCGCGCCCGTCCAGGGTCAGCCAGGCCCGATAGGGGTAAGGCATACCGCTCATGGAATCGTGGCACAGGCCTTGCTCTACGCGCAGCCGGCTCGGATCCACCGTGCCTTCCGGCTCGCCGGCTTGCCGCAGGCGCATGCGGCCATCCTGCAGCTCCACCCACCAGAAGGGCTCGTTGCCGTGGGCGGTGAAGGGGTCGGGCGCGGAGGACGAATCACCGGTGGGCAGTGGGGCGCAGGCGGTGAGCAGCAGGGCGACGGCGAGGGTGGTGGCGAGGTGTTTCATCCGTTGGATGATAGCGCAAGAGAACCCCCCCTGTGGGAGCGGCCTTGGCCGCTCCCACAGGGGGGGGCGGGGCTAACCCCTCAGGCGGTTTCGGTGCTGCGGTAGTAGTCCATCAGGATCTGGGCCACTTCGGGGCGGGAGAATTCCGGCGGCGGGGCGATGCCCTCGCCGAGCATCTGGCGCACCTTGGTGCCGGAGAGCAGCACGAAGTCCTCCTTGGCGTGGTCCGGGGCCTCGCGCATCATCACCACCCGGTCGAGCTTCTTCGAGTACGCGGTGTGGTCGGCCTGGAAGATCTCGATCTGCAGCGCCCCTTCCGGCACCCGTTCCTCGAAGATGGTCTGCGCGTCGAAGGGGCCGTAATAATCGCCCACCCCCGCATGGTCACGGCCGACAATGAAGTGGGTGGCGCCCATGTTCTGGCGGAACACGGCGTGCAGCACCGCTTCGCGCGGCCCGGCGTAGAGCATGTCGAAGCCGTAGCCGGTGATCATCACCGTGTTGGCGGGGAAATACAGCTCGGCCATCTTGCGGATGCAGGCATCGCGCACGTCGGCGGGGATGTCGCCGGCCTTGAGCTTGCCCAGCAGCATGTGCACCACGATGCCGTCGGCCTGCAGGCGCTCCTGGGCCATGCGGCAGAGCTCCTCATGGGCCCGGTGCATGGGGTTGCGGGTCTGGAAGGCCACCACCTTCTCCCAGCCCCGCTCGGCGATCTCGTCGCGGATCTGCACGGCGGTGCGGAAGGTGTCCGGGAAGTCGGTCTCGAAGTAGCTGAAGTTCAGCACCTGGATGGGCCCGGAGACCAGGTTCCGGCCCAGGCCGCGGAAGGTGGCGACACCCGGGTGCTTGTCATCCAGGGTGCCGAAGATCTGCTGGGCCATGCTCTCGATCTGCGCCTCGGAGACTTCCTCGATGGCCTCCACGTCCATCACCGCCAGCACCGGCTGGCCTGCCACGTTGGGGTCACGCAGGGCGATGCGCTTCGCGCCCTGGATGGCGCTGACGTCCTTGGCGAGATTCACCACCGGCACCGGCCAGAACAGGCCCTGGGCGGTGTGCAGCTGCTCGGCCACCGACAGCGCATCGGCCAGGTTCATGTAACCGCTGAGCGGATTGAAGTAACCCGCGCCCAGCATCACCGCGTTGGCGGCGGCGGCGGAATTGAGCAGCAGCGCGGGCAGCTGCTCGGCCTCCTGGCGCAGCGCCTCGCGCTCGGCGGCGTCGGCGACATAGAGGGGTTTCAGTTGCTCGGAACCGTGGGGTTTGATCATCGTCATCACTCCGTACGTTCGGGGGCCTGTCGGCCGCAGGGTCTGGAAGCGGCGCGGCTCAGGCCGCGCCGGAGAGCAGGCCGCGCTCGCTCAGCAGCGCCAGCAACACCTCCACTTCCTCTTCCACGCTCATCCGGTTGCTGTACAGCACCAGTTCCGGGGCCTCGGGGGCCTCGTAGGGGTCGTCGATGCCGGTGAAGTTCTTGATCTCGCCGGCGCGGGCCTTCTTGTACAGGCCCTTGGGGTCGCGCTTTTCGGCCTCGGCCAGGGGCACATCCATGTGGACTTCGATGAAATCCATGTCCGAAGCGGCGTGCAGGGCGCGCACCTGGTCCCGGTCGGCCTTGTAGGGGCTGACGAAGCTGGAGAGCACGATCACGCCGGTATCCACGAACAATTTGGACACCTCGCCGATGCGGCGGATGTTCTCGGCCCGGTCCTCGGCGGAGAAACCCAGGTTCTTGTTGATCCCGAGGCGCACATTGTCGCCGTCCAGCCGGTAGCACAGGTGGCCGCTGGCGGTCAGCGCCTTCTCCAGCGCCACGGCCACGGTGCTCTTGCCGCTGCCGGAAAGACCGGTGAACCAAATGGTCGCGCCCTTCTGGCCCAGCAGCTGCTGGCGGTCGGCGCGGGTCACCTCCCCCTCGTGCCAGGTGACGTTGGTGGCTTTTTGTAGTGTCATCGTTGTGGTCTCTCTCTGCATTTCTGAAACATAATCCCCTACCCCCATATGCGAGGAATCAACACCAGCGCCAACACCCCCGCCCCTGCCTGCAGCGGCAGCCCGAAGCGCACATAATCCCCAAACCGATAGCCACCGAGCCCGTAGACCATCAGGTTGGTCTGGTAGCCGGTGGGTGTGGCAAAACTCAAATTCGCCGCGAACATCACCGCCACCGCCATGGCCGTGGGCGCGACACCCGCCGCCTGGGCCATCCCCAGCGCCGCCGGCAGCACCAGGATCGCCGCGGCATTATTGGTGATGAACAGTGTCAGCAGGGACGTGAGCACATACACCGCCGCCAACACCAGCATGGGCGAACCCAGCTCCAGCGCCTGCAGCCCCTGCACCGCCATCTCCACCGCGCCGGCGGCGCGCAGGGCCTCACCCAGCCCGAAGGCGGCCCCGATGCTGATCACCACCGGCAGATCAATGCTGTTGCGCGCCGCCCGCGCAGTCAGGCAGCCGCTCATCACCATCAGCCCCGCCGCCAGCAACGCGGCGTTGAGCAGCGAAACCACGCCCCCCGCCCCCAGCCCGATCAGCAGCAACAGGCTCAACCAGGCCCAGACCCGCTTGTGATCCCGGGGCAGATTGGAATTCTCCACCGTGCTCGCCAGCAGGAAATCCCGCGACTGGCGGTGTTTCTTCAAAAAGCCCTGGTCGGTTTCCAGCAGCAGGGTGTCGGCCGGCTGCAAGACAATGTCGCCCACCTTGCTCTTGATGCGCTCACCGTGGCGGGCCACCGCCACCACCGCCGCGCCGTACTCGCTGCGAAAGCGGCTCTCGCGAATGCTGCGCCCCACGAAGGGCGCACTGCGCGCCACCACCGCCTCGATCAGACAATGCGGCTGGCCGCGACCGCCCTCCAGCGCCGAGGCCTTGCCCGGCCGGCGCAGACCCTCGATGCGGTAGAGGTCGACGATGGAATCGGCCAGCCCCGCGAAGATCAATCGGTCCTCGCCGCAGAGCACCTCATCGGGCCCCACTGCCCCAAGCCGATGGCCGCTGCGCTCGATCTCCACCAGAAAGAGCCCGGGAAGATTGCGCAAGCCGGCTTCCTTCACCGTACGCCCCACCAGCGGCCCGCCGGCGTCCACCAGCATCTCGGCCATGTATTCACGGGTGTTGGCGAAGCTCTGCTCGGCCCCCTCGCGCCGCGGCAGCAGCCAGCGACTGAACAGCAGCGTGAACACGACCCCGAACAGCGCCAGCGGCACGCCCAGCCAGGCGATCTCGAACAAGCCCAGCGATACCTGGGGAAAGTCACGACCCAGCAAGCCGGCGACGATCAGATTGGTGCTGCTGCCCAGCAGGCTCAGCCCACCGCCGAGAATCGCCGCGAAGCTCATGGGCATGAGCAGCCGCGAGACCGCGAAGCCCCGCTGGCGCGCCCAATCACGCACCGCCGGAAGAAAAGTGGCCACTACCGGGGTGTTATTCAAGAAGCCGCTGAGCAGCGCCACCTGGCTCATCATGGTCGCCTGCGCGCCGGTCACCGTGCGGGGCCGGCCGAAGCTGCGGCGCACCCACCACAGGGTGGCACCGGTTTCGTGCATGCCGGCGGCCACGATGTAGAGCACCGCCACGGTGAGCAGGCCCTCGTTGGCGAAGCCGGCAAAAGCCTGGGCGGGGGTGACGATGCCCACGGTGAGCAGCACGGTGAGCCCGGCCATGAGGATCAGTTCCACACCGATGCGGGTGAGCGCCATGGCGAGCACGCAGGCGAGGACGACCAGCAGGGTTAGGAGCAGTTCAGGCACCGGGGGTTTTTTTTTGTGGTTCCAGGGTCACAGCCTTGGGCGTCCGTGCGGCTATTTCAATGAAGTCGGAGGGTAGTGAAGATGGCGGGGGATTGAAAATATTGAAAGGGACTGTGGTTATAACGGTGTAGACAGAGGGACGGGGATCGCCACCGCGAACCCCATGCTTCTAGGCGCGGCTCCCGGGCTCCTCCAGCCAATGCGCCTTGGCACCAGCCGCACTCCCAGGCAGTGGCTGCAGATACTCCCGCACGTCCCCCTGGGGAGCGTATTCCGGCACCGCCTGCTGCAACACGGCGCGCGCCCGAGCGCCGTCGAACATCAGGCAGGCTTGGCGCAGCTCATTCAACAAGCCCTGCACGGTGTCCCAGGGCAAGCAGGCTTCCTCGGCTCGCATAATCATCTCGTGGCCGGTTTCGGTCACATTGTCGCCAATCAGCAGCTCCTCGTAGAGCTTCTCGCCGGGGCGCAGACCGGTAAACTCAATGGCGATATCGCCCTCCGGGTTGTCCTCGTCACGCACCTGCAGCCCAGTCAGGCGCACCATCTTGCGCGCCATGTCGACGATGCGCACCGGCTCGCCCATCTCCAGCACGAATACATCCCCGCCCTGCCCCATGGAACCCGCCTGGATCACCAGCGCCGCCGCCTCGGGGATGGTCATGAAATAGCGGGTGATCTGCGGATGGGTGACGGTGAGCGGCCCGCCCCGGGCAATCTGGCGACGAAAGAGCGGCACCACCGAACCCGAGGAACCCAGCACATTGCCAAAGCGCACCATGGTGAAGCGCGTCACCCCCTCCTCCCGGGCCAACGCCTGCAGCACCAGTTCCGCCAGGCGCTTGCTTGCCCCCATGACGTTGGTGGGCCGCACCGCCTTGTCGGTGGAAACGAGCACAAAGGACTCCACCGCCGCCGCCTGGGCCGCGCGGGCCGCGGCCAGCGTGCCAAACACATTGTTGCGGATGCCTTCGAGGATATTATGCTCGACGATCGGCACGTGTTTGTAAGCCGCGGCGTGATAAACGGTCTGCACCGAAAACTGGCGCAGCACCTGCTCCAGCCGCGCCTGGTCGACCACTGAACCGAGCAGCGGGATGAGGCTGAGTTCCGATTCCACCACCACCTTGAGCCGCCGCAGCTCATGCTCGATTTGGTACAGGCCGTACTCCGACACATCGTAGAGCAGCAGCGCACGGGGCCGGCGCTGCACGATCTGCCGACACAGTTCGGCGCCGATGGAGCCGCCCGCCCCACTGACCAGCACCACCTTGTCGCGGATGCAGCGATCGAGCAACGCAGTATCCGGGGCCACCGGGTCACGCCCCAGCAAATCCTCGATGGGCACCTCGCGAACCTCATCGGCCCGGGCCCGGCCGCTGACGATGTCGGCAAAGCCCGGAATGGTCTTGACGTGCACCGACAAGGGTTCCAGGCGCATCAGGATCTCGCGGCGGCGCTGGCGGCTGGCGCTGGGGATGGCCAGCAACAACTGGCGGGCCTCGTAACGCTCGACCAGCCGCTCGATCTCCGTCGGGGCATAAACGCTGACGCCGCGAACCACGCTGCCCCACAGCGCGCTGTCGTCATCGACGAAGGCCACCGGATGAAACTCCGGGCCGTGGGACAAGGCCGCGGCCAACTGCGCACCGGCGGAACCGGCACCGTAGATGATCATCGGCTCCTTGAGACGGGGGCGCCGCACCAACCGCTGCAGCATCGCGCGCAGCAGGAATCGGCTGCCACCCACGTACAGCATGGCCAGCAGCCAGTAGAGGATCGGGATGGTGCGGGGCAGATCGCGCACGTTACCCATCAACGCCAGGGCGGCCAGCAACACGGCCGACAAGCTCACACCCTTGAGCACCGCGATGGCCGCATTGGGGCCCATATAGCGCAGCACGGCGCGATACAGCCCCGCCCACTTGAGCATCGGTATGGCCACCAGCGGTGCTACTGGGAACAACCACCAAAACCGTGCCATCGACGGTGGCATCAGCTCGCCGAAACGCAGCGCGAAAGCGCCCCAGAGCATCAGCGGCAACATCAGTGCATCCGCCGCGATAGTCAGCCAGCGTTTGGCCGGACGAGGAAGTGCCGCCAAGCATTTCAACACACTGTTAGGGCTCACCGACCGCTCCCACCGGGCTGCGCTCCGGCTTGCCTGCACCCAGCCATAGACAAAGCCCTACCAGGGGCAGGTAGGCCATCGCCGTCAACGCATAGGCCTGCCCAGGCCACAGCACCGACATGGCAGCCAGCGGCAGCAGCCACAAGGCGTTGATCAAGCCCACCGTCACCGTCACCCTGCGATGACTACCGAGCCAGCGCGCTGCGCGCTGGTAGGCATGGGAGCGATGGGCCTGATAGACACGCTCGCCACGCAGCAAGCGGTGTATCAGGGTATAGGTGGCATCGACGATGAACACCCCCAATAGAATCAGCCAGCTCCAGACGCTGAGCGCCGGCGCGAACACGCCACTGACCGCCATCACCCCGAACAGATACCCCAGGGTCGCACTCCCCACATCGCCCATGAAAATGCGCGCCGGCGGCCAGTTCCAGAGCAAAAAGCCTGCCGCGGCCGCCACCAGCATGGCACTGGCCCAGGCCATCCCCTGGGCCTCGCCCAGCGACCATTGCAACAGCACCGCGCCAGCCGCCACCATGGCAGCCTCCAGCCCAGCCAGGCCGTCTATGCCGTCCATGAAATTGAACAGGTTCAGCAGCCAGACGATACCGATACCGGCAAGCAGCACCAGCCAGCTAGCTTCCAGCCACCAATCTCCCAACGGCACTGCCGCCACCGGCAACCAGTACAGCACCCAGACGGTAGCCAGCGCTTGCCCGAGCAAACGCCAACGCGCAGACACATCACGGTGATCATCGATAAAGCCGATCAGGGCTATCCAGCCCCCCCCGAGCCCGGCCCCCAGCAAGACGGCCCATGGCAATCGGCCCAGCCCGGCCAGCACCGCCCAAGCCAGCAGCAGGCTGATGACGATGGCCAGCCCCCCACCCCGCGGGGTCGGCACCACATGGGAGCTTCGGCTGTTCGGCACATCGATCAGGCGGGCGCGACGGGCGTAAGAGCGCAAGCACGCGGTCAGTACCGCGGACACCAGCAGCACGCCGATCCATAGCAGGCTTTCCATCGGTACCCTAGCCGGCATGGCGCAGGAAGTCCTCCGCCGCCAACCGCAGCCCCTCGTCGACCGTCAGCGGCGGCACCCAGCCCAGCAGTTCGCGCGCCTTGCTCGAATCGACCTGCAGGGAGCCACACAGCCGTTCGAACACCGCCGCCCTGCCCAGCAGCGTGCCGCCGAGCTTGAGGACCGCCGGCGGCACCGGGAGCAGGCGCGCGGGGCGGTTCAGCGCCCGGCCCATGCGCCGCAGCAAGTCCGTGGTCGACAAATCCTCACCATCGGAAACGAGAAACAGCTGGTTCGCGGCCGCCGGATGCTCCAGACAGCGCAGGATCAAATCCACCAGATTGCCGCGCGCCACCAGGCTGCGCCGATTGTCTATCGCGCCCAGGGGCAGCGGAACGCCGCGGTGCAGCCAACGCATCATGGCGTGGAAATTCGCCTTCACCCCGGGCCCGTACACCAGCGGCGGCCTGATGATCGTCAGCTCCATGCCGGTCTTGGCGGCCAGCGCATACAGGCCGTCCTCGGCCTCATGCTTGGAGACGCCGTACGGGTCTACCGGCGCCGGCGGCGTATCGGCCTGAAAAGGGCGGCCGGCCTCGGTGGACTCACCGTTGACCTTGATCGAACTCAGGTAGATGAAACGCTTGACGCCGGCCGCGGCGGCCTGCTCCGCCAGCCGCAGCGTGCCCTGGACGTTGGTCTGTCGAAACTCCGCCAGCGGGTCGGCGGCCCGATCGCCCATGACGTGAACCCGAGCGGCTGCGTGCACCACAACCCCCACCTCCGCCACCGCGGCGGTCCAATCGGTATCCGGACCGAGCCCGGCGATAGGTGCCAACTCAACGCCCTCGGGCAGGTCTTGCGTCGGCCGCCGCACGGCGGCACGCAACGGCCACTGTGTAAGCGCCTGTTCGATAAGCCCCCGGCCGACAAAACCGCTTGCGCCAGTCACCAATACTCTTCGAGACACCTGATTAACCTCGTCGACAAGTCGCTGACTGCATAAGTGTTTCCAGCCGGTCGAACAAGCTCTCCCGGGCGAAGTGACGCCGATAGTAAGCGCGCGAACGCTGCCCCATCTGCTCGCGCTCCGGCCCGCTCAAGGCGGCCATCCGTTCGGCCGCTTCCGCCAGCGCAGCGCCATCGCCGGCAGCACAGGCAAATCCGCCGCCCGACGCCCGAACCACCTCGGCCGCCTCCCCGTCTATCATCGCCAGCACGGGCCGCCCCGCCGCGAGGTAGGACTGCAGCTTGCCGGGGATGGTCTTGGCGAAGATCCGGTTGGTCTTGAGAGAGACCAGCAAAGCGTCGGCAGCCGCATACAAGGCCGGCATCTCCTGCACCGGATGACGCCCCAAAAGATGCACCTGGGTCAACCGGCGTCGTTCGACCTCCTGCTTTACCCAGCCGTGCATCCGGCCATCGCCGACAATCACCCAGCGCACGGGCACCCGACCCTGCAATCGCTCGGCCGCATCCAGGATCGCCGGAAAGTCCTGCGACTCCCCCATGTTGCCCGCAAACACGATGGTGAACTGATCCGGGCAAGGGTCCAGCAACGCCGAAGGCCGAGCAGCGCCCGCCTCAAACAGGTCTTCCGCCCAGCTCGGAAAATACACCAAACGCTCGTCCGCAACAGGGCGCGTACAGTAGTGCCGAACGCTGTCGCCAAAAGCACGCGACTGCAGCAGCAGGTAGTCCGCCCGATTGTAGATCCACGAGACCAGCCGTCCTACCAACTTGAGCACGGCGCGGCTGCGGGTCGCGCCCACCGCCTCCAGGGTCTCGGGCCATAGATCCAGCACCCAGAGCAGGACCGGCGCCTTCTTGATCCGCCCCAGCACGATGGCGGGAATGGCAACGGTAATGGGCGAGACCGCGTAGACGAACACGCTGTCAAAGCGCGCTCCGCGCAATTTGAACGGCGCCAGCAGCGCCGCACTGAGGAAGAAGCTGAGGTAATTGAGCAGCAGCGTGTAGCCGCGCGCGCCCCGCGCCAACATCGGCACCCGCACGATGCGGGCGCCGGCATAGCGTGTGAATTCCTGAGGTTTGCGGCGGTACTCGGCGAAGAAGCGCCCGTCCGGGTAGTTGGGCCAGCCGGTCAAGACAGTGACCTCATGGCCCCGCGCCACCAGGCCTTCGACCAAATCGTTGACCCGCATCTCTTCCGGCCAGAAATACTGCGAAACGACCAAAACGCGCAGCTTTTTCGACTTCATGACGGCCCGCTAGTACCGCTTCCAGACCGTACGCCGCACGTAGTCGGTGTAGCTGTGAATGATCCGCAGCACCTTGTCGGAGACATTCGGCACGCTGTAGTCGGCCACCAGACGCAGGTCTCTTTGGTCGCCGCGTCCCTGCTGCTCCAGAATGGCGAGCCCCTGCAAGATGCGGTCGGTCTCCAGGCCGGTCATGATGACCGCCGCCTCTTCCATCCCCTCGGGGCGTTCATGGGCCTCCCGCAGGTTCAGCGCCGGAAAGTTCAGGATCGACGACTCCTCGGTAATGGTGCCACTATCCGAGAGCGTCGCCCGCGCATTCATCTGCAGGCATACGTAGTCCTTGAACCCCAAGGGCTTGTGCAGAACAACCCGATTGTCGAAGACAAAACCCTGGGCGTCCACGGCTTGCTGGGTACGGGGGTGCGTGGAGACGATGACAGGGAGACCAAAGCGCTCGGCAATCGCGTTGAGGGCGCCAACGATCTTCGTGAGGTTGCCGCTGGTATCGACATTCTCCTCGCGATGGACGCTTACCACGAAATACTCGCGGGCCGTCAGACCGAGCCGCCCGAGGACATCCGAGGACTCGATCCCGGCACGGTATTCGTTCAGCACCTCGAACATCGGGCTGCCTGTCTTAATGACCCTGTCCGGCGGCAGCCCCTCCGCCAGCAGATACTCGCGCGCAATATCGCTGTAGGGCAGGTTCACATCGGCGGTATGGTCGACGATCTTGCGGTTGGTTTCCTCCGGCACCCTTTGATCAAAGCAGCGGTTTCCGGCCTCCATGTGGAAGATGGGGATTTTCCGGCGCTTTGCCGGCAATGCCGCCAGACAGCTGTTGGTATCGCCAAGAACCAGCATCGCGTCGGGCTGCAGCTCGGCCAACAGCTGATCCACTCGAATGATGACATTGCCAATGGTTTCCGCTGCCGTCGCCCCGGCAGCGCCCAGGAAATGGTCGGGACGCCGGACGCCCAGATCCGCGAAGAATATTTCGTTCAGTTCATAGTCGTAGTTCTGGCCGGTGTGCACCAGCACATGCTCACAGTGCTGGTCCAGTTTCGCCAGCACGCGTGATAGCCGAATGATCTCGGGCCGCGTGCCGAGTACTGTTACGACCTTTAGCTTTTTCATAAGGGTGCCTCAGACAGGGCTCTGGATGGTATCCGGCCTTTGCCGATCGAAAACCTCGTTGGCCCACAACAACACCAGCAGCTCGTCATCGCCGACGTTGGTGATGTCGTGGGCCCAGCCCGGAATGGTCTCGACGATGGTCGGCCGGCTCGCGCAAACGCGCTGCTGATAACGCTCATCGCTGAGAATGTGGCGGAACTTGAACAGCGCCTCGCCCTTGACGACCAGAAACTTCTCGGTCTTGGAGTGGTGGTAGTGGCCGCCTCGCGTTACCCCCGGGTGGGCGGTGAAATACGAGAACTGCCCGGAGTCGCGGGTTTTCAGCACCTCGGAGAAAACCCCGCGCTCATCGCGGTACTGGGGTATTTCATAGCTGAATTCCGCTGGCGCGAGATGGCTGAGATAGGTCGCATACAGCGCGCGAGTCAAACCCGCCCCCACGGGCTCGGTGATCAAACTGTCCCGCACATCCGTAAAGGCACGAATCTGGCTCGCCAACGCCCCCACGGTGGTGGAATACTCCGGCGCAACCTCACAAAGCCCCGCCTCAGCGCCGCGCAGCGTGCTCAAAAAGGCCTCGATCACATCGTCGATGTAGACCAGCCGCAGCGGCGCATCCGGGTCGTTGACCTGAATCGGCAAGCCACGGGCAATGTTGTGGCAGAAGGTGGCCACGACGGAGTTATAGTTGGGCCGACACCATTTCCCGAACACGTTCGGCAAGCGGTATATGGACACCGGCACACCGTAATCGCGGCCGTACTGCTGCAATAGCTGCTCCGCCCGGCGCTTGCTCGCCCCGTACGGGTTGTCCCGGTCGGCCTGGATGGACGAAGAATAAAGAACCGGCAGCGGACGTGCGGACAAGGCCTCGACCAACCGCGCCGTCAGATCGGCATTGCCTTCCTCGAACTCCTCCACCCGCCGTGGCCGATTGACGCCCGCCAGATGGACCACGAAGTCCACGCCGTCCAGCAAGGCCGGCAGATCGGTCACAGCCGTGTCGCGTGTGAAAGCTACCACCTCGTCGCCCTGCTCGCGCAGTCTGACGACCAGGTTGGAGCCCAGGAATCCGTTAGCCCCGGTGACCAAGACCCGCATCGACTAATCCTCTGCTACCGCACGCTCACCGCGCATCCGCGCGCGAATGAACTCGAGCTTCAACAACAAGGCCTGCATGCCCGCCACATCGAGCCGAGTCGTGTTGTGGGAGTTGTAATCGTCAAATCCGGAGATTCGCCGCTCCCCCTCCTCGACGTACTTGGCGTAGTTCAGGTCCCGCAGATCCGGAGGAATACGGTAGTACTCACCGCAATCCTCAGCCGCTGCCATCTCCTCCCGGCTGAGCAGGGTTTCGTACAGCTTTTCGCCGTGTCGCGTGCCGATAATGTTGATCGGGTGATCCGCTTTGCCGAACAGATCCAACAACGAGGTCGCCAAGGTTTCCACCGTCGCCGCCGGGGCCTTCTGCACGAAGATATCGCCGTTGCTGCCATGCTCGAAGGCATACAGCACCAGATCCACCGCATCGGAGAGCGTCATCATGAAACGGGTCATCTGCGGATCGGTCAACGTCAGCGGCCGATCGCCAAACAACTGATCGACCAGTAACGGAATCACCGATCCTCGTGAGGCCATCACATTGCCGTACCGGGTGCCGCAGATGACGATGCCGCGCTCCTCCAGATGCCGCGACTTCGCCACCATGACCTTCTCCATCATCGCCTTGGAGATCCCCATCGCGTTGATCGGATACACCGCCTTGTCGGTGCTCAGGCAAACGACCCGACTAACGCCGGACTGAATGGCCGCTTCGAGCACGTTCTCCGTACCCACAACATTGGTGCGCACAGCCTCCATGGGGTGGAACTCGCAGGAAGGCACCTGCTTCAGGGCCGCCGCGTGGAACACGTAGTCGACGCCGCGCATGACGTTGACGAGACTGGCTGGATCACGCACATCGCCGATATAGAACTTCAGCTTGGGATCATCGTAGCGCTTGCGCATATCATCCTGTTTCTTCTCATCCCTGCTGAACACGCGAATCTCGCGCAGGTCAGAGTCAAGAAACCGCCGAAGCACGGCGTTGCCAAAGGAGCCGGTGCCACCGGTAATCAAAAGCGTGCCATCACTAAACATTAGATATCCATTCGAGCCATCGCCAATCATTCATAAGAGAGTCGCACACCACCAGGCGCCGCTCTTGCCTAGCCCAGCGCCGCGGCGCACAGCTGTTCTTTCTCGGCCGGTCGGGGATAGTTTATGAGCACGGCCCGATAACTGCCCTTGAAAACGAAGAGGCTTCCAGCCGCCGCGCCGACGACGCCGCAAACCTTGAACAGCGCCTCCATATCGGACAACGCCCCGGCGCCGCCGAGAAACGTCAGTGGCAGGCGGGTGCTTCGTCGAACGTTCTCGGCCAACGCCAGGTCGTACCCCTTCATCTGCCCGTCACGGTCGATCGCATTGATGACCACCTCTCCGGCCCCCCGCGCCTCCGCCTCTTGCGCCACCGCGACCACGGTGCGCTTGGTGTTGCGACGACCGTTATGGGTCCAGACCTCGTGTTCCTTGGCCAGTAAGCGCTTTTTGGTGTCCAGCACCACCACCACGCTCTGGCTTCCAATCTCTTCGGCGATACGAGACACCAGCAGCGGATCATCGATGGCCGCGGAGCTTAGCGCGATCTTCTCCACCCCCAGGGCGATGACACGCTTTGCCTGCTCTACCGTCTTGATGCCACCACCGTAGCAAAGCGGCATCCGGCACTCCGCTGCCAGATGGCGAATCATTCGGTAATTGGGCTCGCTCCCGTTAACCGTGGCATCGATATCCAGGACGATCAGCTCGTCCGCTTCTTTCTCGTTGAATATCTTGACCGCGTTGATCGGATCGCCAACGTATTTCCCCTCCTTGAAGCCGACGGTCTTTACCAAGCCCTCATCACGTATCAGCAAGCAAGGAATCACTCGTGGGCGCAACATGCTAAAGCTCCGCGAAATTCTGCAGGAGCTGCACGCCCCAGTGATGGCTTTTTTCGGGATGAAATTGCACGCCGTATGCGCTACCGCTGTTGACGGCGCAGGTGAAACGCCGGCCGTACTCCACCGTCGCCATTACATCCTCGGCACGCGCGCACTCGAAGTAATACGAATGCAAGAAGTAAAAACGAGCGTGCTCCTGAAGGCCCTGGAAGAGCGGGTGGCTCGAAGTAGGCTGGACGTCGTTCCAACCCATGTGTGGTATCGGCAGCCGGCTGCTGCTTTCCACCGCGCCAAGGGCCTTCACCCTCCCGTCAACCAGACCCAGGCCCGGCAGGCTGCCCTCATCACTCGCTGTCGCAAGCATTTGCATGCCGACACAGATACCGAGAATGGGAACCTGCTCCGTCTTCACCAGTTCGACGACCGACTCACGCATGCCGGACGCTTCGAAGCGGCTCATCGCGTGGTCAAAGGCGCCGACGCCGGGCAATATCAGCTTGGTGCAGCCCTCAAGCTCGGCGCGGGAGCGCGCCACCGAAAAACCCAGGCCGAGTCGCCGATAAACATTGGCCAATGCCAGAACATTGCCTGACCCATAATCGATGATGGTTATCATCGGATAACGGTCTTCTGGATCCCCGTCGCCCGGAGCACCTTGGTGCCCAGATCTATCAACCCCATGCTGTTCTTGTAATCGCGGTAGCTTTTATTGGGCCCGTTCTGCAACGCTTGCAGTTCATCCACACTGATACCCAGCTTGGTGGCGATATACTCGAAATCCTGCGCCACATCCGCCGCCTCGTACGCCGGCTTGGCGATTCGCGTCAGCGCCTCCTCTCGTGTCATCTGACCCGTCAGGATCAGGCTGGAGAAATGCGCCCGCCGCTTGTCATAGCCGAACTTCGTCGGCAGCCAGTAGCCTTCGTAGAAACGGGTGAAACGCGACTCATAGTGCTTGTGGGCGTATTCCTGCCAGGCGAACTTGTCCACCAACTCCCGCACCGCCGCATCCTTCTGGAACGGAATATTGTTCAGCGGCTTGACAACTCGCACCCCCTTGACGAAGCGGTAATACAGCTTGTAGGTGAAGATATCCGCCATGGGGAAGGTCTTCAGCGGCCTCGTGCCGAATCGGCGATGGACATCCTTCAGCTGCCTCAGGTCAGAGGCGTGATAATGCCATTCCAGCGGCTCGCGCACGCATTCGGTTGAATAGTTGGCACCCGTGAGAATGTATTTGAAGCCATTCTTGGCTGCAAAGTTATACAGCGCAGCGAAAAATGCGTGGTCCTGCGGCGTATCGAGGTGCGGCACCTGCGCCTTGAAAAAGGCGAGCTGCAGATCCTTCATCTCTTGCCAGTTGACCACCTCGGTATGTAGATCGAGCCCCAGCCCGTCGACCAGCTTCTCGATATTGTGCACGGCCTGTTGAGAGTTCCAGCCCGCATCGACGTGAAACAACAGCGGTCGCAGGCCGAACTTCTCTTTGGCCAGGTAAGTCACGTAAGAGCTGTCCACGCCCCCGCTGACACCGATCAGGCAATCGTGATCGCGCCCTCGCCCGCGGGACTTTATTTCACGCACCACCTCCATGATCTCACGCTCGCCGCGTTCATCAGGGTGCCAGTTGGGCAGGATGTTGCTGTGGTAGTTATTGCAGTAATCGCACCAACCGCGGCCATCGAACCGGATATTGGAATCGGACGTGTCCATGATGCAGTTGGAACAGATCGCGTACGATCGGCCAGGCTGATCCGAAGTGTGTGAGCTCATGTGATTTATGTCGTCGCTTGCCTTGGAGATCGCTGATCGCGCCCTCGGCGGAGATCCCGCGACGCACGCCCGTGTGCATCGACAGCACGGGACGCAGGCGAGGCCGGTCAGCTTGTCGTCGAACCAGTGGCATTTCTACACGAGTCGGCGACCACGGGCAAACACCAAACGGCTCTGTTGCTGACGGTTGCCAAGCACTCCACGACCGCGGCCACCGGCCGTCCCCATGCCTGCTATCGCCATGAGCGGGACGGCCGGGGGAATGCCGGGTGCCAAGGCGAATACCGTCGCTGGGCTATATGCCTCCGAGGCCGACTCAGGCACACTACGCGGTCTCCGGCGTCGAGCGAGGCCGCCGCCCGCATAACAAGCGCAGGCACACGGCGAGCATGCTCCGAATGTCCTCGGGGTCAGCCTCGGTGGGAGCAACGATCCAGGCAATCGACAACGCAGCTCGGCATGAACCAGCACGCGCCTTTCAGGTGTACACAAGACGGCTGCGGGCAATGCTCTGCACACCCTGAAACGATCCGGAACATGACTGCTTTCCTTGGCACATAAAGGCGCGGACCGCTCTGGTGCTGGCATCAAGCCCGCCTATCGATCCACGGATCCAACAGCCCCCTGAATGCGGCAAGCGCACTCGAGACGAACATGCGAGACCACAAGATCTTCCTGCTGCTGTGGGCCCTTGAATTGACAGCGCTGCCCATCCTGGCCTTGCTTGACTTTGGCTTTGGGGCGGGACTTGACAGCAACTACTTCCCGAGATTTGGCTACCTGGCCGCGTTTCTCGTCGCGGCTTACCATGTCCTCAGCAAATCCCGCGGCATCCCGGCACACCCCTTGTTCCTGGTGTTCTTCATCATCTTCATCGTCGGGGCAGCGAAGGGGCTGGGCCAGGGGACATTCAACTCTGCCTTCATCTCCCATTGCTACTATGTGGTCATGCCCTTTGTCCTGTGCTGGTATGGCTGGCACTTTGTAGCGGATCTCCAGGCCAACGCCGCGCTGAAACGTCGCCTTGATGTGCTGATGCGGGGGGCGTTCTATGTCGGCCTGGTGGTCGTCTTGCTGTTCAACGTCCTGCTGATTGCCGGCGTAGCCTCCTATGACGCCATTGGCTTGTGGAACTTTTTCTTCTCCGGCCCTTATTTGCTTCAAAAGGCCTTGGGCGGCGCATACTTCATCACCTCATTCCTGATGAGTGCCCTCGCCGGCAAACGAAGCGTACTGGCAGCCATGGCCATTTACCTTCCCCTCCTCTTCCTGATGGTACGGGGCGGCACCAGGGCAAGGCTGCTCGTGCTCGCACCGGCGGCTCTCGTGCTGCTGTGGTTTGGAGCGCAAGACATGCTGCAAGGCGGCCTGATCCGCATTGAGCGGTCGATCGCCGCTCTCCAGGCGGGCAATTGGGATGCAGCGAGTGGAATGCGCTGGAGCGAAGCCGTCGCCGCGCTGTCGCATATCGCCACGCGCGCGGATCACTGGCTGCTCGGCACCGGCTTCGGCGCCCAATACCTGCCCTACCCCGACCTTGCAGGCTACGAGCACTTTTTCAGGCACTACACACACTTCGGGGTAATCAGCTACATCTGGATAGGCGGCATCCTCGCGCCCATCGCCGTGTACTCGATATTGCTCTACAACGCGACCCTGCTGGTTTGGCGCAGCCGGCCCGGCGGCTTGCTCAGAGAGCAGCGCTATTTTGCCTACTGGCTCTGCGGCATCATCGCCCTATCGATGTTCGGCGCGGTACTGATGACCAATTCCTTTTTGTGGTTTCTGATCGGCTGTTGTCTGCGATTGAACAGGATGGCAGACAGGCCCGCCCTGTACTCCAGCGCCGAACCGGACACATCCAGAACGGATGGCGAGGTGTATGGCGCTGCCGGGAAGTAGGCATCGGCGCTGCCCGCAAACAGCCCGGCAGGCCGGGGCGTGTGCCGGCTAGTACTCGGCACACGCCTCGGCATGAAGCCGCTGGATCAGCAGCCCATACAGAATGGCGCCGCCACATCGGACCGCCGCAAATGCAAAGGCGTAATGCACGAGACTGTAGCCTTGCACGTATAGAACGAGGAGCGCAGCACAGGCGGCGACAAGCGAAAAGACAGACGCGTAAAAAACCAGACGCTCCTTCGAGACAGCCATGAAGAACCAGTCATACAAGCTGGAGATCACCGTCACCAAGGTGCCGACAGCCACCCAAAGGACCACCCACAGCGTCTCGGCATCGGTATACGCGGGATAGAACGCGTTCAACAACTCGAACCCCCAGGCATAAGCTACCCCGCCGATGCTCAAGCCCATCACGACCAACAAGCCCGCCGTCAGGTTCACGCGCCGCAACAACTGAAGGACGTCGGCGGATGCGCCAAAACCGGCCAACCAGCGAGGCCCTGTGATATTGGTGATGAAGCCGACCAACATCACGGCCACCAAATAGAGAATCATCGCAAAGGAATATTTCCCCAGCGCCGCCACGCCAAGCGCGGCAGCAATCACCCAGCGATCGAGCGCAATCGACAGAGTCCGGATAAACATCGCCGCCATCAGTGGAAAGCCACTCTTTACAGAAGCCGCCAGCATCGCGCGCGCGCCAGCCGTGCGAGACGGCTTCGGGCCGCCGGCTACAGCCAGGAAAACAACAAAAATCAGCAGGAACCCCGCGATCTCGGCAGAAAGCACGCCTAGCGCGCCAAAGGCCGTGGAGAACATCGCGCCCAGGCCAAGCACTACCGCTGACTTCAGGACCAGCATGGAGGCGAATGCGAGATAACGCTGGGAAATTCGGAAATAGCCGTCAAGCAGGTTGAATTCGAAGGCAACCAACGCAAGCGCCGGCGCGAGCGCCAGCACCAGCGGGACCTTCATATCCGCGGGAAGCAGCAGCACCACGAGGAGGAACGCTGTGCCGACCACCGCGGTGGCAAGCCCCCCATACAGCATGGACAGGTTCCGCAGCCGGCGAGTCTGCTCCACCTCACCCCGCCCGTAGGCCAGTCCGCCGAGTTTCACCAAACCTTCATTCAGCCCGAGCCCGCCGGCATACATGATGAACACGTAGGTGGTCAGCACCAAGCTGTACAGGCCGAACTCTTCCGGGCTGAGGCGACTGGCAAAAAGCGCATACTTGCCGACGCCCAACAGAGCGCCGCACCCCATGAGCAGAAAATAGACCAGAACGCTCCAGCGACGCCGCATCAGCAGGCCACCTTCGCCGCTCGGATCATCAGGTACGCAACGCCCCCTGCCGGCTCATGCGGACGCCATGCACCGACAGGCTCGCCCTTGACGGCCATCACGGGGCGTCCGGCGGCGCGACCAGGCAGGTTTGTATCCAGGCGCCGACCCGTCTGGCCTGCGCGATGTCGTCTGCCCGGCCAGCATCAAAGCTGCCATCGTTCTTGAACTGCCCGGGCAATATGCCGGACAACAAATGCCGAATCAGATCACGCTGCTCGGCTGCCGTTATGGGGTTCGCCTCGGTCTGGCGGACGAATTGCAGGATATCGGCCAGCGGCGTCTGCAACGTGATCTTTTGGAACCTGGGCCCGGTCGCATAGTAAGGGGTGCAGGTCGTCAATACGGGCTTTCCGCGCAAGGCCGCCTCGAAGCCGACGGAGCCCGTCCATACCAACACGGCGCTCGAAAGCTCTATGCATTCTTGCCCCTTGGTAGGGGTAGGCGCGCAGATCACATCACCGCTCACCGCCTCCAGTTGCCGATAGAAGGCCGGCTTGCGGTAACCCCAAACCCCCGGATGCTCTTTGACAAGCAGGGTAAACGCCCCCGCAAGCCGCTCCATGAACTCCAGCAGACGACGCGGATAATCCACCATGGCGGTGTCTTCCGCCCAGTAATCGACCGTGGCTTCCGGAAAGTGTTGCAGCGGGATGAAAAGCACCGGTTTGCTGCTGCGCCGCAGTCTCTCCCGCCAATCCTCATCACCGAATGATCGTTTCGGAATCAGATGAGCATAGAGCTCGCGTGTTGTCTTGTAGGAAGACCAATAATGATAATTGTATCTCTGCCCCGTCAGCAGCCGCTTGAGCCCAAAGTACAGAACCCTCAAGTGATTGGACAGGTATATCCGAAAGTACGTCTTCGTCAGCGACGCCTTCAGCGGCACCAGGTTCTTCGGTATATAGCGGGCGTCGGTCAACAGGGACAGAACCTCATCTATCTCCGCCTCCTCCGGCGACCGGACCACCTGGAATTCGCCCCGTGCGCTGAATCGAAAATAATTGTTGACGAACGTTCTGATCAATCCGACCGCGAGCACACCTTGCCTGTCCGCTTCCTGAAAAAGGATATCGTGCAGGAACTGGTCGATCGACTCGCATATGATCAAGTCCGGCTTTTCCCGGAGCAGGACCTCTCGAATCGCCCCTCGCATGGCAGAACAATGCCGCCTGGCCTGCTCCGCGGGCAACGACCGCAACAGCCGGCAGCGGAGAATGGTCTCCTCGTCCCGTTCGTCAGGGTCATCCCCGCGATCCGCGGCGACATTGCGATAATAGGTCTCGACCAATCCGGTTCGATCCAGTTGGCGAAAGCCGCTGATGAACTGGATATCCGCGTCCGGCGACACGGCTTCGGCAATGACCTTGAACTGCTCCGCACACCAAGGTGCTACATGACAGAGAATTTTCATCGGGCCTGCTCGCTTGAGAACATCAGCGGTTCGCCTCCAGCCAGTTTCGCCGCAGCAATCCATACTCGATGATGTCCACGTAGGCGCCGTCCTTGAACAGGGCTTCCACTCGCCGCCCCTCTTCCTTCATGCCCAGCTTTTCTGCAAGCCGCTTCATCGCAAGGTTGGAATCCAGGGTGCCGCAATATACCCGGTGTAGATTCAAGGTATTGAAAGCATGGCTTATGAGCAGCCTTCCGGCGCTGTGCATCAGCCCCTTCCCGCGAAACCCTGTCTCACCCAGGACAAAAGCCACTTCCGCGTTCCGGTCCACCCAGTTCAGGTTCTGCAGGCTGATGTTGCCGACGTGCACCGAGGCCTCACGGCACTCCACGGCGAACACCATGATGGAGCTGTCGTTGGCAAGGCCGGCGACGTAAGCCTCCAGCTTTTCCCGCGTCATCGGCCAGCGCCCATGCGAGTTGTGGCGCACCACCTGGGGATCGTTGAACCAATTCAGATAGTTCCCGTCGATATCGGCTATCGTCAGCGGTCGCAGAACCACCCTTTCGTCACTTAACAGCTGCTCCATCGGTACCCTCTAATTCTTCCGTATGTCATCCAACGCGGCAGCCAACGCATCGACCAGTTCATGGTCCGTGTACACCTCGGTCCACCCCCCTTCCCGCCAGCCAGCAAGAGGATCGGCCGCACCCGCGCGCAACAAGCTCAGCAGGCGTATTACCGGCCTGCCCAGCAAACGGGCCTCGATCATCGAGTTTGAAAAGAAACCGATTACCGCCGCCGCCCCATGGGCCAACAGGTTGAAGTCGGCTTCTCGGACATAAACCAGGTTTTGCTCAGCCGTGGCGGCCAGCTCACGCTCAAAGAGCGCATGATGCTGATTGGGATGTCCTTTGACCACAATGGCAACGTCACCCCTGCCTCGCGCTCGCCTGGCCTTGATCAAAAGCCGCAAGCCGTCGAGCTCATCGAATCCGTAGGTCTTATCCAGGTTGAAGCTGGAGAGCGGCTCTGGCGCATAGAGCAGATACGGCACGGCCGGATCGACCCCGATGGAGGCAAGAAAACCCTCCATAGCGACCTTGGGACGCCAGGCCCGCAGATACTCGTGGTAGGGGTTGCCGACAACACACACGCGCTCAGCCGGCAAGCCTTCCCGATGCGCGACCCGGCCGGCCTGCTCATCGATCACGGCGATTCGGTCAGGAAGAATTCGTCGCGCACCGCTTTGAAAGCGAGCCGCCATGTTCGTCCAATGATCGACGAAGGAGATCGACGGCACTTCGACTCTCGCCGCGGACTCGATCAGCTCGAGCTCCAGCCCCGTGGGCACCGACGTCCCGGTGAGAAGAATATCCTTGTCCTTCAACCAGTCCTGGGCAGCCCGGGCCGGCCAGGGCTGCACCTTGCAGTCGAAATCCTCGTAGAAGCCGTGCTTGCGATCCGACACGGCCGTGATCGTTGCCGCAGCCCGCCCGTAGGCACTCAGATAGGCCAGCACCGCCTTGGCGCCGGCGGGGTCACCAAAAGCCGCCAGCACGCGTCGATTGGCTATCCAGTCGCTCACTCCGGCTTCACGTAATCATCTATGGCTTTCACCGCGTCATAGACGCCGGTTCCCGCCTCCAGTTTTGCGTCCCTCAACTCGCCAATGTTGCTGACCACTTTCTCGATGGCGTCGGCGAAATCCGCCACATCGGACTTGCTCATGCCTTCCCGAACCAACGGGGACAGCAGCAATTCCTTTTCGTACAAGCGCTCCACCACCGGGCACAGCCCCTTCGGATACTCGTAGGCAACGTCCGGGTTCATGTTGAACGGAAAGCCCTTTCGACCGATGGCAATCCGCTGCTGGTAGACGGGGTTCAGATACAGCGGCTTGACGTATCCCTCGGCCAGGGGCGTGGTATCCCAATAGCGCGGCCGCGGCAACTCGGCCAGCACGGCCCTCAGGAATACGCTGCGCGGCACGCCCAAGACGTTCTCATCGTAGCGCAGCGGGTACATGTAATAAGCGTGTGTGCTCCCGGGCTCGAGCTTTTGTATCGTCAGACCCGGCAGCGACTCCAGCCGTTGATCCAGATATAGACCGAGCTGCTTGCGATGCTCCAGCATGGCCGGCAGCTTCTTGAACTGCTCGGAGGCGATCGCCGCCTGCAGCTCGGTAAATCGATAATTGCTTCCTATGGTGTTGGAGATATCTTCCACGCCATAGGCTTCGGTCGCATTCTCACCGTGATTTCGAATCAGCTGGGAACGCAAAGCCAGCTGATCATCGTTCGTTACCAGCAAGCCACCTTCACCGGTGTGGATATGCTTGTGAAAGTTCAGGCTGAATCCGCCTATGTCGCCGATCGCGCCGACAGGCTGGCCACGGTACAGCACGCCCGGGGCCTGGGCCGCGTCCTCAATGACCTTTAACCGATGTTTTCTGGCGATCGCCATGATCGAATCCATGTCGGCCGGATAGCCGAACAAGTGCACCACCACGATAGCGCGCGTTCTGGGCGTGATGCGTGCTTCGATCGAGGCGGGGTCCAGGCTGTAGCGGGTCGGGTCTATGTCCGCGAATATGGGTATGCCGCCATAGAACAGCATGGCGGTCGAGGTGGCGGACATGGTGTAGGGCGGGCAAATGACTTCATCGCCCGGTTCGATCCCGATCGCGCCAGCAGCCACCTGCAGACCAGCGGTCCAGGAGTTCACGCTGATAGCGTGCTTGAACCCGTATCGGCTCGCCCAGGCCGACTCCAGGTCGCGCACTTCCTTGGCGCCGTTGAAGAACTCGCCGGCGGCGCCAACGAAGCCCGACAGCACATCGGAATCCAGCACCCTGAGGGCTGCCGCCTTCTCTTCCGGTCCCATGGAGACCCGATTGGGAAAATCCTTCCTGCGAACGGGGTCACCACCCAAAATCGCCAACTTCATCGTTTGCTCGCTCTTTTCAAGATGGAAAACACGGCTTTGGAAAGATCGACGCTTTCCATGAAATTGTCAGCCAAAGACTCATCCGACAGCATGCGCTGGGCATGTGCCAACACATGGGTCATATGCTCACTCAACACGCCCGACCAGACCTCGGTGGGCGATAACGCCGGGTAGTAGCCGGCTGAGGAATCGGGAGCCGACAGGAACTCTACCCTATCCCCTCCGTCCCGTAAGACGACGACGTGGCGACCGCAGTACAGCGTCATCTCGAAGTGAGAGAACCTCGCACCGACCAGGCCGACGAAAATGACCTGCATGCCGTGCCACTGGCAGCTGACGGTCATCGTAGGATCGGCGGGAAACTCGTCCGCCACCGCATTGAGCACGACCGGCTCGGACGGCTCGAATGGCTGCCCAAAGACGACAGCCAACAGATCCATGGCATGGACCGCATTGTTATGAAAGCCGCGCTGATACGTCACCACCACCGTGCGACACGGATCCGCGCCTTGCAGCTCTTCAACGCGCTCAGCCAGCTCCTTCACGCGGGGCTGGAAGCGGCGATGAAAATTCACCATGACCCTGGCCGCGCTGTCTTGGTACTGCGCCGCCAGCAGGTCCAAGGCTTGGGGGTCTGAATCAACCGGCTTTTCACAAATGATCAAGCCCGGCGGCTTGGCAAACAGGGACGACAGGTAATAGGAATGGGTTGGCGTCGGGGAGCTGACCACGACCAGATCATACTGCTCTACCGGCAGCTCATCCCATTGGGATAACGCCTTTGCCCCATAGCGTTGCGAGAGGCGATGAACCCTGGCCGGATCCTGATCGTAGGCGGCAAACTCGATACCCAGCGTATGGAACGCCTTGGCATACGTCCGGACATCCGGGGAGTTCCAGTCGTAGAAACCCCCGATATTACCGCAACCAATCAACAGTGCTTTCATTGCCTAGCGCTATCCGTTCTTGACCAGCCCTTCTTGACGACCCCTGTCCCGTCCAGGCCCACCCGAAGCGGCCACGGGCGACAGCCTGCCGCGGCTGCGATCAGGGAGTCCCCGCGGCCGGCCCGGCCACAGGGGCTCACCGCCCCGGCGCTGCAGCCAAACTGCTATTGCTGTTGCCGAAGTGCGGCACAGGCTTGCGCCATGAGCAGATCGTCCCGGTCGTCGATGTCGACCGCCGATATCCAGTGCAGTGGCTCAAAGCGGTGGTCGTCCATATAAAAGGTCTTGTTCTCCAGAAAGGCGTCCCGCTCTGCAAGCCACAGCGCACCGGTCGGGCAGTAAAGCGCCTCCAGGTCCTGGGAGCGCGCTTTGAGCGCTTCCGGGAACAACTGTTCGGGCCGGCCGGAGTCGGCCAATTTGACTGCCCACCAGGGGTTCATCCAGCCGAAACGAAAGCAGCTGATCTGGGATGGGGCCGTCGCCTGCTCGAAAGCCGTCATACCCGCCCGTATATCTTCTGCGTTCCTGAGAGGGCAATTGGCCATCAGTTGCGCCACGACATCGTATCGGCAACCCCAATACGCCTCGGCCTGCAGCAGCGCGGCATGGGTGGCCAGGCTGGTCGGCGAATGGTCATCGTTCGCGCGCTCGCGAAGAAACGGGACTTCCGCGCCATAGCGCCTGCCCACATCCGCGATAGCCTCGTCATCCGTGGAGACCAGGACCCTGTCAAACACGCCCGAATCGAGCGCGGCCTCCACCGACCAGGCCAGCATGGGCTTGCCGGCAAACTCCATGATGTTCTTGCCCGGCAGACGCTTTGAGCCCCCACGAGCCAGTATGATGGCGATACGCTTGCGACTCATCCAGTCAACCCTCCAGAAACACTGCTCACGCCAGCGGGACGGTACCCCGCCTCTCTGATCGAACGCTGTTGTGCCCGGGTGCTGCCCATCCTAAAGCGGCAGATCCCGATTGGCCTTTTGTAGATCCTCACGGCGACCGACATCCAGCCAATAATCCTCAATACGATAGACGCCTGCTTTTCTACCCGAACCAACCAGGCATTCAAATAACGAGGGCATGTCGTAGAACGTGTCGCAAGGAACGAGATCGAGCACCTCGGGGTCCAACACGTAAATACCGGCATTGACATCAAAAGCCAGCTCCGGCTTCTCCTGCAAACCGGTAATCATGTTGGAGGCATCGGTTCGAACCACCCCATAGGGCACCTGATAGCTGTGCTGGCGCACGCACATGGTCGCGACTCTCGCGGATGCGATATGCGTCGCCAGCACATGGCTAAAATCGACATTCGCCAGGACATCGCCGTTAATAACGAAAAACGGGCAGTCCAACGCAGCGTCAATAAGACTCAACGCCCCAGCCGTGCCAAGACGCTTCGATTCCACCACATAGTCGATCTTGACGCCAAAGCGACTGCCGTCACCGAAGTAGTCTTGAATTACTTCTCTTTTATAATTGACGCAGAAGATAAACCGCCTGAAACCATGCTCGCTGAACATTTCCACCAGGTGCTGGAGCATCGGCCGACTACCGACCGTCAGCATTGGCTTCGGCACCTCTTTGGTCAGCTCACCGAGCCTGGAGCCCAGACCGCCGGACATGATCACAACCGTGTTGTCACGGCTGACGAACTCCACATCGTCCAGCGAGAACACCCCGCTGAAACGTCCCGCGGCATCCACCAGCGGCATGTGGCGTCGGTGCAAGGCCTTGAGGCGTAAAACGATCTCTCGCTGGGAGGCTGAATCGAGCATCGTTTCGGGCGACGTATTGATGATGTTGAGCAGGCGATCCTCCTTGCGCAGCACGGCTCGCCTGATGTCCCCATCGGTGAGGATGCCCACCAGGCGGCCCGTCGCCTCAACCATCGCCAGAAAGCCCACGCCACCTTGATCGAGCGCCTCGATAGCCTCTTTAAGGGTGGTTTCCTCAGTCAATACCAGCGAGTGTTTCATGGCTGCCTCTCCAGATACGATCCGGGCCGCGCAGGCTGTCGAACGATGCTTTTAAACCAGATCCTGCCAGCTGAGAATGGCATCGCCATCCAGCGCCTGCTTCAAGGTCCTGCCAATCAGATACTTCGCCTCGTTCGGTGGAATTCCCGTGGCCGGGCGCTTGAAGGCCAGGTCGTCTGCGGTCAGCACATGACCGGCCTCCAGCGCATGGCGGGCCACGACGCTACGCCGAAACTTCAGTTTCTTCTGCTCCTCGGCCGGTGAGACCGTTCGCCGGTGTGAGCCCAGTGACAACGCGATGTTCCTGGACTCCGCGCAAATGATGCGCATTTCCTCGGGATCTGCCGATATCTCATGATCCCAGCCCGGTAGATCCTTGTCCGTGGTGAAATGTTTCTCAATGACACAGGCGCCCAGCGCTACCGCCGCCAACGGCACGGAGAAGCCAATGGTATGATCGGAGAAGCCCACCGGGTAACCGAACGCCTGCTGCAGGGTGGGGATGTTGTTCAGGTTTATATCGGCATATTCGGGCGGATAGATGGATATGCAGTGCAAGGGAATTATCCGGTCATTGCCTTGCGCCCGGATCGTCTCGATCGCGGTCTCTATCTCGCCCAGCGTGGCCATGCCTGTGGAAAGGATAATCGGCTTCTGAAAGCTTGCCGCGTAGCCCAGCAAGTCCAGATTATTGATATCCATGGAGGCGATCTTGAAGAATTCCACACCCAAATCAGCCAGCAGATCGACCTCTTCCCGGGAGAAGGGAGACGAGCAAAAGTCGATCCCGATGGTGTCGCAGTAGGCCTTCAGCTCTCGATGCTGATCTTCCGTCAGGTAGTATTTCTCCACCATGCTGCGTAGCGAGCCAAAGTGCTTCTTGGGGGAATCCGTATAGACCTGGTTGCTCTGGTACTCGGATTCGGAGATCAGGGATTCAGGCGTCCACGACTGGAATTTAGCGGCATGAGCACCACAGGCCTTGGCGGCCGCGACCATCTCCTTCGCCAGGTTCAGGTCACCATTGTGATTCGCGCCGATTTCAGCGATCACGTAGGGCGCGCCACCAGCGCTGATGCGAAAATCTTTTGTCAACTGCAGTTCCATATCAATTCCTTACCTTATCCACTCCCACCACAAGGGATCCCTGCCCTTCGAAACCTTGGCTCTATGATGCCTTTCGGCCAGATAATCGGGATTCCCTGGAAGACGGTTGTGGAGTTCATCGAAAGAGTGATCGAAAGCCGCCATCGTCTCATCGAAGCGCGCCACATGCCGGTAGTGCAGATGTTTCACACGTACGCCATGGGCGTAGTCGCCGGGGCTATCGCCAGCCAGACTGGCGATGTTCGATCCGTGCTGCCGGTAATACGTTACCGCCCCGGCGGTGTAACGGGCTGCTGCGCCATGGAAAAGAAGCCAATAATAGATATACCAGTCAGCCGCGACGACCTCGTTCGGTACAGATAGCCCGGCCAAGCGCCGCAGCGCGACCGCCGTGTTGGAGAGACCGAAGAGGTTCTTGTCTTCGATGAATCGCCGATCGATCTGCTGGCCATCTACCAGTCGCCGTGACAGATAGTGGCGTGCAAGCTCGTCCTCCCCCTGCTCATCCACCAGGGTCAGCTCGTTCACCACCACATCTGACGTACCCAGCCCATCCAGGGATGCTTCTACCCGCTCGGGCGAAAAATAATCGTCACTGTCACCAAAGATGGCCGCTTGGTAACCCTGCGCCAGCAGATAGCGGATACCCGCTTCACGAATCTCGGCGGGTGTCCCGGAGGCGGGCTTCAGCGTGATCGCCAGGCCGGGGGGCGCAGCGCTCAGAATCTCTTCGGCATCGGGCAGCCCATCGTCGAAAACGACCAGATCAAAGCGCCGGTAGCTTTGCCGTCCGAGAGAAGCCAGAAAGTCCGGGAGGAAGGCCCCCATTCCCGGGTACACAACCGTGAAAAAAGCCGCCTTGTTGCCTCTCATAAAACTTCTGTACACGGCAGCGTCGCTGGCCGCGCCCTCCTGGCAGGCATCCGGCGTGCCCGCGCTCGCCCGCCCGACAACCGATTTGCCGCCGATCCCAAACCGCTCATCGACAGTTTCCGCGACGCATTTCGACGTTAGGACCGGGGGTCATAGTGACTTCGGCTGCGTGGAAGGGGACGCCGTGCCCGTGCGCTCGCGGGCGGGAGAGCCGTACACCCGCCGCCCCGCGGCAACGTCCCGGTTGACTATGGCACCCGCGGCCACCATGGCGCCCGGGCCCACCGTCCGGCCCGGCAGCACGACCGCCCCCGCGCCGATAAACACCCCCTCACCCAGGTCCACGGCGCCACAGAGTATCGCACCGGGCGCCACGAACACATGAGCCCCCAAGCTGGCATCATGCTCGATAATGGCGCCGGTATTGATCACCACGTTGTCCGCCAGGGAGGCCGCCGCCTGCACCACGGCCCCCGCCATGATCTGGGCACCGGCGCCCAGTCGGGCAGAGCGAGCCACCAAGGCGCCAGGATGGCGTACTTCGGTAAAACTGAAGCCCCGCCGCGTCCACTTTTCATAAACTGCGCGGCGCAAGCCGGTATCCGGATTTGCCCCCAGGCCATTGACCAGTTGCACATCGTCAGGGCCAGCGTTCTCCAGCCAATCATCGGCACCCAGTATTTCCAGGCCGTGGGGGGTGACGCCCATCGCCATGGCAGGATCCAGCGCCCCGGCAACCTCTCGCCCTGCGCATGCCAAGGCGTCGACCAGGACACGGGCGTGCCCGCCCGCACCCAGAACGACTACTCGCGCCCTCTTGCTCAAGTGCGCGCCTCGTTGGGCGGCACGCTGCTCGGCAGATTCACCACCCGCGCCTCCAGCCACTGTGCATTGGCCAGATCGCCCCGCAGACAACCGGCGTACATCGGCAAACGGTTCATCAGCCGCCAGATCGGGCGCGTCATGATGCCGGCCTCATTGGTCGCCTGCAGCAAGGCATCACGCTGCTGGTGGTCTTCGCACAACACCGCGTTCAGCCAGTAATTGCTGCGACAGCCCTCCGGCTCGCGAATGAATTGCACGGGGCTGGTCGCCAGCTCCGCCTGATAATCGGCGGCAAGGCGCCGCTTGGCGTCGACGAAGGTTTCCAGCTGTTCAAGCTGCGCGCAGCCCATGGCGGCATTGAGATTCGGCAAGCGGTAATTGTACGCAAGCTCGTCATGCACGTATTCGTAGGGGTGGGGCTGTTTCGCGGTGGTCGTCAGGTGCTTGGCACGGCGGCCGAGATGCTCATCCGCCAGCAGCATACCCCCGCCCCCGGTCGTGATGATCTTGTTGCCATTGAAGCTCAGGGCCCCCAGCTGCCCCACCGTACCGGTATGACGGCCCTTGTAGTGGCTGCCCAAGGACTCAGCCGCGTCCTCGACCAGGACCAGCCCCCACCGTTGGCAGACGGCCAAGACGCCATCGAGATCCACCGGGTGGCCAAACGTGTGCATCGGCAAACAGGCCTTGACTGCCCGCCGATCGGCCTTGAGCCGACACCGGCCTTCATCGTCGAGGAAGGCATGCTCCGTGAGCCAGGCTTCCAGCGCGACCGGCGAGAGCCCCAGCGTATGACGATCGACATCCACGAACACCGGCTCAGCACCGCAATACCGGATGGCATTGCAGCTGGCGACAAAGGTCAGCGGCTGGGTCAGCACCAGATCGTCCGGGCCGACCCCCGCCAGGCGCAAGGCCACGTGAAGTGCGGCGGTGCCATTGACGGTCGCAACCGCGGACGGGCTACGCGTGTAGGCGGCCATCTCCCGCTCGAACCGATCGACATAGGCGCCGACGCTGGAGACAAAGGTGGAGTCGATCGTTTCAAGCACGTAATCGCGCTCTTTCCCTGCAAACACCGGGGCGTGCAAGGGAATGAATTCCTGCGTCTGGAATTGCTCGCGGACGAAGCGTATCAGCGGCTTGAACATGGCATCGCTCAGACGTTGTAAATGTCGGCTTTATACTTGGCCAGGTTCGCCGGCTGGACGAACCAGTCGATGGTTTTCTGCAGGCCGGCACGAATGTCGTATCTGGGCTCGAACCCGGCCAACTCCCGGATCAACCGATTGTCGCCCCACAGCCGGAACACCTCGGACTTGCCCGGCCGCAGGCGCTGGGAATCGGTCACGAACTCCACGTCGCTGCGCATAAGCTCTCGGATTATTTCCAGCGTATCCCCTACGGAAATCTCGTAGTTGGAAGCTATATTGACGGTCCGCCCTATCGCCTGCTCGCAACGCGCGAGCGCCAGAAACCCCCGGCAGGTGTCCTCCACGTAATTGAAGTCGCGGGTCGGGGAGACATCGCCAAGCTGGATCTGCTTCTTGCCGCTGGCGATCTGGGCAATGATCGTCGGAATCACGGCACGTGCCGACTGGCGCGGGCCGTAGGTGTTGAAGGGCCGCGCCACCGTCAACGGAAGACCGAAGGCGTTGTAGTAACTCATCGCCATGGCGTCGGCGGCTATTTTCGAAGCGCTGTAGGGAGACTGGGGCTGGAGCGGATGCGCCTCGTCGATCGGCACATACTGTGCCGTGCCGTACACCTCGCTGGTGGAGGTGTGAATGACCCGCTCGACACCATTATCCAGCGCGGCCTGGCAGATGTTGAGCGTTCCCTTGATGTTGGCATCTACATAGCTGTCGGGCGCCACATAGGAATAGGGTATTGCGATCAACGCCGCCAGGTGGAAAACCAGATCGACATCCTTGGTGATATGCCGGCAATAATGGGGATCGCGGACATCGCCCGTCAGCACTTCGATGTCCTTCAGGCATTGGGCATCCTCCAACCAACCCCAGTAGTTGAAGGAATTATACTGAGAGAGGGCCTTGACCTGATAACCCTCATCGACAAGCAGCTCGGTAAGATGAGAGCCGATAAAACCGTCGGCGCCGGTAACCAGTACTTTCTTCATTCAACAGCACTCACACAAGCTTCACAGTATCATCGGCTTCAAGCTATCGGACGCGGCGGCAAGGCATGGAGATGCCTCGCGTCATTGCCTGCCCCCGGCCCCTTCGGCGGCACGGGCAGCGCTACGCAGACGCGCTTTTTGCAGAAACTCCACGAACAAGGCAATGGACACGCCCAGCGCCCCCCCCAGGCCCAGGGCAATCAGAAGAACCAACACCGGCTGTGGCCGCACGGGCCGCACGGGCAGCGTCGGTTCACGGATTATCGACGCCGAGTAGGTGGATTGACGCGACAGGGACAAGGCGAGCTCCGCGCGGCGCTCTTCAAGAGACTGCAGGCTAGCCTGCAGCCCCGCGCTTTGCAGCACCAGCAATGCTCGGAGCGCTTCGTCCGCTCCGTCGGCGACAACCGCCACCTGATGGGCAGCCAATAGCTGCTTGAGCATTGAAAGCTGGGATTCCACCCTATTGAAGGCCGCGCGCTGAATTTGAAGGACCGAGCCGAACTGCTGCTCTTGTGCCTCCAGCAGCTTTCTCGCCACCATGGCCAAGTACGCCTGCGCCTCGTCGGGTGATTGACCCAACGCCGTGATCACCAAGGCATCACCGCCGCTTTCGTCCTTGGACACGCTTTCCAGATATGGCCTAGGACGGTCGGGGTCGCCAACTTTGTAACCTTCGCGCAGCCCCATAGCGGTGACTTCGAGTGTAACCACCGGCACGCCAGCCACCTTGGACAGCTGTACGACGCTCCGACTCTCGTAGACAGGCGGCACAAGAAAGAGATAGGCACCGGCGGCCAATAGCACAACGACCAACGCGCCAATGATCCACCAACGACGACAAACCAGTACTTCCCACAGATCAAACAGGCTGATCTCGTTGTCGTTCCAGTTATCTGGCAAAGCACCGGCCTCGGTGGGAAGACTGGCACCGGAGAGTTGAGAGGAGGACATACAGCTTCTATTCCCGTTGCGGCTGGCTGTTCGACTTCCCGGACGGCGGACTGGCAGCCCAGCATACTTCGGTGATACCCAAGGGCCGGGCGCGCCGGCGTCCAAATCCGGTGCGCAGGTTAACAAGAATCAAGCGCAGTGGGGAGAGACGGGTGCCGCCAATGCGGAGCGATCGGGCTTGTCATGGTGTTAAACATCACTGCGCCGAGGCCAGCCAAGCCCCGAACCGCCTCGGCCGCGCAACCCAGGGAGACACTGATCACGCAAGGGCGGCGATAACCTGCTGCTGATCCACCTCCTGGATATAAGGGCCGAATGGCAGACTGAGCACCTGCTCTGCGATGCGCTCCGCATCCGGCAAACTACCCGGACGATACCCCAGACCAGCATAAGCCGCCTGCAGCGATAGCGGAATCGGGTAATAAATAGCGCTGGGCACCCCTATCGCATCCAGTGCCGCTTTGCGCTGATCCCGCCCCTGCACAAAGCGCAGCGTATACTGCGCCCACCCCGACACATAGCGGGCCGGCAGCGTCGGCGTAACCACTTGGGGCAGCTGCTCCTTGATCAGGGCCGTGTAGCGGCCGGCGTTTTCCTGACGTAACGCCACCTCGTCCGCGAACAAGCTCCACTTCGCCAGCAACACCGCCGCCTGCAGCGTATCCAGCCGCGCGTTCAGCCCAATGCGCACATTGTCGTAGCGATCCGCGCCTTGGCCGTGCACCCGCAGGGAGCGCATGACTTCGGCCAGTTCTGCGTCGGCGGTGAACACCATGCCGCCATCGCCGTAACCGCCGAAGGGCTTGGCGGGGAAGAAGCTGGTAGCCGCGGCATCGCCAAAGCTGCCTACCCGGCGCTCGCCGATGGCACCACCGAAGGACTGGGCGGCGTCTTCAATGAGCATCAAGCCTTCCGCTTGGCACAGGGGCTCGATGCGTTCGTAGTCGGCAGGCAGGCCGAACAGATCCACGGCAATCACCGCCTTGGGGGTGAGCCCCTGGTCAAGGATCTTCTGGGGCACGGGGTAAAAGCTGGCATCACCCTCGCGCACCGCCTGAATGGCGGCCTGCAGCTGCGTCGGGTCAATATTGAAGGTGTCGGGCTCGATATCGACGAATATGGGCGTGGCCCCCAGCAGCGAGATAACCTCGGCGGTAGCCATGAAGGTGAATGGCGTGGTGAACACCGCATCCCCCGGCCCGATACCGCGGGCGAGCAGGGGCAGGATCAACGCGTCGGTGCCCGAGGAGCAGGAGATCGCGTGGGGCACGCCGACGTACTCGGCCAAGGTTTCTTCCAGCTCCGCGACCTCGGGGCCCATAATGTACTGGCCATGGTCCAGCACCCGCTTGATGCGCCGGTCCAGATCCTCGCGGATCAGGGCTTGCTGGGCGGCCAAGTCGACGAACTGCATGGGGGCTCCTGCGGCGGTGTGGCGGCGGATGTTGGCGGCTACTTTAGCGCTACAGGAGTGGGAGGCAAAGCGACAACACTGCGGAGCGGGAGCGGCATGCCCGGCAGGCGCGGCTCAACGCTCCTTTTAAGCGCAATTGATGCCCACCGGACATGCGCATATAATCGGCGCATCACTCCGCGCGAGATCATGCCCATGTACACTGCTGAAATCACCAGACCCTCCCGCAGGCCAACGAATCTATCGCTGGACAACGCTCTTCTCAAAGAGGCAAAGGCTTTGGGAATCAACGTCTCACGGGCCGCCGAGGCGGGGATCGCGGAGGCTGTGAAGCGATACAAGCAGGAGAGATGGCTGAAAGAAAACGCCCAGGCTGTGGCAAGCTCAAACGCCTACGTGGAAGCGAACGGCTTGCCGCTCGCGCGGCACCGTCAGTTCTGATGGCCCGTTTCGACATCTTCGAGAACGAGGGGGGCGCCGGCTACCTGCTGGACGTTCAGTCTGACCTGCTCAGTGGTCTGAACACCCGGGTTGTGGTGCCACTTTTGCCCAGAGCCTCCGCACCGTCCCCTGCCCAGCGGCTGAACCCCGTGTTTAGCATCCAAGGCCGGGAGTTCGTTATGGCGACACAGTACATGGCTGCGGTACCGGGGGGCGAATTGCGTTCTGGCGTTGGTAGTCTTGCTGAAGAACAGGGGGAAATTTCCGCCGCTTTGGACATGCTGTTCTTGGGTTTTTGATACGGACCGGTGGCGGCCGCGCGTCACGCCATGTGATCTTCCGCGCGGGTAACCCGTAGCGGTTCGCCCCGGGCCCGCGCCTGGCGCTGCAGCTCGGCCTGCAGGGTGCGCTGGGCGGGGACATCACCATGAATCAGCCGAACCTCCTCCGGACGATGGCCCATGCGGCCGATGAAGTTCAGCAGATCCTTCTGATCGGCGTGGGCCGAATATCCCGACAAGCTCTCCACCCGAGCGCGAATCTCATACCGCCGCCCATCCAACACCACCCAGCCCCCGCTCGGCCCGTAGCGCTGAATATCCCGCCCCGGCGTGCCGGCAGCCTGGTAGCCGACGAACAACACCGCATGGCGCGGGTCTTCCAGCATGGCTTTGAGATAATTCACCACCCGCCCCCCGGCGGCCATGCCGCTCGCCGCCAGCACCACGGCCGGCCGCCCGGTGCGGGCCAGGTAATCCACGGTCTGCAGATGCTCGGCGTGGCTGTCCACGGTATAGAGGTTGTCGAAGCTTAAGGGGTGCCGCCCGGAGCGCACCCGGGCGTGGGCCTCGGCGTCCCAGTACGGCTTGAGGCGGCGATAGGAGTCGGTGAAGCGCGCGGCCAAGGGGGAGTCGACGATGATCTCCAGACCCTGCCAGCGCGGCTCGCGCGCCCGGTGGATCAGCCCTTCCAGCTCGTAGAGCAGCTCCTGGGTGCGCCCTATGCTGAAGGCGGGAATGATGACCGTGCCCTGATCGGTCAGCGCCCGGTCGATGGCGCCGCGCAGCCGCTCGCGACGTTCGGCCCGGCCCTCGTGGCGGCGATCACCGTAGGTGCTCTCCAGCACCACCACGTCGGCCCGCTGCGGGGATTTCGGCGCCGGCAGCAGCGGCGCATGGGGTGCGCCCAGATCCCCCGAGAAGACGATGCGCCGCTCGCCACCCCGCTCATGGTCCTGCACGTCGATTTCCACATAGGCCGAGCCCAGGATATGGCCGGCGCGCTGCAGGCGGACTCGCACCCGCTGGCGGGCATCATCCACCAGGGTGTGCCATTGCTTGTAGTCCAGCGGCAGCAGGCGCTCGCCCACCTCGGCGAGAAAGCGCTGGATCAGCCGCGCATCCCGGGTAAAGCCCACTTTCAGGGCATCCTCGATGACCAGCGGCAGCAGCTCGGCGGAGGGGCGGGAGCAGAGAATCGGCCCCTGGTAGCCGGCGGCCAGCAGGTACGGCAGGCGCCCCACGTGGTCGATGTGCACGTGGGTGACGATGAGCGCGAGCAGGTCATCGAGGGGAAAGTCGATGCGGTGGCGGCTGAGGGTGTCCTGCCCGCCGGCCTCGGCGCCCTGGAACAGGCCGCAGTCGATGAGCAGGGCCCGGTCGGCGGCGATCTGCAGCCGGTGGCAGCTGCCGGTGACGCCCTCGGCGGCGCCGTGGTGCAGGATGCGGGGGTACCCGTCCATGGGTAATCCTTTGTGGTGTTGTTGTGGGCGGGATGGCCCGGGATTATCGCCGAGGGATCAACGGCGGTAGATCCCTCCGCCTCCCGGCAGGAGCGGCCCATGGCCGCCCCTGCAGGAAGAGGGGGCGTCCGTCAGAACGGAATGTCGTCGTCGAAATCCGGCTCCGGCGCGTTCTGGGCGGGGGCGGGCTGCTGGCGCGGGGCGTCGTCATAGCCACCCGACTGCTGCTGGGGCCGGCTCTGGCCGCCGCCACCCATGGGGGCGGAGCCGCCGCCGCGGGAATCGAGCATCTGCATTTCGTTGGCGACGATCTCGGTGCTGTAACGGTCCTGGCCGTCCTTGCCCTGCCACTTGCGGGTGCGCAGGCTGCCTTCCACGTAGACCTTGGAGCCCTTGCGCAGGTACTCGCCGGCGATTTCGGCCAGCTTGTTGAAGAACACCACCGTGTGCCACTCGGTACGCTCCTGCTGCTCGCCGGTCTGCTTGTCGCGCCAGCTCTCCGAGGTCGCGATGCGGATGTTGGTCACGGCCGAGCCGGAGGGCATGTATCGGGTTTCCGGGTCCACGCCCAGGTTGCCGATCAGGATGACTTTGTTCACGCCTCTGGCCATGGCGAATACTCCCTTGGATTATCGAATGCGGATGGGCAGGTACTTTATAGGGTAGGGGCGGGAGGGGGAAGGCTTAAACCGGGTCGAGCTCCGGGCAGCAAAGACAATCGCGGCCAAGAGCCGCTCCTGCAGGCCGGCGCCATGCCCGCCACTGCAGGAGCGGCTCTTGGCCGCCATCTCCCGAATCTTCCGGATACCGCTCAGATATGCGGCATCAACAGGGTCACCGCCGTGGCCACGGCCACCACCACCGTCAGGGCGGCGAGCGGGTCCGGCCGGCGAAATCGCGGCTTGCGCTGCAACATGGAAAACCTCCCAAGGCCTTGTTCTTGTTGCGTAAACGGCAAGAACACCAAAGTTCCCAAGGCTTTTCAAGAGTCTCCAAACAGCGACAGCCCGAATTGCGACTTGCATCGGGTTCATGCCACGGCGCGCAACGGGTACAATGCACGCCTCTTTCATGCCCCAAGCCACCAGGCAGAGATACCCCATGAGCACTGCTAACCCCTTGAAGAAACTCGGCGAATTCGGCCAGAGCATCTGGTTCGACAATATCCACCGCGATATGCTCCGCGCGGGCCTGCTCGCCGAAATGATCGAGCGCGACGGCCTCAAGGGCGTCACCTCCAACCCGACGATCTTCGAGAAGGCCATCACCGGCAGCGCGGCTTACGACGAAGCCATTGCCAGCGCCGTGCGCGCCAACCCCAGCTGGGACAGCGAGGCGCTGTTCAACCACCTGGCGGTGGAGGACATTCGCGCCGGCGCCGATGAGCTGCGCGGCGTGCACGAGGCAAGCGCCGGGCGCGACGGCTTCATCAGCATCGAAGTCTCGCCGCGCCTGGCGCGCGATGCCGCCGGCACCGTGGCCGAGGGCCTGCGCCTGCATGCCTGGATCGACCGCCCCAATGTGATGATCAAGGTGCCCGCCACCACCGAGGGCCTGGAGGCCATCGAGGCGCTGACCCGCGAAGGCATCAGCGTGAACGTCACCCTGCTCTTCGCCGTGAGCCGCTACGAGGAAGTGGTGGAAGCCTGGCTGCGCGGCCTGGAAGCACGGCATGCCGCCGGCAAGCCGCTGGCGCACATCGCCTCGGTGGCGAGCTTCTTCGTCAGCCGCGTGGACAGCGCGGTAGACAAGGCGCTGGATGAACTGGGCGTGCAGGATTTCCAGGGCCGCGCGGCCATCGCCAATGCCCGTGCGGCCTATCGCCACTTCCAGCAGGCCTTCAGCGGCGAGCGCTGGGAGGCGCTGGAGGCCGCCGGCGCGCAGCTGCAGCGCCTGCTCTGGGCCAGCACCGGCACCAAGAACCCGGCCTACAGCGATGTGCTGTATGTGGAAGAGCTGATCGGTGAGCACACGGTAAACACCGTGCCCCCGGCCACTTACGAGGCCTACCGCGATCACGGCGAACCCGCCGCGCGCCTGGCCGAGGATCTGGACGAGCCGGCCCGCATTCTGGCGACCCTGCGCGGTTACGGGGTGGACTTGGCGGCGATCACCGAGACACTGGAGCGCGACGGCATCCAGGCCTTCGTGGATTCCTACGACAATCTGCTCCGGGCCCTGGAGGACAAGGCCGCCCGCCTGCTGTCCGACCGCCAGGCGGCCGGCTGAGCGGCGACGCTTGACTCCATGAGCGAGGACACCAAATACAGTATCCGGGTACAGGTGGAACCCAGCTATCTGGAGGAGCAGTCCCGTCCAGAGGACGACCGCTATGTGTTCGCCTACACCGTGACCATCACCAACACGGGCAGCCTGGGGGCGCGACTGGTCAGCCGGCACTGGATCATCGCCGACGGTGACGGCCGCGAGCAGGAAGTGCGTGGCGAGGGCGTGGTGGGCGAGCAGCCCTGGCTGTCGCCGGGCGCGGTGTACCGCTACACCAGCGGCGCCGTGCTGGACAGCCCCCTGGGCAGCATGCGCGGCAGCTATACCCTGCAGGCGGAGGATGGCCGGGATTTCCAGGCCCCCATCCCCGCCTTCACCCTGGCCGTACCCAGAACCTTGCACTGAATCGGGCGAACGAGGCTGTCGTGGCCATATATGCCATAGGCGACATACAGGGCTGCTACCGCTCGCTGCGGGCGCTGCTGGAGCAACTCCGGTACTCGCCCCAACGCGATGAGCTCTGGTTCACCGGCGATCTGGTCAACCGCGGCCCGGACTCCCTCGCCACCCTGCGCTTCGTGCGCGATCTGGGCGAACGGGCCACGGTGGTGCTGGGCAACCACGACCTGCACCTGCTCGCCGTCTGGTCCGGCCATGCGCGTCTGAAGCGCGGGGACAGCCTCAGCCAGGTGCTGGACGCCCCCGATTGCGATGAGTTGATGCACTGGCTGCGCGGGAGGCCGCTGCTGCACCACGACGCCGAACTCGGGGCGGTGCTCACCCACGCCGGGCTGCTGCCGGCCTGGGACCTGGCCACCGCCAGCGCCTGCGCGACGGAAGTCGAGCAGGTTCTGCGGGGCGAGGCTTTCCCCACGCTGATGGCCAAGCTCTACGGCAACGAGCCGGACCAATGGTCGGAGGACCTGACCGGCCACGAGCGGCAGCGCTTGATCGTCAATGCCTTCACCCGCATGCGTTACTGCGATGCCCATGGGCGGCTGGCATTGCGACACAAGGGCGCGCCCGGGAGCCAGCCGGAAGGCCTGATGCCCTGGTTCGAAGCGCCCGGGCGGGCGCACAGGCGCGAGGATGGGACGATCGTGTTCGGCCACTGGTCCACCCTGGGGTACGTGGATAGACCGGGGATTCTGGCGCTGGATACCGGGTGCCTGTGGGGCGGGCAGTTGACCGCGGTGCGACTGGATGGGCCACAACGGGAACGGCACAGCCTGCCTTGTGAGGCGGCGATGCGGCCCCAGGCCGGGTGATTTCGGAGAGCAAGAGATCGCGGCCAAGAGCCGCGATTTCCTTACCCTGAACGCCCTCTTCAAATATGCGGGCACCCACCCTCTTCCATCGGCCGGAAGGCATCCTCACCCGGGGTCACGGCGATCACCTTCAGATAATCCCAGGCCCGCTGGGATTCCGACGGCTTCTTCACCTCCACCAGGTACATATCGTGGATCATGCGGCCGTCGGCGCGCAGATAGGCGTTGCGGGAGAAGAAGTCGCTCACCGGCAGCTCCTTCATCTTCGCCACCACCGCGCGACCGTCATCACTTCCCAGGGCCTGCACAGCCTTCAGGTAATGCATCAGCGATGAGTACACGCTGGCTTGCACCATGGTAGGCATGGCGCCGGCGCGGGCGTAGAAGCGCTCGGACCAGGCGCGGGTCTGTTCGTCATAATTCCAGTAAAAGCCGGTGGTGAGCTTCAACCCGCCGGCCACATACAGCCCAAGCCGGCGCACATCGGTGATGAACATCAGCAGCGCGGCCAGATCCTGGCCGGTGTGGGCGAGCCCCAGCTCGTAGGCCTGGCGCACGGCGTTCATGGTGTCACCGCCGGCATTGGCCAGCGCCACCACCTGAGCACCGGATGCGCGGGCCTGGCGCAGGTAGGGGCCGAAGTCATCGCCCTTGAAGGGGTGGCGGACGGCGCCAAGCACCGCGCCACCGGCACTCTCCACCACCGCCCCGGTATCCCGCTCCAGGCTGTGGCCGAAGGCATAGTCGGCGGTGAGGAAGAACCAGCGGTCCTTGCCCTCGCGCACCATGGCCTGGCCGGTGCCCCCGGCCAACGCATAGGTGTCGTAGGCCCAGTGCACACCCAGTGGCGAGCAGTGCTTGCCGGTCAGATCCGAGGAGGCCGCCCCGCTGTGCAGCGCCACCACATTGTGCTCGTGGGCGATCTTCTGCAGCGGCAAGGCGGTGGAGGAACTCACCATTTCGGCGAACACGTCCACGCCTTCCTCCACCAGCTTCCGGCCCAGACGGGCGGCCACCTTGCCGTCGCTTTGGTGGTCGCGAACAATCAGGCGCACCTTCGCGCCCAGCTTCGGGTATTGCTCGCGGAAATCCTCGATGGCCATTTCGGCGGCGATGACCGCGCCCTGGCCGGCGATGTCGGAATAAATGCCGTGAAGATCCGTGAGCAGGCCCACCCGGACCTCGTTATCGGACAGTTGCGCAGCAGCGGAAGTGGCGCACAGCAGGGTAGCCGCGGCCAGTACGGTAGAGCAGACACGTCGCATGGAAGCCTCCAGCGGGAAACGCTTGTTTTTCTTTTTCGCCCCTGAACACGCAGCCTGTATGGTTATAGTTATGCGGTAGGCGCGCGCGCCTGGCCTTTGGATGCGTGCTTCACGCATCATCCACCAGGCACGGCGCACAGTTCAACCCCGGAGAACAATAAAAGCCATGAGCGCGAAAAACCCCGTTCAGCAGAAACACCCCCTTTTCCAGCAGCCGGCCCAGGCCAATGTGCGACCCAACAAGCTGGTCAGCGCCGCCGAGGCCGTCCGCCTGATCCGCGATGGCGACACGGTGGCCACCGGTGGCTTCGTCGGCATCGGCTTCGCCGAAGAAGTGGCCATCGCCCTGGAGCAGCGCTTCCTGGATGAGGGCGCGCCGCGCGATCTGGGCCTGGTCTATGCCGCCGGCCAGGGCGATGGCAAGACCCGGGGCCTGAACCATCTGGCCCACGAGGGCCTGGTGGGCCGGGTGATCGGCGGCCACTGGGGCCTGGTGCCGGGGCTGCAGAAACTCGCCAACGACGAGAAGATCGAGGCCTGGAACCTGCCCCAGGGCTGCATCAGCCATCTGTTTCGCGACATCGCCGCCCACAAGCCGGGCACCCTCACACGCGTCGGCCTGGACACCTTCGTGGACCCGTTGAACGGCGGCGGCAAGCTCAACGCCCGCACCACCCGCGATCTGGTGGAGCGGCTGGAGATCGACGGCGAGCCGTACCTGCTCTACAAGGCCTTCCCCATCCAGGTGGCGATCCTGCGCGGCACCACCGCCGACCCGGACGGCAACATCACCATGGAGCGCGAGGCCCTGGTGCTGGAGAACCTGGCGCTGGCCACCGCGGCCCGCAACTCCGGCGGCATCGTCATCGTGCAGGTGGAGCGCATGGCCGAGCGCGGCACCCTGGACCCGCGCGCGGTGAAGATCCCCGGCAGCCTGGTGGACTGCGTGGTGCTCGGGCGCCCGGAGAACCATTGGCAGACCTTCGCCGAGGCCTACAACCCGGCCTTCAGCAGCGAGATCCGCGTGCCCATGACCTCGCTCGCCCCCATGGAGCTGACTGCCCGCAAGGTGATCGCCCGGCGCGCCGCCTTCGAGCTGCGCCCCAACGCGGTGGTGAACCTCGGCATCGGTATGCCCGAAGGGGTCGCCAATGTGGCCAACGAGGAGCGGATTCTGGAGTACGTGACGCTGACCGCCGAACCGGGCCTGATCGGCGGCCTGCCCGCCGGGGGGCTTAACTTCGGGGCGGGCAGCAACATCGCCGCGCTCATCGACCAGCCCAGCCAGTTCGACTTCTACGACGGCGGCGGGCTGGACATCGCCTTTCTCGGCATGGCCCAGGCGGATGCCCGGGGCAATGTGAATGTCAGCCGCTTCGGCCCGCGTCTCGCCGGTGCCGGCGGCTTCATCAACATCAGCCAGAACGCCAAGCGGCTGGTGTTCCTCGGCACCTTCTGCGCCGGCAAATGCCCGCTCACGGTGAGCGACGGCGCGCTGCACATCGGCGAGGGCGAGCAACTCGGCAAGTTCCTCGCCCAGGTCGAGCAGGTGAGCTTCAGCGGCCAGCGGGCCGCAGCCCTGGGCCAGCCGGTGCTCTACATCACCGAGCGGGCGGTGTTCGAGCTGGACGAGCGCGGCCTGCACCTGCGCGAGATCGCCCCCGGGGTGGATCTGCACCGGGACGTGCTCGCCCACATGGCCTTCGAGCCGATCATGGACGAGCCGCCCAGACCCATGGACGCGCGCATCTTCCGCCCCGAGGCCATGGGCCTGGACCAGCAGCTGCTGGAGGTGCCGCTGGAGAGCCGGCTGATCTATGACGCCGAGCAGAACCTGCTGTTCATCAACTTCGAGGCCTACGCCATCCGCGAGCGAGCCGACATAGAGCGCACCCGCCAGGCGGTGGAAGCCGTGGTACGGCCGCTGGGGCGCAAGGTGCGGGCCATCGTCAACTACGACAATTTCACCATCCGCCCCGACCTGGTGGCCGACTACGCCGATATGGTGAGCCACCTGGTGGCGCGCTACTACGCCGATATCACCCGCTACACCACCAGCGCTTTCCTGCGCATGAAGCTTGGCGAATCCTTGCGCACCCGCGGGCTTTCCCCCCATATCTTCGAGAGTGGCGAGGAAGCCCAGGCGCACCTGGGAGCGCCGGGGCGCGGGAGCAAGACGGGAAATGAGCGCTGAGCAAGCCGGGCTCGGGTGGAAGATCGGGGGGAATCGCCGATCACCCCCCGGCAACCCCTTGCATGACGCGGCGCGAGCGGGGTATCGTGAAATTCGGCCTGCAGCACACGTATATAACAACTACAACCGCAGCGCCCAGCCCAACCCTCGCCGGGCACATAGCGATTGGACAGGCAAGCCGCGTCTTGCCGATGGAAAAATGACAAGCAGCCGATCCGTGCATGTGTCCAGACAAGACGAAATCCATCCATGCCACGGCTGCATCGTTTTCGTATGCGTCAAACCTGACGTTTTTACCGCGAGAGTGAGGAGAGGAACCCCCCAATGAAGAAAAGCATGATGAGCAAACCGCTGGTTGCCGCCGCCGTAGGCAGCGCCCTGCTGCTGGGCGCTGTCACCGAGGCCTCCGCCGACCGCCTGCGCTGGCGCATGCCGATGACCTTCTCGTCCAACCTGCCCGCTCTGGGCAGCCCGGCCGCCTGGACCGCGGACCGTCTCAAGGAGATGAGCGGCGGCGAGATCCAGATCCGCGTCTCCGAGCCCGGCAAGATCGTGCCGCCCTTCGAGATCCTGGAAGCCGTCAGCGAAGGCAAGGTAGAAGCCGGTTACAGCTGGATCGGCTACGACCAGGGCAAGGTGCCGGCCGTGCCGCTGTTCGCCGCCGTGCCCTTCGGCCTGAAGCCCTGGGCCTTCACCGCCTGGTACTACGAGGGCGGCGGCCATGAAATGCTGCAGGACGTGTACGCCAACAAGGGCTACAACGTGTATGCCAACCTCTGCGGCATCATCGGCCCGGAAACCGCCGGCTGGTACCGTGAGCCCATCAAGTCCCTGGACGACTACAAGGGCCTGAAGATCCGCTTCGCCGGCCTGGGCGGCAAGGTGCTGGAGAAGCTGGGCGCCTCCGTCACCATGATGCCGGGCGGCGAGCTGTTCCAGGCGCTGGAGAAGCGCACCATCGACGCCACCGAATTCTCCCTGCCGGTCATCGACCAGCTGCTGGGCTTCGACAAGGTCGTGAAGAACAACCTGTACCCGGGTTGGCATCAGACCTTCACCGCCCAGTACATCCTGGTCAACAAGGATAAGTGGAACAGTGCCAGCGATGCCCAGAAGGCGATGATTCAGACCACCTGCCAGGCCGCTACCCTGCAGGGCCTGAACGAAGGCGAGTGGTTGAACCCGGACGTGGTCGCCGGCTTCAAGGACAAGGGCGTCAACGCCGAGCAGCTGCCGCTGAGCGTGCTGAAGGAGCTGCAGGACCTCAGCAACGAGGTGCTGGCGGAAGAGGCTTCCAAGGACGCCGATTTCAAGCGCGTGTACGAGAGCCAGCAGGACTACGCCAAGAAGTACGAGCGTTACTTCCAGCTGGGCTACCTGCCCAACGAGCTGTACCAGGACTGATTCCGATCGGAACCCTGAACAGTTGAGCTGAAATACCGAGGCGGGAGGAGACCCATCCAATGTCCGAGCATAATATCCACGCAGGTCATGAGCACCCGGCAGGGTTGCAGGACATGGATGGCCCTCCCGCCGCGGGCTTCCCCTCCACCAGCCTCTCGCGAGTGCTGGACAAGATTCTGATCATCATCGGCAGCTGGGCCTCGTGGCTGTGGCTGGCGGTGGTGGCGGTCATTCTCACCAGCGTGATCTCCCGCTACGCCTTCGGCGCGGGCTCGATCGCGATGGAAGAACTGGGCTGGCACATCAGCAGCTTCGTCTGGCTGCTGGGCATGGCCTACACCCTGGTCTACGACCAGCACGTGCGAGTCGACGTGTTCCACGAACGGCTCTCCCCCCGCACCCAAGGCTGGATCGAGCTGTTCGGCATCGTCTTCCTGTTGCTGCCGTTTCTGGGCGTGGTGGTGTACTACGCCTCAACCTGGTCCTGGGGCTCCTTCGTGCTCTCCGAGCGCTCCCAGGCGCCTTCGGGCCTGCCCTACCGCTGGTTCCTGAAGTTCGTCATGACCGCTTCCATGGTGCTGATCGCGGTGGGCGCCCTCTCGCGGCTGCTCAAGGTCACCGCCCTGCTGTTCGGCTTTCCCAAGCCCCGCGGCGCCGACAAGCTGCCCTAGTCGGGGCGGCAGCAACAACCCTGAACGGACTCGCGTCATCCGGAGTTTTAACCCGTGGAACTTGAAACGATTTTCGTGATCGGCATGTTCGCCACCTTTGGCGTACTGCTGATGAGTGGCTTCCCCGTCGCCTGGGTGCTGGCCGGCACCGCGGTCATCTGGGGCGTTATCGGCCACCTGGCGGTAGAAACCTTCAACGCCGACATCTGGTACACCTGGAACAGCTCCATGGCGCTCGCCCCCGAGCGTTTCTGGCCCACGGTAAGCAGCGACACCCTGGTGGCGCTACCCATGTTCATCTTCATGGGCATCATGCTGGACAAGTCCGGCGTCGCCGAACTGCTGATGCGCAACATGGTGAAGCTCTTCCGCGGCGTGCGCGGCGGCTACGCGGTCACCGTGATCGTCATGGGCATGCTGCTCTCGGCCACCACCGGCATCGTCGGCGCCTCCGTGGTGCTGCTGGGCATGATGTCCATCCCGGTGATGATGGACGCCAAGTACAACAAGGCGCTGGCCGTGGGCACCTCCTGCTCGGTGGGCTGCCTGGGCATCCTGATGCCGCCCAGCATCATGCTGGTGCTGATGGCCGACCGCCTGGCCCGCCCCGGCACCTCCGTGGGCGACCTGTTCATGGGCGCGATGCTGCCGGCGCTGATGCTGGGCGTGATGTACATCGCCTACGTGCTGCTGCTCGCCTGGTTCAAGCCGCACATGGCGCCGGTGCCCCCGGGCGCGAAGGACGAGAAGATCACCTGGCGCACCATTCTGGATCTGTGCCTCGCCATCCTGCCCACCGCCGGCCTGATCCTCGCCGTGCTGGGCTCGATCTTCTTCGGCATCGCCACCCCCACGGAAGCCTCCGGCGTGGGCGCGGCCGGCGCCACCCTGCTGGCGCTGATCAACCGGCGACTGAACCTGAAGGTGCTCAAGGAGAGCGTGGAGCAGACCACGCGCACCAGCGTGTTCATCTTCGCCATCTTCCTGGGCGCGACCATGTTCGCGGTGGTGTTGCGCGGCGTAGGCGGCGACACGGTGATCGAGGACGCCCTGCTGGGCCTGCCCTTCGGCCCCTACGGCGTGCTGGCCGTGATCCTGTTCGCGGTGTTCCTGCTGGGATTTTTCCTGGACTGGGTGGAGATCACCCTGATCGTGCTGCCGCTGGTCGCGCCGGTGATCGAGAGCCTGGGCTTCAACCTGGCCTGGTTCACGATCATGTTCGCCATCTGCCTGCAGACTTCTTTCCTTACCCCGCCGGTAGGCTTCGCGCTGTTTTACGTGAAGGGGGTGTGCCCGCCCGAGGTCAAGGTGACGGACATCTACAAGGGTGTGACGCCGTTCATCCTCATCCAGCTGACCGGGCTGCTGCTGGTGGCGCTGTTCCCGGCCCTGGTGACCTGGCTGCCCAGCGTGGCCTATAACTGAGGCGAAGCTCCGAACCCACGAAGAAAAACCCGGCCCTGGCGCCGGGTTTTTTTGTGGTGCATCGCGCGTTAGCGGGAAAACGGTGGCATAGGGAGCCGGCCCTGTGATGAGGCTTGTGACACTGGTGCCGGTTCCGGGGTGGGTACGGTCTGGGGCGGCCCACGATTTGGCCCGGCTACGCCGGGCTTCCCTGCGCTTCTCGCCGGAAAGGGGCGGGTTGCAAACTCGCTTCGCTCAAACAGGCAACCCGCTTTTCCCTTTCCGGCTGCGATGCTCGGCTGCATCGACGTCCGCCCCAGACCGTACCCACCCCGGAACTCCATCTGTCGGCGCAAGCCCCCCCTGAAAGCGGGGAGATATGCGCTCGCAATGTCGCGATGTCGCGAAGCGATAACGTGGTCTCTCTTTGTTTCACCCTGGATCGAGAAGCAGCCACCCAGGCTCGAGGAGCCGGGGCCAAGACTTGGAACCCCCAAGGCCCACCCGGACACGGCGGCCGCCATCGGCGTTCAGGCCCGCGTTCCCATGCTGCCCGGATCGCCGAATAAGGATTGCTGGTTTTCCCCTTGCCCGCGATGCACCTTTTATGTGATCGCTCCTACCGGGGAAGAGGGCTCATCAAGCCCACCACCCGGTGATGACCAACAGGGCCACCACCCCCAGCCACACCGTCACGCCGCGGGTGATCAAGGCGCGCGCGTCGTACAGACTCTGCGCCACCGGTGTCTCGGGGGAGAGCCCGCCCAACGCGCCCAATCCTACTTCACCCAGCCGCGCCGCGTGCTCCACCGCACCGGGCGCGCCGCCCTGGCGCCAGCCCTGCAGCGCCCGGCCGAAATCGCCCGCCAAGGCCAGCGCCAGCGCACACAGCCGCACCGGCAGCCAGTCCACCCAATACAGTGCCACGCCGGCCGCGCGGCGCAGCCCCTGCTGATGCCCTTCGTAACGCTCGGCATAGCGCTGGGTCAGCACCAGCCCGTACTGCAGCACCACACCAAAGGGCCCCAGCAGCAGATACCAGAACACCGGCGCGTAGGCATAGCGATAGGCATGCCAGAACATGGCGGCGACAAAATCCCGGCACAGGGCACGGGGTTCGCCGCCAGCCGGGGGCGTGCTCCCCAGTTCCGCCAGCGCCGCGCGCTGACCTTCGGGCTGTTCGTGCTGCTCGGCGCGCAGATAACGCCGGCTCACCTCGTCCAGGCGCACCTGCCCCTGGGCATAGAGCAGCACGGCCACTCCCGCCAGCAGCAACAGGGGGCCGGGCAGCACATGCTGTAGAAAGGCGGTGAGCAGCAGCAGCGGCGCCAGCAGGGCCGCCAGCCCCAGCCAGCCGTCCCACACCGCCGCTGAAAGGCGTCGGCGCAGTGCATCGCCGTAGCGGTGGAACCAGTCCGTATCCCGCCACGGGCCCAGCAAGTTGTAGTAGCGGCCGGCCCACCAGGCCAGCAGAACAGCAATCAAACGCATGAGCGGTGCTCCTCCAGCGCGCCCAGATAGCGCGCCCAGTCAAAGGCGGGGCCCGGGTCGGTCTTGCGCCCGGGGGCGATGTCGCTGTGCCCGACGATGCGATCCGCCGTGATCGCCGGATAGACGGTACGCAACGCCGCGGTGAGCCTGGCGAGCCGTCGGTATTGGGCATCGGTATAGGGGGTCTCATCGGCGCCTTCCAGTTCGATGCCGATGGAGAAATCGTTGCAACGCTCGCGCCCCTGGAAGCAGGACTTGCCCGCGTGCCAGGCGCGCTTGTGCAGCGGCACGTACTGGATCAGTGCGCCATCACGTCGTATCAGCGCATGGCTCGATACCCGCAGCTCGAAGATCTCGGAGAAGAAGGGGTGGGCGCCGGGATCCAGGGTGTTGGTGAACAGCGCATCGATCCAGGGCCCGCCGAACTGCCCCGGGGGCAGGCTGATATTGTGGATCACCAACATATCGATGAGCGTGCCCTCGGGCCGCGCGTCGCAGTTGGGTGAGGGGTTCTGGCGGGCCCCCTGAATCAGGCCCGTGTGCGGATCGACGTGCATATCGCCTTGCTGGTTTCCGGTTTTCGACTATGGCTCCGATGATACACCAGCCGTGTTGGAGGGCGGGGAAAGCACGACTGCGTACGGTGCGGGGGCGGAAAAAATCCGCTAGCATGCCTTGGGAGACACTGATCAATTCCCTAAGGGAATTGATCAGTGTCTCCCAAGAGATCGCAGATCGAGAGTGCCCATGACAGCCGAACAACTGGCGCGCAAGGCCAATCAATTGGTCAGCCTTCCGCGGGCCTATCACCGCATCACCGAAATGCTCGACGATCCCCGCTACGGCGCGGCGGACATCGGCAAGGTCATCGCCCATGAGCCGGCACTCACCGCGCGCCTGCTGCGGGTGGTGAACAGCGCCTATTACGGCCTGCCCTCCAAGGTGAACACCATCCCCATGGCGATCACCATCCTCGGCACCCGGGCGCTGAACGACATGATCCTCGCCACCGAGGTGGCCAGCAGCTTCGCCAAGCTCAAGTCCGACCTGGTGGACATGGCCGATTTCTGGCACCACAGCATCTACTGCGGAATCATGGCGCGGCTGCTGAGCAAGCGGCTGAAGATCGGCGAGCCGGACCAGTTGTTCGTCGCCGGGCTGCTCCACGACATCGGCAAGTTGGTGATCTATCGCTACGCGCCGGAGCAGGCCGAACAGATCATGGCGCGCTTCGCCGAAGGGCCGCTGCAAATGTACCAGGTGGAGCGCGAGGTGCTGGGCTACGACCACGCCGACGTGGGCCGCGCGCTGGTGAAAAACTGGCGCCTGGCGGATCTGTACCAGGACACCACCGGGCTGCACCACGAACCGCAGCGGGCACGCCACCACATCCCCATGGTCTCGGTGGTGCACGCGGCCAATGCGCTCACCAAGAAGGTGGAGCCGGGCTACAAGCTCGACCGACCGGCGGAGGATCCGCCGGAGCTGCGCCCCACCGCGGCGCAGTGCGTGCCGCTGACCCCGGTGATGGTGGAGGATCTGCGCCTGGAGGCGGATGTGCAGTCCATCGAGGTGTTTTCCACCCTGTTTTCGGGGATCCCGTTGAACGATTGATGGCGTGGGGGTTCGCGGCCATATGCCGCCAACCCCCGCCCACATCACATCTCCGTCCCGAACTCCTGCTGGAAGCGCATCCGGAACCCATCCCGCGTGAAGCCGTGGTTCTGGGTGCCCGCCTGCTCGATCTTGATCGAGCCCATCAGCGAGGCCACTCTGCCCGTGATTTCCCAGTCCAGGCCGTTCAACAGGCCGTAAAGCAGGCCCGCGCGGTAGGCGTCGCCGCAGCCGGTAGGATCCACCAGGGCCGCAGGCTTGACCGCCGGAATCTCCAGCACCCGGCCACCGGTGTGGATGCGCGAGCCCTCCCCGCCCAGGGTCACCACCAGCGCCTCCACCCGCTCGGCCAGCGCCTCCAGAGCGAGCCCGGTACGGTCCTGCAGCAGGCGTGACTCGTAGTCGTTCACCGCTACCCAGCGGGCCTGCTCCACGAAGCGCAGCAGCTCTTCACCCTCGAACATGGGCAGCCCCTGGCCGGGATCGAAGATGAAGGGGATGCCGGCAGCCGCGAACTGCTCGGCGTGCTGGACCATGCCGTCGCGGCCGTTGGGGGCGACGATGCCCACACGCCCTCCGGCGTCGGTGGGCACCCGCACCTGGTGCGCTTCGGACATGGCGCCTGGGTGGAAGGCGGTAATCTGGTTGTCGGCTTCGTCGGTGGTGATGAAGGCCTGGGCGGTGTAGCTGTCGTCGACCACCTTGATATGGTCGGTGGGAATGCCCTTGCGGTCCAACCACTGGGCGTAGGGCTCGAAGTCCGCGCCCACGGTGGCCAGCGGAATGCCGATCTCGCCCAGCAGCTTGAGGTTGTAGGCGATGTTGCCCGCGCAGCCGCCGAATTCCTTGCGTAGCTCCGGGACCATGAAGGAGACGTTCAGGATCTGTACCTGCTCGGGCAGGATGTGATTACTGAAGCGGTCGCGAAAGACCATGATGGTGTCAAAGGCCATGGAACCGCTGATCAGTGCCGTCATCGCATCATCCTCGTCGTTATTGTCGGGGTCGAGGCCGGTCGCCCCGGACCCGCTCGGCGGGGCGCCAGACCCAGTCCAGCTCCCGCGCCGCCTTTACATCATCCAGCCGGGAAAAATACGTGGTGGGGGCGTGGAAGCCTTAATCCAGCAAGCGCCTGGCGAAATCCATGGCCCTCGCCCCCGGTTCTTTCGCCTCGCGCTCTGGCGTGAAATGATCTCCGGACTGGCCCGGCGCGTTTACTCCTCGTCGTCGTCGGCGATTGCGGCCTCGTAGCCGTCCGCGTCCAGCAGTTCCTCGATCTGGTCAGCGTCGCTGGGCTGAATGCGCATGATCCAGCCATCCCCGTAAGGGGCGTCGTTGACCCGTTCGGGGGCCTCGATGAGCCCGCCGTTGGTGTCGATGATTTCGCCGGCCACGGGGGCGTAGATGTCCGAGGCGGCCTTGACCGATTCCACCACGGCGCAGGCTTCGCCGGCCTCGACTTCCTTGCCCACTTCAGGGGTTTCCACGAACACCAGATCCCCCAGCGCCTGCTGGGCATGGTCGGTGATACCGACCAGCACGGTGCCGTCGTCTTCCAGGCGCAACCACTCGTGAGTGGGCGCGTAACGCAGATCGCCGGGGACTTCGCTCATGGGTACGTCCTTCTTGGTTTACGAGGAAAGTTCTATCAGGGCCTGGCCCTTGCGGACGAAGGGCGGCTTGAGCAGACGAGCGGGCAGGCGGCTGATGAATGGCCGGCACTATACCGTTGCGGGGGAGGGTAGACCAAGAGAACCGGCGCCTCCTACCGGGCGATGGGATGGCTTTGGCAGAGCCGGGGCAGTTCCCCGCCCTCCCCCATGGCCCGGCTCATGATCAGCCGCTTGGCGGGAGGCAGGCGGTCCGTCAGGTCCATGCCCAGACTACGCAAGCCGGCCAGCCAGCCGGGGCTTTGGGTGAACAGCCAATGAAAGCCGTCCATCGCGCTCTGCATCATCAGATTGTCGCCCTTGCGCCAGCGCTCGTAACGGCGCAACAGCCTGTGCCCACCCAGCGGCTTGCCGGCGGCGGCGGCCGCCAACACCAGCTGGGCCAGGGCGGCGGCATCCAGCCAGCCGAGGTTCGCCCCCTGACCGGCGAGCGGGTGGATCACGTGAGCGGCATCACCCACCAGGGCGAGCCCCGGCTGCACGTACTGCCGGGCGTGCTGGCGGCGTAGCGGGAAGGCCGCTCGCTCACCGCAATCGAGCACCTGCCCCAACAGCCCCTGGGCGGCCCGGTTCAGCTCGGTCAGGAAGTCACTCTTGTCCGCCGCCAGCAGCGCCTTGGCCCGGGCCTCGGGCAGGGACCAGACGATGGAGCAGCGTCCATCGGCCAGCGGCAGCAGCGCCAGCGGGCCACCGGACAGAAAGCGCTGACGGGCCACCGCGCCGTGGGGCTGCTCGGTGCTGATCGCGCAGACCAGGCCGCGCTGGCCGTACTCACGCTGCTCCAGCGGCATGCCGGCGATCTTCCGCACCGCGGACCCGGCCCCGTCCGCCCCCACCAGCAGCGAGGTGCACAGCCGGCGGCCATCCTCCAGGCGCAATCGCATCTCATCGCCCTCGCGGTGAAAGCCGGCGAGGCTCGCCGGAGCCAGCAGCCGCGCGCCGGGCAGCGAGAGGAAGCGGTCGTGCAGGACCGTCTGCGTCAGGCGGTTTTCGATGATGTGCCCCATGTGGGGCTCACCCAGGGACAGGGCGTCGAAATGCACCGCGCCGCCGCCCTCGCCGTCCCAGGCGCTGATGCCTTGGAAGGGGCTGACGCGGGCGGCCTCCAGGCCCTCCCACACACCCAGTCGACGCAGCATCCGCTCGGAGGCGCGGTTCACGGCGGCGACCCGCAGCGGCGTTTCCTCGGGGCTCCAGCGCCGGAGCGGCGCGGCCTCCAGCACGGCCACGCTGAGGCCGCCTTCGGCCAGCGCGCAGGCGAGACTCAGGCCCACCATGCCGGCGCCGTGAATGATGCAATCGTAACGTTCCATGAGGCGCCCCTCAGCCCTTGCCCAGCGGCAAACCCACCGCCAGGCGCGGCAGAGTTCCGGCCCGACCCGTGGCATGGCGGACGAAATCGCGCTTCACACCCGGCAGCAGGTCCATGCCCCCCAGCCCCAGGCCGCGCAACGCGCCCAGCCCCGGCAGACCCAGACCGAAGCCGCGCACCAGTCCGTGGGTGAAGCCGTCCACCGTTCGGTAATCGGCCCGTCGCAAGTCCTCGTAGCGGTGCAGCAGCGCCGCGCGCCCCGGGTCCTCGCCCCGGCCCAACGCCTCGTGGACCAGTTCGGCCAGGCAGGCGGCATCACGCAGCGAGAGGTTGAAACCCTGCCCCGCCACCGGGTGCAGGCTGTGCGCGGCATTTCCCAGCAATACGGCACGCTCCACGGTCAGGTGCTCGGCGCGCACCCGGGCAAGCGGATAGGCCGCCCGCTCGCCGGCCCGCAACAAGCGCCCGAGCCGAAACCCGAAGCGCTGCTGCACTTCGGCCAGGAAGGCCTCGTCGTCCATGGCCAACACGGTCTCGCGCCGGGCCGACGGAACCGTCCAGATCAGCGCGCAACGCCCGCCGGTGAGCGGCAGCAGGGCGAGCGGCCCGTCGGGGCCGAAGCGCTCGTAGGCCACGCCGGCGTGATCCCGCTCCGGGGTGATATTGGCGATCACCGCTGCCTGCCCGTAGGCGTCTTCGCGCACCGCCACCCCCAGCAACCCCCGCCCCCGGGAGCGAACCCCGTCGGCGAGCACCAGCAGGCGGCCACGCAGGCTGCGCTCGCCCCCGGCCTCGGTGATGGTGACGCTCACGCCCGAGGCCTCCTGGCGCAGACCCTCCAGGCTCGCCGGGCATAAATAGTCCACGTTGTCGGCAGCCGCGGCGCGGGCCGGCAACACCGCACCCAGGGCGCGGTTGCTCACCACCCAGCCCAGGGCCTCCAGCCCCTCTTCCTCCGCGTTCATGCGGGTGACCCCGAAGCGGCCGCGCTCGGAGACGTGAATGCAGCGAATCGGGGCGGCCTCGGCGCGCAGCGCCGGCCAGAGACTCAGCGCCTGAAGGATGCGCTGGGTGGAGGCGGCGATGGCGGTGCTGCGCTCGTCGTAGCTGGGCTGGCCCGGCTCACCGGGGGGCACGGCTTCGATCACCCCCACGCGCGCGGGGGTATCGGCCAGCGCACAGGCGAGCGCGCTGCCCACCAGCCCGCCGCCCACGATCAGCACATCGTAGTCGAAGCTCGCCACGGCGCCCTCAGCCCTGCGCCATCAGCGCTTCGATATCCGCCACCCGCTTGGGGGCATCGGCGGTGAGCACCTCGCAGCCATCGCGGGTGATCAGCACATCGTCCTCGATGCGCACGCCAATGTTCCACCAGCGCTCGTCCACATCGGGCTGGTCGCCGGCGATGTAGAGCCCCGGCTCCACCGTGAGCACCATGCCGGGCTCCAGTTCGCGCCACTGGCCGTCGATCTTGTAATCGCCCACGTCGTGTACGTCCATGCCCAGCCAGTGACCGGTGCGGTGCATGAAAAAGCGCTTGTAGTCGCCACGCGCCTCGATGTCCTCGGCGCTTCCCTGGAGCAGGCCCAGCTCGGCGATGCCCTCGCAAAGCACCCGGGTGGCGGCCTCGTGGCCGGCGTTCCAGCTGCGCCCCGGGCCGGTGGCGTCGATGGCCGCCTGCTGGGCGGCCAGCACCACCTCGTAGACCGCCCGCTGTTCGGCGCTGAAGCGGCCGTTGACCGGGAAGGTGCGGGTGATGTCGGCGGCGTAGCAATCGAGTTCCGCGCCCGCATCGATGAGCAGCAGATCGCCATCGCGCAGCCGGGCCTTGTTCTCGATGTAATGCAGTATGCAGGCGTTGCGCCCGCCGCCGACGATGGGCGTGTAGGCGGGCCAGCCATTGTGGCGGCGGAAGGCGGCCTGGAATTCGGCTTCGATCTCGTACTCGTACAGCCCCGGACGGCAGATGCGCATGGCCTGCCGATGGGCCTCGGCGGAGACCTGCGCGGCGCGGCGCATGACGTTGATCTCGGCCGCGCTCTTGATCAGGCGCATCTCGTGCAGCCAGTGCTCCAGCGAGACGAACTCCCCCGGCGCCCGCACCCCGGCGCGGGCCTTCTGACGCACCTGGCTGACCCAGCCGATGACTCGATGATCGAACTCCGGGTCCACGCCCATGGTGTGGAACACCCGGTCGGTACCCTCCAGCAGCCCGGGCAGGATCTCGTCGATGTCGTCGATAGGGAAGGCGTCGTCGGCGCCGTAGTCCCGGCAGGCCCCCTGCTGGCCGGCGCGGGGACCGTCCCAGATCTCCCGGTCCGGGTCGCGCTCGCGGTTGAACAGGATGTACTCACCGTGGGCACGGCCGGGGATCAGTACCAGCACGGCCTCGGGCTCGTCGAAACCGCTGAGGTAATGGAAGTCGCTGTCCTGGCGGTAGGGGTAGAACGCATCCCGGTTGCGCGGACGCTCAGGGGCGGCCGGCACCACGGCGATACCACCCTCGCCGATCACGCTCATCAACTCCCGACGACGACGGGCGAATTCACTCTGCTCGATCATGCTGCCTCCCGCAGGAGCGGCTCATGGGTTAATCAATGTACGGTGGGCTCTTCGTCGCCGTCCTTGGGCGGGTTCACCACCTTGCGACCGCTGGGGCGCAGATGCTCCAGCACCAGCAGGGAGGCGACGCGCACGTATTCCACCAGCTCGGCGTAGGCTTCCTCGTTGTCTTCTTCCGCGTCCGGCTCCAATTCCACGCGGGTGATCTGGCTGAAGTCCTGCAGGATCTCCCGCACCTCGCGGGGCAGCTCCGCCTCGGACTTGAGCCCGGAGATGCCCAGCCCCACCAGGAACCCCTCGCACCAGCGCCCCAGGGCCTCGGCACGGCGCGGCAGGGTTTCCTGATCGTCGGGGAGCAGCAACTGGAAGCCCAGGGACTTGTCTTCCATGCCCGCCAGGGTGTGCTCGTAGAGCGCGCCGAGCGCGGCGAGACAAGCCTTGGCCGTCTCGCCCCGGGGCTCGGTCTCGGCCAGCACCTGGGCAACCCAGGGGGCGGGCTCGACTTTATCGGGGGCGGCCACCATGCCACTCAACAAACCTTGGCTCTCGGCGGCATCCACCGCCGCGCCCACGCCCTGCAGGGCCTGCTGTACCTGATCGTAATCCATGCCTGCGCTCATCCGCTTTCCCGCCCGGATTCGCCCCGGGCTACTAATGCGAAATGCGGCAGGATATCCCCGCCGCAAGACCGTATGCTAACACCGACGCCGATTGACCCGGACGAGTGCCGGGTCTATAGTCGAAACCGCCCCCGGGAGACATTTTCAAGTGGCTGATTCCATTACGAAAGCAATTGATCGCATGGAGCAACGGCTGGAACAGCTGCTGAGCCTGTGCGAGCGGCTGCGCGAAGAAAACCGGGTGCTCCGGGAATCCCAGTCCCAGCTGGCCACCGAGCGCGCCAGTCTGCTGGAGCGCAACGAACAGGCCCGGGCCCGGATCGAGGGCATGATCGGTCGCCTGCGTGCCATGGAACAACAGTAGATAAAGCGAGCAGCACACCGTGAGCAGCACCACCGCCGTCAAAATCAACATCCTCGACAAGGAATACCTGATCGGCTGCCCCGAGAGCGAACGGGAAAGCTTGTTGCGCTCGGCCGATATGGTGCACCGGAAAATGCGCGAGGCCCGCGACAGCGGCAAGGTGATCGGCGCCGAACGCATAGCGGTGATGGTGGCCCTGAACCTGGCCCATGAATTGCTGCAGGCCCAGAGCGAAACCGAGGCGCTGCGCCAGGTGCGCGAGCGGCTGAGTGCCATGGACGAAAAGCTGGCCGGGGCGCTGAACGGCTCATCTTGAGACCCGCACCTCTTTACCTTCCCCCGCGTCCTGCTGCATAGTGAGTTCACGGACATTCCCTGCGGTGTTCGACAGCGGGCCTACGTATTCTTGAGCCTCAAAGAGTAGCCCCGGGGATCCTGGTCGTAGTGGCAAGCGGTGTGCAGGTCCGCCATGCAGCGGAAAGCCTAAGCCGCCACTCGCCATCCCCACCTGAACCATAGGGTTCAAGGGCGAAGCCCGCATCGGCACAGGCGGGGAATGTCCCCTCAATTCAGGCCGCCCGGCGTGGCCAGCCGGGCGTGCTAACATCCCGCCCCATGAACTCCCGCCAGGACATACGGCAAGCCATGCGCCAGCAACGGCGCCGGCTGGACCCGCGCAAGCAGCACCGGCACGCCCGCCGCCTGGCCGCCCACCTGGCCCGCAGCGCGGTCTTTCGCAAGGCCCGCCATATCGCCGCCTACTGGGCCGCCGACGGCGAACCCGACCTGGCGCCGCTGATGCGCCTGGCCGCGATCCGGGGCAAGCGGTTGTATCTGCCGGTGGTCGCCGAGCGCGGCGTCATGCGCTTCTACCCCTACCACCCGGAGCACAGCCGCCTGCGGCGTAACCGCTACGGCATCCCCGAACCACGGCTCGGCGGCCGCCCCCTGCCCGCTCATCGGCTGGACCTGGTGCTGGCGCCACTGGTGGCCTTCGATGACCGGGGGAACCGGCTTGGAATGGGCGGCGGCTACTACGATCGCTGCTTCGCCTTCACCCGCCACCGCCGACGCTGGCAGCATCCGCGGCTACTGGGCGTCGCCCACGCCTTCCAGCGCGTGCCGGCGCTGGCCGGTGAACCCTGGGACGTGCCGCTGTGGGGCATAATCACCGAGCGCGGCCTGCGCGCCTTCCAGTAAGCGTTTCACAACAACACAGGGAGCCGAGCATGAACTACTGGCTGATGAAGTCCGAACCCGATGTGTTCGGCATCGATGACCTGGCCCAGCGCCCCAACCTGACCGAGCCCTGGGATGGGGTGCGCAACTACCAGGCGCGCAACATGATGCGGGATGACATGAAGATCGGCGACCAGGTCTTCTTCTACCATTCCAACACCAAGGTGCCGGGGATCGTCGGTATCGCCGAGGTGGCGAGCGCGCCCTACCCCGACCCCACCCAGTTCGACCCGGACAACCAGTATTACGACCCCAAGAGCGACCCGGACAAACCGCGCTGGGTGCTGGTGGATGTGAAATTCGTGCGCAAGCTGAAACGCAACATCAGCCTGCAGGAACTGAAGGAGCGCCCGGAACTGGCGGATTTCCGCCTGGTACAGCGGGGCAACCGCCTGTCCATCATGCCGGTGAGCGCCGAGGACTGGGACTTCATTTTGGGTCTGGAATGATGACCGACAAGAACCTGTGGCGGGACCTGGACGAAGCCTGGTCGTGGGAAGGCGAGCGGGTCGCGGGCGATCTCATCTCCGAAGTGCTGCGGCTGGAACGGCCCGACGGGGTGTATTACCTGAAGCGCTACAGCGCCGCGGGCAAGATGCTGCGCCGACTGTTCGGCCGCAGCCGGCCACGGGGCGAGTACGAGAACCTGCGGCTGTTCGCCCGGCTCGGCATTGCCACGGCGGACATCGCCGGCTTCGAGCAACATCGCGCCTGGGGGCGGTTTCGCCGCGCGGCGCTGGTGACCCGGGAGATCCCCGACACCACGGACCTGGCGCGCATGGCGCGGGAAGCCGACCCCAAGCTGCGGGATCGGCGCTGGGTGGCGGAGGTCAGCCGCCAGCTGGCCGATTACACCGCCCGCCTGCACCGCATCGGCTTCTGCCACAACGATTTGAAGTGGCGCAACGTGATGGTCAGCCGCGGCGCGCCGCCCCGGGTCTATCTCATCGACTGCCCCATCGGCCGGCGCCGCTACGGGCTCCTGCGGCGCCGCGGCCGGATCAAGGACCTGGCCTGCCTGGACCGCCACGCCCGGGTGGAGCTGTCCCGCAGCCAGCGCCTGCGCTTTTACCTGCTTTACCGGGGCTTGGCGCGCCTGGATGCGCGTGGCCGGCGCGAGATCCGTGGGGTACTCGGGTTCTATGATGGCCGCGACCAGCGCCTGACCAAACGCCTGGACCGCCTATACAAGCGCTATCTGCGTCACCGCCTCACTCGATGGGGGCGGCGCCCTCAGTAGTGGGGCGGCGCCCTCAGTAGTGGGGTGGGGGCTCGTGTTCGGCGGCGCCCCCGCCTTCGCCGGGCTGCAGCCGCCTGACCTGCTCGTTGACACGCTGCAGTGCCAGGCGCAGCTCCGCCAGCGCCTCGCCCTGGGCGATCAGCGTATCGTTGAGGCTCTGAATGGTGTCCTCCTGAAAGGCCAAACGCACTTCCAGATCCTCGATACGCCGTTCCTGCTCCACGTTCATCATCCCGTCCTGTATCCTATGCCGCGCCGCTGTTGGACCGGAGCATACGCCAGCCGCGCTCCGGGACAAATACCGGGCCTTTGACCCAGGTCAAGATCTTTTGCGCGGCCTTTGGCACAATAGCCGCGGCTGCAACTCCGTACCTTTCGAGAGACTCCCTAACGCTTATGGACACGACACCCGCGTACAACGACAAGGTGGTGCGACAGTTCACCATCGCCACCGTTGTCTGGGGCATCATCGGCATGGCCGTGGGCGTGCTGATCGCCGCCCAGCTGCTGTGGCCCGCCCTGAACTTCGACACCTCCTGGCTGACCTTCAGCCGCCTGCGCCCGCTGCACACCAATGCGGTGATCTTCGCCTTCGGCGGCAGCGGCCTGATCGCCACCTCCTACTGGGTGGTGCAACGCACCTGCCAGGCACCGTTGTTCGGCGGCTGGCTCGTGCCGTTCACCTTCTGGGGCTGGATGGCGGCGCTGGTGGCGGCGACCATCACCCTGCCCCTGGGCCTGACCCAGAGCAAGGAATATGCGGAGCTGATCTGGCCCATCGACGTGCTCATCGCACTGGTCTGGGTGGCCTACGGCGTGGTGTTCTTCGGCACCATCGCGGTGCGCAAGGTGAAGCACATCTACGTGGCGAACTGGTTCTACGGCGCTTTCATCCTCGCCATCGCGCTGCTGCACATCGTCAACAGCCTGCAGATCCCCACCAGCTGGACCCATTCCTACCCGCTCTACTCCGGCGCGGTGGATGCCATGGTGCAGTGGTGGTACGGCCACAACGCCGTGGGCTTTTTCCTCACCGCCGGCTTTCTGGGCATGATGTACTACTTCGTGCCCAAGCAAGCCGGGCGCCCGGTGTACTCCTACCGCCTGTCGATCGTGCATTTCTGGGCACTGATCTCGGTGTACATGTGGGCCGGGCCGCATCATCTGCACTACACCGCGCTGCCCGAATGGGCCCAGAGTGTCGGCATGGTGTTCTCGCTGATCCTGCTCGCCCCCTCCTGGGGCGGCATGATCAACGGCATCATGACCCTCTCGGGCGCCTGGCATAAGCTGCGCACCGACCCGATCCTGAAATTCCTGATCGTCTCGCTGTCCTTCTACGGCATCGCCACCTTCGAAGGCCCGCTGATGTCCATCAAGACGGTCAACGCCCTGTCCCACTACACCGACTGGACCATCGGTCATGTGCACGCCGGCGCGCTGGGCTGGGTGGCCTATATCACCATCGGCTCGATCTACGCGCTGATCCCGAAGCTCTACGACCGTCCGGCCATGTACAGCATCAAGGCCATCGACGCGCACTTCTGGATCAGCACCATCGGCGTGGTGCTCTACATCGCCTCCATGTGGATCGCCGGTGTGATGCAGGGGCTGATGTGGCGCGCGGTCAACGACGACGGCACCCTCACCTACACCTTCGTCCAGGCACTGCAAGCTACCTACCCGTATTACGCGGCGCGGCTCCTGGGTGGCGCGCTGTTCCTCGCCGGCATGTTCATCATGGCCTGGAACATCTGGAAGACCGTGCGTGGCGATGAGCCCGCGCACGCCACCGCCGCCGCCCAGACTGCCTAGGAGAGCGCAGGAATGTCACAAGCACACGCTAAAGTCGAACGCAGCATTCCGCTGATGGGCATCTTGACCGCCATCGTGATCAGCATCGGCGGCATCGTCGAGATCGTGCCGCTGCTGTTCCAGGCCGAGACCACCCAACCGGCGGAGGGCGTACAGCCCTACCCGGCGCTGGAGCTGGCCGGACGCGATGTGTACGTCTCCGAGGGCTGCTACGGCTGCCATTCGCAAATGATCCGCCCCTTCCGCGCCGAGACCGAGCGCTACGGCCATTATTCAGTGGCCGGCGAGTCGGTCTACGACCGCCCCTTCCAGTGGGGCTCCAAGCGGACCGGGCCGGACCTGGCCCGGGTCGGTGGTCGCTACACCGATGAGTGGCACTACGTGCACCTGATGAACCCGCGCGATGTGGTGCCCGAATCCAACATGCCCGCCTATCCCTGGCTGGCGGAACGGGAGGTCGATCCCGCCGTGATCCAGACCCGTATGCGCGCCCAGCAGCTGATCGGGGTGCCCTACACCGACGAGCAGATCGCCGAGGCGCCCGCGCAACTGGAAGGCAAGACCGAGATGGACGCGCTCATCGCCTACCTGCAGGGCCTGGGCACGGCCTTCAGCGGACGGAGGTAAGCCATGAGCGCCGGCACTGTCAGCGGCATCATGACCACGCTGCTGCTGGTCATCTTCCTAGGAATCGTCATCTGGGCCTGGAGCGGCAAGCGCAAGAAGGACTTCAACGAAGCCTCCCGCCTGCCGCTGGAAGACGAAAAGACCCCTAAATCGCAGGAGACCAACCGCGATGAGTAGTTTCTGGAGCTGGTTCATCACCCTGCTCACCCTGGCCAACATCCTCGGCTGCTGGTGGCTGCTGCGCTGGACCGCGAAGCCCATCGCGGGTGAGTCCGCCGAGGGTGAGCCCACCGACCACGTCTGGGATGGCGATCTGCGCGAGCTGAACAACCCCATGCCTCGCTGGTGGCTGACCATGTTCTACATCAGCATCGCCTTCGCCCTGCTCTACCTGGTGCTCTACCCGGGACTGGGTCGCTTCGAGGGCGTACTGGGCTGGACTCAGGTCGGGCAATGGGAAGAGGAAGTGGCCAAGGCGCGCGACAGCTATGGCGCGATCTTCAACGAATGGGCTGCCACCGACGTGGAGGAGCTGATCCACAACCCGGACGCCATGGCCGCCGGGAGCCGCCTGTTCGGCAACAACTGCGCGGTCTGCCACGGCTCGGACGCCCGTGGCGCGCCGGGCTTCCCCAACCTGGCCGACGACGCCTGGCTCTACGGCGGCAGCCCCGCCGCCATCCGCCACAGCATCGCCCAAGGCCGGCGCGGCGTAATGCCGCCCATGGGCGCGGTCCTGGGCGATGAGGGCGTGAGTCAGGTGGCCGCCTATGTGTACAGCCTCAACGGCCGCAGCGCCCCGGCGCAGCTCACCCGTGCCGGCAAGCAGAAATTCGAGGCCAGCTGCGCGGCCTGCCACGGCGCCGACGGCACCGGCAACCAGGCCCTGGGCGCGCCGAACCTCACTGACGACGCCTGGCTCTACGGCGGCAGCCTGGCCGCCATCGAGCAGAGCATCCGCGAGGGGCGCCAGGGCCTGATGCCCGCTCACGAGCAGCTGCTGGATGAAGAGCGCATTCACGTGCTCACCGCCTATGTGTACTCTTTGAGCCAGGACGAGGCGAGCATCGAGGAGTAGCAAGCCGTGCACGAGCGCAACGAGCCCTCCGGGCTGGACCCGGTCTGGAAACCTGTCATCGCCCGCTGGGGAGCCATACTCTGGCCCTCTTTCCTGGTGGCGGGCGTGGCGACCATGGTGTTTTTCGCCAATCTGGACCCGGAGGATCTGCGCATGGCGACGTTCCCCGAGTGGGACCTGTCTCGCCGACAGGGCTATACTCTGGGTTTCTTCATGTTCTGGGCCGCGGCGGCGGCATCGAGCTGGCTGAGCGCGCTGCTGCTGACCCCGTCCTCCCGTCGACGCTGATTGCGTTGGAGCCTTCATGAGTACCGACACCCCCCGCCCCGGCGATCCTCGCCGGGCGGCGGCGCAGCCGAGCGCTGCCGACCCCGGCCTGTACAAGGCCCGGGAGAAGATTCACCCACGCGAGATCAAGGGCCGCTTCCAGAGCCTGCGCAAGCTCGCCGTGCTCACGTTGCTGGGGCTGTTCTACCTGGCCCCCTGGCTGCGTTGGGATGATCGTCAGGCGGTGCTTTTCGACCTGCCAGGGCGGCAGTTCCACGTACTGGGCCTGACCTTCTGGCCCCAGGATTTCTTCTTTCTCGCGCTGTTTCTGATCGTCTGTGCGCTGATGCTGTTCTTCTTCACCGCGCTGGCCGGCCGGCTGTGGTGCGGCTACGCCTGCCCGCAGACCGTATGGACCGAGGTGTTCATCTGGATCGAGCAGTGGTGCGAAGGCGATCGCAACAAGCGCATCAAGCTCGACAAGGCGCCCTGGAGCCGCGAAAAGCTCATCCGCCGGAGCAGCAAACACGTGCTCTGGGTGCTGTTCGCCGCCTGGACCGGCTTTACCTTCGTCGGCTTCTTCACCCCGGTGACCGAACTGACCGCCAGGCTCGCCGCCTTCCAGCTCGGCCCCTGGGAGAGCTTCTGGATGGCCTTCTACGGCTTCGCCACCTGGGGCAACGCAGGCTTCATGCGTGAGCAGGTCTGTCTGTACATGTGCCCCTACGCGCGCTTCCAGAGCGCCATGTTCGACCCGAACACCCTGACCATCTCCTACGACGAGCGCCGCGGTGAACCCCGCGGGCCGCGCCGCCGCGAAGCCGATCACCAGGCGCTGGGCCTGGGCGATTGCATAGACTGCTACCTGTGCGTGCAGGTCTGCCCCACGGGCATCGACATACGCGATGGGCTGCAGTACGAGTGCATCGCCTGCGCGGCCTGCATAGATGCCTGCGACAGCGTGATGGACAAGGTCGGCTACCCCCGGGGGCTGATTCGCTACACCACCGAGAACGCCCTGGCGGGCAAGCGCAGCCGCATCCTGCGCCCGCGCATCCTCATCTACGGCCTGCTGCTCGCCCTGATCACCGGCGGCGCCGTGGCGGCCCTGGCCATGCGCTCCCCCCTGGACATGGACGTGCTGCCCGATCGCAACGCCCTCTATCGCGAAGCCGCCGGCGGCGTGATCGAGAACGTCTACACCCTGCACACCATGAACAAAAGCGGTGAGGACGCCCGCTTCCGCCTGGAGGTGGCCGGCGCCCCGGGCCTCAGCATCATCACCACACCGGAGACGTTCACGGTGGCGAGCGGCGCATCTCGCCGCGTCGCGGCCCGGGTCAGCGCCGAGCCCGGCGCCTTCGCCCGGGGCGGCGGACACAACATCCAGTTGATCCTGGTCACCATCGGCAAGCCGGAACAGCGTTACAGTGTGGAAACGCGTTTCCATACCCCAGTGAGGTAAGCCATCCATGCCCGGCGAACATGCGCCTTGGTACAAGCAATTCTGGCCCTGGTTCCTGATCGCCCTGCCCGGCTCCGTGGTGGTCGCCGGGATCCTCACCCTGGTAATCGCCGCCAGCGGCCATGACAGCCTGGTGGTGGACGATTACGGCAAGATCGGCCTGATCACCGAGCAGCGTCAGGTACTGGACCGGGCGGCCGCCGAGCGCGGCCTCAGCGCCCGGCTGAACATCGCCCGAGAACAGGGCCGGATCATGCTGATACTCCAGGGGGCACAGACGCAGCCACAGAGCCTGCAGCTGCGGCTGACCCACCCCACGCTCAGCAATCGGGACCTGGACCTGGAGCTGCGTGCCGACGAGGCAGGCGTGTACCGGGGCCAGAGCGAACACACCCTGCCCGGGCGCTGGCTGGTGCAGATTCAGCCGCTGGGCGCCGAATGGCGCCTGGCCGGTGAACTGGCCGACGACCAGCAATTGCTGCAACTCGCACCGCGCGGTTAGGCCGCGCCGGAGCCACCAACCATGGTCAGCTGCTTTCATTGCGGCGACACCGTCCCGCCCGACGAGCACCGCACCGTACGCATCGACGACAAGCCGCGTCCGGTGTGCTGCATCGGTTGCCAGGCCGCCGCCACTTTCATCCGTGACGCCGGCCTGGACGATTTCTACCGCTATCGCACCGCCCCCACGCCCCAGCCCGAGGATGGCGGTCGGGACGAATGGAGCCTGCTCGACGATGGCAGCCTGCAGCAGGACTTCGTGGAACCCCTGGACGACGGGCGCGGCGAGGCGCGCCTGCTCATCGAGGGCATCAGCTGCGCGGCCTGCAGCTGGCTGATCGAGCACGCGCTCACCCGAGAAGAAGGCGTGGAGCAGATCCGGGTCAACCCCGCCAGCGGCCGCGCACTGCTGCGCTGGGACGCCGCCCGCCGGCCCTTGAGCGAGCTGCTGCGACTGATCGCCGCGCTGGGCTTCACCCCCCACCCGGTGGGCAGCGAAGCTGCCGCCGGAGCGGCCGAGCGGGAACGCAGCCGGGCACTCAAACGCCTGGCCGTGGCGGGCCTGGGCATGATGCAGGTGATGATGTACGCGGTAGCGCTGTACCTGGGCGCGGTGCAGGCCATGGAGCCGCTGTATCAGGACTTCCTGCGGCTGGTGAGCCTGCTGGTGGCCACCCCGGTGCTGTTCTACGCGGGGGCCCCCTTCTTCCAGGGCGCGACGCGGGATCTGCGCGCCCGCCGCCCCGGCATGGACGTACCCGTGGCGTTGGCCATGGGCGGCGCCTACGCCTGGAGCCTGTGGGTGACGTTCCGGGGCGGCGAGGAAGTCTACTTCGACTCGGTCACCATGTTCATCTTCTTCCTCTCCCTGGGGCGCTACGCCGAGATGGCCGCGCGCCACCGGGCCGGCGCCCTGGGCGAGGCGCTCAGTCAACTGCTGCCCGCCTCGGCCCTGCGCCTGCAGCCCGACGGCACCGAGCAGCGCATCGCCGCCCGGCATCTGCGGGTGGGCGATGTGGTCATCATCGCCCCGGGCGAATCCGTGCCCGCCGACGGTGTCGTGATCGCCGGCCAAAGTCGGCTGGACGAATCCATGCTCAGCGGCGAATCGGAACCGCTGCCCCGGGGCACCGGGGCGCGACTGGTGGGCGGCAGCCTGAACCTGGAGCACCCACTGCGCATGCGGGTGGAGCAGGTGGGCGCGGACACCGTGGTCTCGGCCATCGGCCGACTGCTGGAGCGAGCCGCCGCGGAACGCCCGCGCCTGGCCCAGACCGCCGAGCGGGTGGGCCGGGTCTTCGTGATCGCGGTGCTGGTGGTCGCCGCGCTGATCGCGCTGGTCTGGTGGCAGATTGACCCAAGCCGCGCGCTGCCCGTGGTGCTGGCCACCCTGGTGGTCACCTGCCCCTGCGCCCTGTCCCTGGCCACCCCCACCGCGCTCACCGCCGCCACCACGCGGCTTGCCCGGGACGGGCTGCTGATCAGCCGCCCCGACACCCTGGAGAATCTGGCCCGGGTGGACCGGCTGGTGCTGGACAAGACCGGCACCCTCACCCGAGGGCAACTGCGCATTACCGAAACCCTGCCGCTGGGGGCCGAGGACGAGAGCGCCTGCCTGAATATCGCCGCACAGCTGGAGCAGGGCTCCGAGCACCCGCTGGCCCGCGCCTTTCCCCGCGCTCCCCGCGCCGCCGAGGAGCAACGCTACCAGCCCGGGGCCGGCGTGCAGGGGCGCGTGGACGGGCAGCGCTACCGGATTGGCCGGGCGGATTACGTGGCGGCGCTCGCCGGCCCGCCACCGGCCGGACTGCCCGCCGATGCACTGCTGCTCGGCGGCGAGCAAGGCTGGCTGGCGGCCTTTCGCCTGGCCGACCAGTTGCGCCCGGAGGCCGCCGTGGCGCTGGATGAGCTGCGCGGGCTGGGGCTGCGCGCGGCCATGGCCAGCGGCGATGCTGCCGCCACCGTGGCCGCGGTAGCGCGGCAGTTGCGTATTGACGAGCACGCCGCCCGACTGGACCCGGCGCAGAAGCTCGAACGTCTGGCCGAATACCGCCGTCGAGGCGAACTGGTGGCGATGATCGGCGATGGCGTGAACGACGCCCCGGTGCTGGCCGGAGCCGATGTGTCCATCGCCATGGGCGGCGGCACGGCCCTGGCTCGGGCCAGCAGCGACGCGGTACTGCTGCGCGAGGATCTGCGCTTGCTGCCCCACGGCGTGCGCCTTGCCCGGCGCACCCTGCGCATCATCCACCAGAACATGGCCTGGGCGCTGGGCTACAACCTCATCGGCTTGCCCCTCGCCGCCGTCGGCCTGGTGCCGCCCTGGCTGGCGGCCATCGGCATGTCCGCCAGTTCCCTGATCGTGGTGCTCAACTCCCTGCGCCTGGGCCGGGCCGCCCGGAACACACCGCTGGCCGCTGCTGGGGTGACGGAGGCGCGCACATGAACATCATCCTGGTGCTGATACCGTTGGGGATCATGCTACTGGGCGTGGCCATCTGGGCCTTCTTCTGGGCGGTGAACAATGGCCAGTTCGACGATCTGGACAGCCCCGCCTACCGCATTCTCATGGAAGACAAGGCCCCGGCCCCGGGTCGGGGCCAGCAGGACGACAGCGAACCAGGGGCGACGCCCGAAGACGGCGAGCAAGGAGGCGACGATGCACTCTGACCCCCTGACCAGCCTGACCGCCGCCCTGCTGGTGGGCCTGCTGGGCAGCGGTCATTGCCTGGGCATGTGCGGTGGCATCGCCTCGGCGCTGGGCATGAGCGCCCAGCGCCCCTCCCGGCTGGCGGGTCTGGGGCTGAACCTGCTCTACAACCTGGGCCGCATCAGCAGCTACGCCATCGCCGGCGCGCTGGTGGGGGCCCTGGGCGGCTGGCTCGGCACCTTGCTGAACCTGCCCGCCTGGTCCATCGCCCTGCGCCTGATGACGGGCCTGGTGCTGATCGCCATCGGCCTGCAACTGGCCACCGCTTGGCGCGGCCTGCGCCACATGGAGGTCGCGGGCGCCCGGCTTTGGCGGCTGCTGAGCCCCCTCGCCCGGCGCCTGCTGCCCGTGCGCCACCCACTGCAGGCCTGGGCCGCGGGGATGGTCTGGGGCTGGCTGCCCTGCGGGCTGGTGTACTCCATGCTGCTCACCGCGGCGGTCTCGGGCGGGCCCGCCCAGGGCGCCGGCGTGATGTTCGCCTTCGGCGCCGGCACCCTGCCCGCCATGGTGCTGGTCGGCAGCGCTGCCCACAGCCTGCGCCGCTGGTCCAACCACCGCGGCCTGCGCCGCGGTGCCGGCGTGCTGATCGTGTTCTTCGGCCTGTGGACCCTGGCCACGCCGCTGATGGCCCTGAGCGGCGGCGGCCACCACGGTATGTAGGCCAGCGCCATTTCCGGCGCCGTCGGTGCTGGAAATGGCTGCGTTTACCCCCATCTCCGCGTTCATGACTCCTCCCTGAAAGGAGACGCCCCATGCGACGCCTGTACTTCCTCGCCCCGGATGTATCCACGACCCGGCGCATCGTGCGGGATCTGCTGCTAAACCACGTGGCCGAGGAGCACATCCACCTGATCGCGCGGCGTGATGTGCCGCTGGAGGACCTCCCCGAGGCCTCCATGGCCCAGAAGAGCGACCTGATTCCGGCCCTGGAGCGGGGCGCCGCCGCCGGGGCCGCCACCGGCGCCGTAGCCGGGCTGGTGGCGGTGGCCGTACCGCCGGCGGGCATCGTACTGGGCGGTGGCGCGGTGCTGGGCGCGGCGCTCGCCGGAGCGGGCTTCGGCGCGTGGGCGGCCAGCATGATGGGCATCTCCACCCCCAACAGCCGGCTGAAGAAATTCGAAGAGGCGGTGGAGGCTGGCCAGGTATTGATGCTGGTGGACGTCAAGCGCGGGCGGGTGGACGAGGTGGAGGCGCTGATCCGCGCCCATCACCCCGAAGCGACCATCAGCGGCACTGAGCCGCACATGCCGAATTTTCCCTGAACCCACCCCCCGCGCGCGCCACCGGGGATGACCCCGGACTTGCGAATCGACCCCGGGCTGACCAGAATCTAGGCACTTCCGGTACAAGAAGAACATCACGCCCATGCCCTACTTCAAGCACCAGGGTCACCCCGTCTACTACGAACTCGGTGAAGGCGCCCCCGATGCGCCCACCCTGGTGATGGTCAACGGTCTGACCCAGGCCACCCGCCACTGGGCGCCCTACCAGCAGACCTTGGCCGATCGCGGCATACGGCTGCTCAGCTTCGACCTGCTGGGCCAGGGGGAATCCGCCAAGCCCGTGCTGGGGCTGGAGTTCGAGGACAATGTGGCGGTGCTGGAGAGCCTGCTGGATCACCTGGGGCTGGAGCGGGCCTACGTGGCCGGCATTTCCTTCGGCGGCATCGTCGCCCTGAAGTTTGCCATCGAACACCCTGAGCGCTGCGCCGGGCTGATCCCCATGAGCACCTTCAGCGAGATGGACGCGCGCCTGCGCGCCATCGGCGGGACGCTCTACCAGGGCATGGCGCGGGTGGGCTTCGAGTACCTGGTGGAGCTGTTCACCAGCTACAACTTCAGCGCCCAGTGGCTGGAGCGCCACGCCGAGCGCATCCCCGAGATGCGCCGCCAGAGCAGCGCCGGCAACCAGCTCTACGCCATTCAGAACCTGATGGAATCCATCGCCCGCTTCCAGGGCTTCACCGCGGAACTCGCCCGCATCACCGCCCCCACCCTGATCCTCAACGGCGAACACGATGCGCTCACCCCGCGCAGCTGCCACGAGATCCTGCGCCAACACATCGCCGGCGCACGGCTGGTGCTGCTGCCCCACGTGGCCCACGCCTTCACCCTGGAAGTGCCCGAGATCTGCACGCGGATCTGGGCGGAGTTCATCGAGGCGGTGGAAGCCGGTCGCTGGGAGGGGGACCAGAGCGTCTGGGTGGCGGCGGAGAACGCCGAGGCCGAGCCGCTGCTCAGCCCCTGCTCGGGCGATCACACCCGGGCGATCCCGGTCTGAGCGCGCAGGCTCACCCGCGGGCCATGACGCTTCGGTAGCCCTGGCGCAGGGCGTCCAGGGTGGCCGGCAGATTGACGAACGGGCGCCGACTCGCCCCCTCCAGCGGCACGATGGCCAGATTCGATACCCGCAAGGGCGTGCCGTTCACCAGCGCCGTGTACTCATCCACGTCGATCCGAAACAGCCAGCCGCGCTGTATCAGCATGAAGAAGTCCTTTTTGGTCGCGATGCGCTGCCCCGGCACGGCGCGCAGGCACTCGTCCACACCCAGCCATCGTTGCAGCAGGGTCCAGTCGTAATTGCGCCGCAGGCAGATGCGGGCCGCCTCGCCCAGGGTGGGGAAACGCCGCACGCCGTGGTCATCCACCACGTAGACCTCCCCCACCGCCGGCCGGCTCAGGTCGGCGAGGCCCCGCTCATGCAAGGGTGAGTGCAGGTAGAGCAGTTGGATCTTCTTCAGGGTCTCGCCGAAGCTTTCCTTGGCCCAGCGGCTCAAGTCTCGGTTGCGAGGGAGGATTCGCGCGGCATCGATGATTCTCTTGCCAAGATCCGCAGCGTATCCCTCCTTGTACGCTGTCGAGCCCTGTTCGGTCTTCAGCGTGTCCTGGCGCCCGTTAGCCTCCGCCAATTGGGTGAGCACCGCCAACTCGCGCCATATCGCCGGCCCCGGCCCGGCCGGGTTGAAGAAATCATCCGCCGCGAAGTTGATTCGATCCTTGTAGTCATCCCGCGCATTGCGAAAGTGCGTGCTGAGCTTGTCATTCACCCGTTCCGCATGGGCCTTGTAGCCTTTCTCGAAGGCGGTGGAGGCGGCGTTCAGCAGCCACAGCGGGCCGGCGAAGCGGGCGATCACCGCACCGGCCGTGCGCGGCAGGAAGGCGCCCGCCCCGTCCAGGGCCAGATTGAAATACACCAGATTGGCCAGACCGGGGAATTCCCGGGAAACGTGCGGGGCTTCGGCGTGATCGACGGCGTCTTTGAGATCGGTGGCCCATTGCGCCATCTTGGCGGACAGCGCCATGCGGGCGCCACGAAGCGCCCAGTCGGCGGGCGCCGACGCGACTACTGCGTTCATCTGCATACTCCTTATGCATTTGATTATTTGCGTTCCCTCGCCCGGAAAGGTACAAGAAGCGCTCGGGAAAAACCAATGTTCAAGGACCGAACACCACCATGCGATTACCCCTCGCCTGCACCTTTCTGGCCGCGCTCGCCCTGGGCCTCGGCTGTGAAAACCCGGCGAACGACGACCTGCCTGCCAGCCCGGACACCGCCCTGGGCTGGGACGAGTACGTGGCGAAAGAGCGCCCCCTGCGCGAGCCCTACACCTGGCAGCGCTACTACCGCCAGGGCCTGCCCGATATGCGCCGCTGGCGCCCCGAGGATTTTCTCCCCGCGGAGTATCTGCGGGCGGAACACGTGCGCTTTTGCGAGTTGCCGGTGAACGAGCGCCGGGCACTGTCCGACGTGCTCAGCAACTCACTGGACGAAGAAGGCGCAACGGCACTGCGCCACTACGCGGAACGGGGCGTACTGACCGCCCAGACCACCTACGGCGCCTTCTGCCGCGCCGGCGGCCCCGGCTTCAGCGCCGATGAGGCCGTGGACTGGGCCCGCAGGGCCGGCGCCAGCGGCGACCCCGACGCCATGACGAAACTGGGCCTGTGTCTGGACGACTATCTGGAAGGCCACGACGTACACACCAAGTCCTTCCTCGCCGACGAGATACTGTACTGGCACTGGCGTGGCGCGAAGTATCTGCAGCGAAGAGCCCTGATGGCCATGTTCATCTTCACTGGCAACCAATTCTACGAGTATGCCGAACTCGGGGCGAACGACATTCATGCTTACAAGTGGGACATTCTCGAGGAAAGCATCGACGCCCTGCACGGCATCCGCCACGACCCCGAGACCATGAGCCTCACCGGCAAGGCCTACCCCTACAACGCGGGCATGACGCCGGAGCAGATCGCTCGCAGCCGTGAACTGGCCCGGGGATGGCTGCTGGAAAACGCCGATTCCCTGAAGGACCTGCCGCTGCCCTTCAACTGCGCCGACGACCCGGACGCCCCCTACGCCGGCGGATCCTACGACTACGCCCTGTTCAACGAAACGCTGCAGGTCCTCGGCCTGCACTTCGATACCGCCACCCGGGTGTTGGAGATCACCGGTCCCGTCGCCACCACGCCCCCGTAACAGCCGTTCCTCCCCGTGCAGGAGCGGCTCAGGGCCATGACTCCCCCCGTTTCGTCACCTTCGATGGGTGCTGTTTACAGGGTGTTGACGGGAAAGATTCACGGATCGGTGCCGCCTGCGGGGGAGGTGAAGAGAGGGGCGCGCTTCAGAACAGGGTCAGCTGACCCGTCCCCTCTTCCAGCGGCTGCAGGCCGGATACCGTCACCCCCAGCAGGCGCACCGGCACCCGGTCCGCGTCGGTGCGCGCCAGCAGGCGCTGCAACAGATCCATGACCTGCTCCACGCCCGCCAGCGGTCTGACCCCGGTGTGGGCCCGGGTGATCTGGCGGAAGTCGTGGTATTTCACCTTCAGGGTCAGGGTCTGGGCGCAGAGCTTCTTGGCGGCCAGCGTCGCCAGCACTTCCTCGGCCAGGGGGCGCAGCGCCGCCAGCATCTGCTCGGGGTCGGCCAGGTCTCGGGAAAAGGTCGTTTCGCTGCCGATGGACTTGCGCACCCGCACCGGGCGCACCGGCCGCGGGTCTTCCCCACGGGCAATGGCGTGGAAGAACGCCCCCCGGGACCCGAAGGCCGCCTGCAGCGCTTCCGGCGTCCATTCCCGCAGGTCCGCCCCGGTCTTGATGCCCAGGGCGTGCATGCGCGCCTCGGTGGCCTGGCCCACGCCGTGGAAACGGCCCACGGGCAGTTCGGCCATGAAGGCCTCGCCCTCGCCGGGGCGAATCAGGTAAAGCCCATCGGGCTTGTCCATGTCCGAGGCGAGTTTGGCGAGGAACTTGTTGTAGGACACCCCGGCCGAGGCGGTCAGGCCTGTGCGCTCGCGAATCTCCGCCTTGATCCGTTGCGCGATCAGGGTGGCGGAGCCCCGGCAGGCCCGGCACTCGCTCACATCCAGATAGGCCTCGTCCAGGGACAGGGGCTCCACCAGCGGCGTGTAGCGGCGGAAGATGGCCTGGATGCGCCGGGACTCGGCCCGATAGGCCTCGAAACGTGGCCGCAGGAAGACCCCGTCCGGGCAAAGCCGCAGCGCCCGGGAGGCGGCCATGGCGGAGTGGATGCCGAAACGCCGGGCCTCGTAGCTTGCCGCCGCCACCACACCCCGCCCGTGGGGGTCGCCGCCGACGATCACCGGCCGCCCCTTGAGCCGCGGATCATCCCGTTGCTCCACGGACGCGAAGAAGGCGTCCATATCCAGGTGAATGATCTTGCGGCTCATCGGCGCTGTGGCAAAGCTACTCTCGGGCGGTTTCGGGACTGGGGGCGGTTTCGGGGCTGGGCGCGCCGTCGCGCCGCTCCAGCCAGTGTCGCAGATTATCGGGCGCGTAAGCCTGAACCGCATCCCGGTAGCGGTGCAAGGCCCCGGGGTGTACCGCCTCACCCACCGCCGCGCCGATGGGTCGCGGGTGCCGCTGCAACAGGCGGTACAGGCCACGGCGGGATTCCCGCAGCGCCCCGCCCCAGTCCGGCACGCAGGCGGTGTCCAGCCACGCCTGGTCCAGCGCCAGCCCGGCCTGGGCCGCCTTGCGGGCCATCCAGTGCAGGGCGAGGTTGCTCAGCCCGCTGTCCCGGTAGCCGCCGCCGATATTGGCGTGCACGCCGGGGAACCAGACCTGCTCCACCCGCTGACCCGGTGCGGGCGTGTTGCGCCATAGCGCGGGGCGGAAGGCGCCGCGTTGCTCGTCGATGGCGAGCGCCTGGCAGGCGTGGCGGATGATGCGGCTGAGCTTCACATCGTGGAACTCATAGCGCCGGCGGGTGAGCGCATTGAGCCCGCGCAGGGGGATGCCCAAGGCACCCACGGTATCCCACACCCCCAGAAAGTGGATCTCGGCCTGCTGGGCGTACTGGGCGCGAAAGCGCCTGGCGGTCTCGTCATCCGGGTGCACCGCGGGGTCGCGGTACATGGCATAGGCCTCCTCGATGCGATCGGCCCGGGTCTTGTGCAGCAGCCCGCAGTTGCGGATGAGGCCCGCCGTGCTGCGTGCCGTGTAGGCGCCGCGGCTGAAACCGAACAGCCAGATCTGGTCCCCCGGTACGTAGTTGTGCACCAGATACCGATAGGCTTTGCGCACGTTGCGCGACAGACCATGGCCAAAGGCGCCCCCGGTCAGCTTGTCCAGCCAGGGGCCGGTGCCGACCCCGGTGTCGTAGAACACGCTCTGGGTGGTGCCGTCCGGCGCCTGCGGGCACACGGCGCGGGCCAGTTTCACCACATTGCTGGGGCAGAGCGCATCGTCCTCGCGCTGATCGGGGGTGTTCCAGGTACCGTCACAGCAGATCACCAGTCGCCGCATTATTGTTCTCCGTATCGGCGCCCTCTGCGCCATGGAGGGCGGGGGCTGGTGCAGCAGTTTAGAAGGCCGCCCGGGGCTTGTCGTCCCTGGCCGGCGCACCCATCCCGGAGAAACACGCCTATCCGCACGGAGGCTTTGCATGGGTCCGCAGCCACAGATCAGTTTTCACGGGCTGAACCATTCCGAGGAAGTGGCAAGCTATGTGCGCGAGCGCGCCGCGCGGCTGGCACGGCTTTGCGAGAGCGCCACGTCCTGCCGGGTGGTGCTGGAGCGCCCGCACGCCCCGCACCGCCCGGGGGAGCACAGTGGCAACGAGCTGCGTGTGCGGGTGGAAGTGGGCCTGCCCGAGAAACGACTCCTGATCGGCGACAAGTGTCGCGTGCAAACCCCCTTGCTGCGCCTGGAGACTCTGGTGCGGGAGGCCTTCGAGGCCGTGGAGCGGCAGATTCCGCCGGCTGTGCATTAACGACAGCAACGACAGTCCATCAAGGATGCTTTGCCGCGGCCAGGTCTTCAACGGCTTCCCTGGATCGGACAATCTGCGGTCGGGCAAACCTGGGGTCGGACAAGGCCCTCGCCGGCCGTGGCCGGCAACCCCGGGACCGGCTGCGTCAATCGCGCTCGCTTTCCATGATCTCCCAGCGGCCATCCGCCACCCGGCAGGCCGTTCCGTCGACATTCTCCACTTCGCCGTCGATATCCATGCTGAAGCGCCGGCAGGGGCGATCCCGCTCGGCATCCACCCAGGTCTCGGTGGGGGTGACCCGGAACTCCCGTCCGGTGTCCGGATTGACCCAGGCGGTCGTTTCACCACTGGGCTGGTATTCCAGGGTCTGTGCCACCTCCTGGCGATCGCGCTCGTCCATCCACTGGCCGATCTGCCGCCCCAGCAGTCCTCCGGCGATGGCGCCCACCAGGGTGCCGGCTGTGCCCTCACCGACCTGCTCCCCGATGACGGCACCCGCCCCGGCGCCCACGACCGTGCCGGTCTGCTCGCGGGTGGCGCAGGCGCTGAGCAGGGACAGGACGAGGGAAAATAGTACCAACAGGATACGCACAGGCATGCACGGTTTCCCTGAGTGGCGAGGGTTGAGAAAGGTAGTGAGGGTCAGGGCCGCGCCCCACAAGTCTCCACGCCGCTCCCCTGGCAGCGGCTCCTACGGGGAGACTTCGCCCAGGCCATCGAGCAGCGCGGCCAGCCCCAGCTCGGCCGGATGCGGGTGGGTAATGAGCCAGGTGGGCAGCGGGTCCAGGTACTCCCGGAAACGCCCCTTGGCGATGAAACGCTCGCGAAAGCCCGAGCGCTGCAGGGCTTCACGCAGGGGCGGCAGGATGCCCCCGGCGAGATACACCCCGCCCCGGGCCCCGGCGCTCAGGGCCAGATTGCCCGCCGTGGAACCGAGCATCTTGAAGAACATGTCCAGGGCATCGGCGGCCAGTTCGTCACTGCCGTCCAGCGCGCCCCGACTGACCTGCTCCGGGTCCTCGGCCCGGGGGCCGCGACGGCTGACCTCGGCCAGGGTGCGGTAGAGCAGCAACAGGCCCGGCCCGGACAGCAGCCGCTCGGCGGAGACATGATCGAAGCGCAGACGCAGCCGCTCGATGACCGCCGCTTCCCGGCGGTTGAGCGCCGCCAGGCTGACATGCCCCCCCTCGCCCGGCACCGCCACCCAGTGCCCGGCGGCGGGCACGCTGAGCGCCGTGCCCAGCCCGGTCCCGGGCCCCAGCACGGCCAGCGGCCCGGGGCCGGGCACGCGCTCGGGCCCAATGGCGAGGCGGTCGGCGGGCGCAAGCACCGGCAAGGCCAGGGCCAGGGCGGCGAAATCGTTCAGCACCCGCAGCTCGTCCAGGTCCAGGGCGGCACGCATGCCCCGCACCGAGAAGGTCCAGCCGGTGTTGGTCATCAGCACTTCGTCGCCGGCGATGGGGGCGGCCACCGCCAGCGCGGCGCGCCGGGGGCGCTCGGCGGCGGGCAGGGCACGCAGATAATGGGCGATGGCCGCTTCCAGACCGGGAAAATCCGCTCGGCGCGCCCGCCATCGCCCGGCGATACCCTCGCCGGGGCGATACAGGGCAAGGCGGCAGTTGGTGCCACCGATATCGCCGATCAGGGCGGGCACGCTCATGGGCGTTCAGTCCTGCCCGGCCCGCTCGCGCCGGGGCCGCGGCCGCAGCTCCAGCGCCGCCAGCAGCGCCTCGTCCACTCGCTCCAGCCAGATGAACTCCAGCTGCTTGCGGGCGCTCTCGGGGATGTCCTCCAGATCCTTGCGATTGCGCGCCGGGAGCATGACCTTGTGAATCCCCGCCCCGGCCGCCGCCACGCATTTCTCCTTGATGCCGCCCACGGGCAGTACCAGCCCCCGCAGGCTGATCTCGCCGGTCATGGCCAGGTCCGCCGGCAGCTTGCGCTCGGTGAGCAGGGAGACCAGCGAGAGAAACATGGCCACCCCGGCACTGGGCCCATCCTTGGGGATGGCGCCGGCGGGCACGTGCACGTGTATGTCGTTCTCCTCGAACAACTGCGCGGACACGCCCAGCTCGGCGGCGCGGCTCTTGATCAGGGTGAGTGCGGCCTGGGCGCTCTCCTTCATCACATCGCCAAGCTGGCCGGTGAGGATCAGCCGGCCCTTGCCCGGCGCCAGGCTGGCTTCGATGAACAGGATATCCCCGCCCACGGGGGTCCAGGCGAGGCCCGTGGCCACCCCCGGCACGCTGGTGCGCATGGCGCTCTCGTTCTCGAAGCGCCGGGCGCCGAGGATCGCCGGCAGATCCGCCGCGCCCACGGTGACCGACGCCACCTTGCCCTCGGCAATGCGCATGGCCACATTGCGACACACCGCGCCGATGTTGCGCTCCAGGTTGCGCGCGCCCGCCTCCCGGGTATAGCCGCGCACGATCTCGCGCAGGGCCTCCCCCTCGATGCGGCACTGCTCGGGCGTCAGCCCGTTCTGGCGCAGCTGGCGGGCAACCAGGTAACGCCGGGCGATCTCCACCTTTTCCTCCTCGGTGTAACCGCTCAGCTCGATCACCTCCATGCGATCGCGCAGCGGCCCGGGAATGGCGTCCAGCACGTTGGCGGTGGCGATGAACAGCACCTTGCTCAGGTCGAAATCCACGCCCAGGTAGTTGTCGCGGAAATGGGTGTTCTGCTCCGGGTCCAGCACTTCCAGCAAGGCGGCGGAGGGGTCGCCGTGGAAGGCGCCACCGCCGAGCTTGTCCATTTCGTCGAGCATGAACACCGGGTTGCGGGTGCCGGCCTTGTTGATGCCCTGGATGATCTCGCCGGGCAGCGCCCCCACGTAGGTGCGCCGGTGGCCGCGGATCTGCGCCTCGTCGTGCACCCCGCCCAGGCTGGCGCGCACGAATTTCAAACCCACCGCATGGGCGATGCTCTGGCCCAGGGACGTCTTGCCCACCCCGGGCGGGCCGACGAAGCACAGAATGGGGCTGCGCCCCTCGGGGTTGAGCTTGCGTACCGCCAGGTATTCCAGAATCCGCCGTTTGATGCGCTCCAGGCCGTAGTGATCCTGCTCCAGCACCGCGCGGGCCTGCTCGATGTCCAGCCGCTCCTCATCCAGGCGGCTCCAGGGCAGCTTGATGAGCCAGTCCAGGTAGGTGCGGCTCATGGAGTACTCGGTGGAGGCCTCGGGCATGCGCTCCAGGCGCGCCAGCTCCCGCGTGGCCTGCTCATGGGCTTCCTCCGGGAGGCCCGCCTGCGCCAGCCGCTCACGCAGCTCGCGGAGGTCCTCGCTTTCACCCTCGTCCTCGCCCAGTTCCTGGCGGATGGTGCGCAACTGCTCGCGCAGCAGGTGCTTGCGCTGCTGCTCGGTGAGCGTCTCGCGAGTGCGCTGGCTGATCTGCTCGGACAGGCGCATCACCTCCAGGCGCTGGCCCAGCAACTCCAGCACCCGGTCCAGGCGCTCGCGCAGGTCCAGGGTTTCCAGCAGCTGCTGCTTCTCCTCGGGCTTCACGTCCATGAAACTGGCGATCAGATCAGCCAGCGCCCCCGGCGAGTCCATGGCTTCTATCGCGCCGCGCAATTCCTGGGGGGCCTGGGGGAAGAACTGCAGCGCCTCGACCGCCTGCTGCTTCAAGCGGTGCAGCCGGGCGGCCAGCTCCGCATCCAGCGGCTCCGCCGCATCCTCGTCGAGCCACGCCACCCGAGCCACGGGATACTCGTACCCGGACAGGTACTCGCGCACCCGAAAGCGCCGCTCGCCCTGGCAGATGAGGTGATGGACGCCATCCGGCGCGGTCACGTAACGCAACACCGAGGCGCCGCAACCCAGGGCGTACAAATCGTCGGGGCCGGGGCGTTCAGTGGCCGGATCACGCTGCAGCAGTATGCCTATGGGGCGGTCGGCCTGGGCCACCGCCTGGGCCGCCGCGATGGACGGGGGGCGCCCCACGCTCAGGGGCAGGATCACGCCGGGGAACAGCACCATGTTCCGCACCGGCAGGATGATCAGCGCATCCTCGGGCAGCGCGGGCTCGCCGGCGGGCTGCCTCGGCGTCGTTTCGTTCGTGTGGTAGTCCTGCTCCATACCCATCCGATCTCCTGCGGGAATGAAACACCGGCCCCGCTGGCGCCGGGCCGGCCAGGCCGGTTCAGCGCTTTTCCAGCTCCAGCACCAGGCAGCCGTCGCGCAGCTCCTGGCGCCTGAGCCGAAAACGCCCGGCGGGCAGCTCGATGGCGCGCTGGAAACGGCCATGGGGCAATTCCAGGCGATGCAGCGCGGCGCCGCGCAGCTCCGCAGGCAGCGGGCGGTGGCCCGAAATCAGCAGCACGCCCTGCTCCAGGAGCACCTCGATCCGGTCCGCCGGCACACCGGGCAGCGCCGCCAGCACGATCAGGGCCTGCTCGGTCTCCATGACGTCCACTGGCGGTCGCCAGCGGGCACGCGGCGCGGCGGAGAGCTCGAAGAACTGGCGCTGCAGCCGCTCCGCCTGGTCGAGCAGCTCGCAGGCCTCGGCCCACATCCAGCGACGTGGATCTCTTGCTGACATATGCCTTGCATCTCCCTGGAAGCCGCCTCCGCTCGGGAGGCCGGTATACGCAAACCCAAAAGATACAACAGCCCGACGCGCCCCGTGCCAGGTGCGAGGCGCAACCGCGGTGCGAGAACCCCCGCCGGCCAGCCGCGGCGGGGGCTTGCGGGCGCGAGGCCCCGCCCTACAGGGTCGGCCTGCCGGGTTGCGCGTGGGTACGCTCCCAGAGCTCCTGGGCCTTTACCGTGCGGCGCGCCGTGGGCTGAACCCGCAGCCGCTCGAAGGCGATGGGTTCGCCGGTGTCCTCGCAATAACCGTAGCGGCCCTCGCGCATTCGGTCCAGGGCAGCCTCCACCTCGGACAGTTCGCGCACATGCCGCTCCATGCCGGCGATGTTCTGGTCCATGAGCAGATCCGCCACCGAGGCCTCGCCCTGATCGTGCACCTCACGGGCCAGGTTCAACGCCTCCGGATCCTCCGAGCGGCGCAATTCCTCGGCCACGGTGGCCCGTAATTCCTCCCGACGGCGCTCCAACAGCTCCCGCAACAGTCGCAACTGCCCGGCGTTCAGTTCTCCGGCCATTGCCGCCCGCTCCTTGTGGGTTCATTCATCCGTACTGCGGCCACTCGCCGCCGGATCAATGCGCGACGCGCGATTGGACTTCCCTTGATGCACACCGGCCCGCGCCCATCTAACAGATGAGTAACACCGCCAGCCGCAGGAGAGCGCCATGAGCAGCCGCCGTCTGGAACCCGATCAGCGCCAGGCCTATTTCGACCGGGTCTCGCGTTCACTGGCCGCAACACAGGTGGGCATCGAGATCGCCGGGCCGGGGGTCGGCGACCAGACGCAGGGGGAGCGGCTCACCCTGCGGGGCATGAGCTACGACCCCCGGGCCGACCAGTTCGAGCTGCTCACCGAGGAACTCGACCACCTGGTGAGCCACCCACGGGAGTTGTACGTGGATGACGCGGCCGACGGACTGCACCGGGTGGAACTGGTGGACGGGGAGGGCAACCGGCAGATCTATACGCTGAGCCAGCCCTTGCGATTGCCGGGGCATTGAGGGGGCGCCAGGGCGGCGGCTAGCCCTCTGAATGGCCCGTCCAGACACGGCTGACACCGGTGTCCACCCCGAGCAGGCCCAGCGCTCTCGCCGCGCTCTGGGTCACCAGCTCTTCCAGGCTCTGTGGCTTGTGATAGAACGCCGGCACCGGCGGCATGATGATGCCGCCGTAGCGCGTGACCCGCTCCATCAGTTCGATATGACCCAGGTGCAGCGGCGTTTCACGCAGCATCAGCACCACGGGCCGGCGCTCCTTGAGGCAGACATCGGCGGCGCGGACCATGAGGTTGTCGTTGAGCGCATTGGCCAGCGCGCCCAAGGTGCGCACAGAGCAGGGGGCAATGATCATGCCCTCCACCGGGAAGGAGCCACTGGCGATGCTCGCGCCTATGTCGCGAAAGCTGTGGTTGACCGTCGCCAGCGCCCTGAGCCCTTGCGCATCGAGTTCGGTTTCCTCTCGCAACGTGCGCAAGGCGGCCGGGGAGACCACCAGATGGGTTTCGATGTCGCGGCAGTCGCGCAACAAACGCAGCACTTCCACCCCATAACACACCCCCGAGGCGCCGGAGATCCCCACCACGATTCTTTTCATCGACATGCGCCCTTTCGCTGCACCCGCCCTTGCGGCGGCTCAGAATAACACCCGGGAGCCCGCGGTACCCGCGCGCCCCTGCCTCACGCGCCGCGCCGCAAGGTATGGCGCAGGCTGTCTCGCTCAAGCAGCCAGGAGGCCAACAGGCCGAACAGCAAGGCCCAGAACGGCGCGCCAACCTTGAGAATGGGCACGCCGGCCACAGCCACCACGAACGCCACCAGTGCCCCCAGCGGGCAGTGGCCCCTGAAGGCGGCGAGGAAGGCACCCTGCAACGCCGGAATCATCGCCAAGCCGCCCACCAGGCCCATCAGCGCGATGGGCAGCGCCAGAGCCAGGGTGGTAGCGGCTGGGGCGAAGATGGCAAAGATGACCATGAGCACCGACATAAGCACCCCGGCGCGCCACTGGCGGTGAAGCTCGCCGCTGGAGGTGAGAATGGCATTGGTGGGCCCGGTGAGGCAGGCCGGCACGGACCCCACCAGGGCGTAAAACAATGTGCCCAGGCCGGACCCCACGGTGATGCTCTTGATGGGTGGCTCATGACCGGCGTTCTTCAGCACGGCGATGCCCTGGGCATTCTGGATGCCCAGCACGGTAATGGTCAGCGGAATCACCAGCTCGAACATGGCCTGCCAGGAAAAGGCCGGCATGTAGAGATTGGGCCGCACCAGCAGATCGGTGCCCGCCATCCGCGGCGCGAAAGCGCCCGTGTACCAGGCCACCGCCCAGCCGGCGGCCAGCGCAATCAAGACCGGCGGGATGAGCCGCCGCAAGGAACCCACCGCACTGAACAGCACGAAGCCGGCGAGGCTGGCGAACGCCACCCAGGCCTGCTCGGTGAAGGCGGTGACCACGCGCACCCCCAAAGGCAGGAACACACCCGCGACCATCCCCATGACAATGGGCATGGGGATGCGGGCCATGATCCTCGTCACCAGCCCGCTCCAGCCAAGGAGCGTGATCAGAATGCCCGTCGCCCAATAGGCGCCTATGGCCTCGACGAAGCTGATGCTCTCCATGGCCGCGGGCAGCAGCATGGCGCCGGGAATGGTCCAGGCCAGCGACAGGGGCTTGCGATACTTCCAGCAGAAGAACCCGGTGAGCACGCCGGTGCCCAGATAACTGCCGAAGATCCACGAGGCGATCTCCGATTCGCTCAGCCCGCTGGCCTGCCCCATGGTGATCAGCACCGCCAGCGGGCCGGTCAGGCCGAACAGAAAGCCTGTGACGCCGTTGCTCAGTTCGTGCCGCTTCAGCACGGGCTCGGGCCGGACCCCGCCGCTCCGCGGGCCGGGCCCGGTCTGTGTCAGTTCCGCCATGAAATCCTCTTAAGTCCTTGCTGTTTTGCGCCGAACACCGTCCGGCAAGCCCGCGACCGCTAATGTAACCGCTGCGGTCGCATCTCAGGAAGAGGACGACCGTCTCTTGCCTGGGGCCGCCCTCAGCCCCCATCTCTTTGGGGCCGGACCGCCGGGCCCTGGGGAGTCCCCGCATGTCTAACACCGCCCGCAAGCGCAGGGACGCGGCGCTGACCTTCGGCGCCGGCGTGCTGCTGGGCCTGGGATTGAGCGTGCTGATGGCCTGGCACCTGGGAGCCACGGTGCTGCTGCAGCCCCTGCCCGCTCTGCCCGCCATGGGTTTTCCGGCGGCGCTGGGCCTCACGCTGCTGGGCATGAACCTGCTCGCCTGCGCGCAACATCGTCAGCGCTGGTGCCTGAAACTGGCCCTGGTGGTGCTGGCGCTGGGAGTGACGCTGCTCAGCGTCTATCTGCTGGCCGGCGAGAGCCCTAGCCCGGCGTTGAAACCCTGGCTGCTGCGGCCGAACGTCTCCGTGTGCCTGATACTCGCCGGCCTGGGCATCGCCCTGCAGCACGGCGTGCGCCGACGCCATCCCGCCTCGAGCTGGCTCATGGCCCTGTGCGCGATACTGATCGTCGGCATCGCCGGTGCCGCCGCCGTGACTGAATTGGCCGGCCTGGGCGCGGGCCCGCCCTTCACCCACTGGACCCGCATGGCACCCCACGCCACCGCGGCCTTCTTCCTGGTTGGCGCCCTGCTGCTGATGATGGCGGCCGAGAAGCCAGGACCAGCCCCGCGCCATGCCGACAGGCCGGCCGCCTGGCGCCCCTGGGCGGCCGGGCTGGGCGTGGCCTTGCTTGCCGCAGTGCTCGCGATCGCCATGGAGGCCACCGAGCGGCAGCAGGGCCAGCGGGTGCTGGAGGCGGAAATACACTTGCTGAGCATCGAGATCCAGTCGGCGCTGCGTAATCAGTTTCAGCTGCTCAACGCCCTGGCGCGGCGCATGGCGCTCAATGGCGGGCAGACCGACATGAGCTGGCGGGCGGATGCCCGGCAATTGACCGCCAATAGGCGGTATCGACGCATCGTCTGGCTGTCGCCGCGGCTGGAGCCGCTGGCCTGGGTGCCGCTGGAACCGACCCCGTCCCCGCTGCCGGCCAGCGACCCCGCACGTCTGGACGCCGCCCGGCAGGCCCGCGACAGCGGGAAAATCAGCCACAGCCGGATCATCCCGGTCGGGGATAACCACCCCGGTTTCCACGTTTATATCCCGGTACGCCAGGACGGGGAACTGCTGGGCCTGCTGGGTGCCACGGTGGACCTGTCCCACAGCCTGTCCGAGGCCTTGGTGCACCAGACCCGGCGCGGTTATGCGGTGTCACTGCGCACCGACGAGCAAACCCTGTACCGCAGCTCACCGCATCTCTCACCCCCGCGCCAGCAGGAGCTGATCGTGCACCACGCCCTGCCCGGCCTGGGCTGGCAACTGCGCATCTGGCCCCTGCCGGAGACCCTCCCGCTGCTGCGCACCGCTCTGCCCGAAACGCTGTTCGCCCTGGGCCTGCTGCTGGCCGTGTTGCTGGGATTGGCCATACGCGCCAGGGACCAGCAGATGATCAGCAGCCTGCAGGTGCGCGCGCTCAACACGGAGCTGGAGGACCGGGTTCGCCAGCGCACCCGGGCGCTGTCCCGGGAGATCGTCAAGCGCAAACGCATCGCCGAGCGCATGGCCCATATGGCCAAGCATGACCGGCTCACCAAGCTGCCCAACCGGGCGCTTTTCCAGGAGCATCTGGAGCACGCCCTGCAGCGGGTGCGACGCGAACATCACCAACTGGCGGTGCTGTTCCTGGATCTGGACCATTTCAAGGAGATCAACGACCGCCACGGTCACCATGTGGGCGACGAACTCCTCAAGGCCTTCGCCACCTGCGTTCAGGCGCAGCTGCGCGAGGTGGACATCCTCGCGCGTCAGTCCGGCGACGAGTTCATCGTGCTGGCCGATGAACTCCACGGCACCGCCGACGCCGAGGGCATCGCCCGCAAGATCGTCGGCGCGCTGACGCAACCGCTGAGCGCCGGGACGCACCGCTTCTCGGTGGCGTGCAGCATCGGCATCGCCACCTACCCGGACGGCGGCACCGATGGCCCAGCCCTGATCCGCAATGCCGACGCCGCCATGTATCAGGCCAAGGCCGCCGGCCGCGGCCGTTACGCCGTGTACTCGGCGTCGCTGCATGAGCACACCGAAGAGCGGCTGCGCATCAAGGCCGCGCTGCTGGCGGGGCTGCAGACGGGGCTGCGGCGCCGGGAGTTCCAGATCCACTACCAACCCCGTGTCCGGCTGGAGGACGGAGCACTGGTGGGTGCCGAGGCGCTGCTGCGCTGGCACCACCCGGAGCAGGGCCTGATCGGGCCGGAACACTTCCTCGCCGTGGCCGAGGAGGATGGGCTGATCTGCACGCTGGGCGCCGAGGTGCTGCGCCTGCTGGAGCAGGACCTGGGCCACTGGTCACGGCGCGCGCTGAAGCTGCCGCGGGTCTCGGTCAATGGCGCGCCGCGCCAACTCCAGGGGCCGGAACTGGTCCAGCAGTTCACCCACCTGCTGCACAAGCTCCCCCGCTACCGTGGCCTGCTGGAGCTGGAGCTGGACGAGCGGGTCTTCGCCGAGGACCGGCCCGCCTGGCGCGAGACGCTGTGGGCCCTGCACCGCCTGGGCGTGCGCATCGTCATCGATGGCTTCGGCAGCGGCAGCGCCCACTTCAGCTGTTTTCGCAATCTTCCCATTGCCGCGATCAAGATAGACCGCAGTCTGATCGCGCGGATCACCGAGGACCGCAACGAGGCGCGCATTGCCGAGACGGTGCTGGATCTGGCGCGTAATTTTTCTCTGGGTACCGTGGCCGAAGGGGTGGAGACCGCCGGGCAGCGCGAAGCTCTGCTGCGGGCCGGCTGCGTGCAGGCGCAGGGCTGGCTGTTCGGTCACCCGGTCAGCGCCGAGGAGTTTCTCGGGCTGTGGCGGGCGCAGGCGGCCTGAGCCCAGCCCAGGAAACGAATTGCTCCCTGCTTTCCTCAGCGGTTCCGCGCCGGTTTCACCACCGCGCGCAGCCGACCACCATCCTGGGCCGCCAAAGCCCCGATGCGCTCGATCAGCGCTGCCGTGAGGCGATGGTCCGCGGGCACCAGCAGGATGCCGCCCCGGCTCACCAGATCCTCCGCCAGCACCATGCCCGGTTCCAGCTGCTCCAACGGCAAGCCGGCAGGCTCCGGCGCGCGGCTGCGCTGCTGCAGGCAGCGCAGGAAGGCATTGACCGCCCGGGGATCCAGCAGGCGACCGCGCTGGGTCTGCAGGTACTGGCGCGCCTCGGCCTCGCTCAGGCGCCGGGGCGCCAGGTAGCCGTACATGGCGGAATCGTAGGTGTCCACCACCGCCAGCACCCGCGCGGGCACGGGGATTTCCTCACCGGCCAGGCCGGCGGGGAAGCCCTTGCCATCGAAACGCTCATGATGCGCCTCGACAATGCGCGCCACCGCCGCCAGTGCCGGCGTGCCGCGCAGCACCTCCGCGCCGCGTTCGGGGTGGCGCTGAAATTCCGCCTGGATCGCCCCCTGCAAACGCAGCTGCGGGGTATTGCGGCATTCTTCAGTGAGGGATAGCTCGCCGAGCTCATGGGCCAGCGCCGCGGCCCGCAGTTCCTGCACCCGCGCCTCGCTCAATTTCAGGAAACGGGCGAACACCTGGACCAGGTCCGCCACCCGCCGCGCATGCCCGCTCTTGTGAACATCAAGCTTCGCCATACCCTCCAGCAGAGGCATGAACAGCGCCAGTTGCTCGTGCTCCTGCTCGCCTTGAAACTCCCCGGCGAGCCTCTCCCGCTCACCTTCCCGAGCCAACACCTCCACGCCGGCGCGCACAGTGGCCTGCAGCTCATCGCGGGACCAGGGCTTTTCCAGCAAGGCGAACACCCGGCCGCCGTTGATAGCCTTCAAACTGGTCTGGTAATCGCCATAGCCGGTGAGCAGGATGCGCAGCACCCGCGGATGGGCGTCGGCCACCCAGCTGAGGAAATCCACCCCTTCCTCACCGGGCATGCGCTGATCGCTGATCACCACATCCGGCGACCAGTTCTGCATCAGCGCCCGGGCCTGGGCGCCGCTGCCTGCCTCCTCCACCTCGAAATCCATCAACTCACGGCGCAGGGCGGCGCGCACCCCCGGCTCATCGTCCACGCAGAGCACCCGCAGCGGGCGTGCCCCCGCCGACTCGGCTGGCTGATTCATGCTTGCCCCCCCGTATCGGTGTCATCGGCCGGCGGCGAGAGCCCGGCCGGAGCCGCCTCCAGGCGCGCCTTGAGGTTCAGGTTCTCCGCCGCCAACGCATCCAGCTCGCTCTCCAGCGCCTGGATGCGGCCCTGCATATCGATGGCCTGGGCGGCGAAGCGATCAATGGTCTGCTCCAGCACCGTCGGGGCACTGTGCTCCTGTTCTTGCTGCTCCAGGCGGGCGAGCAGTTGCGAGGAGGCCCGCCGGGTCCGGGCCACCTCTTTCTCCAGCCCGTCGGCGTTGCGTTTCGCGGTCTCGGCGACGCGCTCCAGGTGGCGTACCTTCTGCTGATAGTAGGTTTTCAGCCGTTCTTCCCGCTCTTCGGCCTGGCCCACCCGCTCGCGCAGCTGCCTGATGAGCTCCCGCTGCCGGCTCAGGGAACGGCGCAGCAGGCCCTGGCGCGTACTCAGCCGCACCCCCGCGCCTTCCAGCACCTGGCGCTGGCGCTGGGTGCGATGGGCATCGCTCAGGCCGTTGGGGTCGGCCACGTGACGCAGAGCGAAGGGGGCGATGTCGGCGCGATCCAGATACTGATCCAGCGCACCGCGCTGCTCCTCGTAGGCCTGCAAGGGGGCGGCGACCGGCTGGCCGCCCTGCTCCCGCAGCCGATTACGCAGCACCTCGTTGGCCTTGCGCTCCTGCAGCACCTGCTCGTGCAGCGTATTGAAGCGCAGCTTGTAGGCGTCGAGCTCCGCCACCCGCTGCTTGAGCTGCTCCAGGCTCAGGTCCCGGCGCTGGAGCTTGCGCCGCAAGGTCTGTTCGGTTTCCCCGCCCTCCCGCCGGGCGTGCTCCAGCGCATCGCCCTGGCGGCGCTGCTGCATCGCCCACCATTGGCGTATGGCCTCCTCGCCGGTGACGAAACACTCCAGCAATTCCGTGGTGGCCTCGCCCCGAAGGCGCCATAAATCCCGCTGCGCCGCCGGGTTTTCCAGCAGGCGCTGCTCGCGGCGCAGAAACTCGTATCGCAGTTGCGCCACCAGTTGGTCCGGCGCATTGGGCGCGCGCAGCAGGGCAGCCGTATGCAGCACCTCGGGGCCAGCCTGGAAGCGGCTCTGATAAGACTGAACGGTCTGCCGCATGGCCGCGCGGATCTGCGCCAGATAGTCGCCGGCCCCCCTACGTCCTTGCCCCAGCTGCTCGTTCAGCGCCATTACCTGGCCGCGGGCCTTCCACCACAGCCGGCCTGTCACAACCAGTGCAAGCACCAGCAGCAGCACCAGCTCACCGAGCAGGGTGGCGATCACCGCCATGGCGTTCATGCCCTGGAACATCAGCGGCGGGCCTCCGACGACGCCCCTTGGCGCAGGGGCAGTCGCACCCGGAAGGTCGCACCGCCGCCGGGGGTCTCCAGCGCCTCGATGGTACCGCCGTGACCCTCGATGATCCCGTGGCTCACCGCCAGGCCGAGGCCCGTGCCCCGGCCCACCGGCTTGCTGGTGTAGAAAGGCTCGAAGATGCGGCTGCGTCGCTCCGGCGCGATGCCCCGACCATTGTCGGCGACCAGTACTTCCAGCTGCTCGCCCCCCAGCAAACGGGTGCTGATACGCACCTCGCCCTCGCCCTCCATGGACTGGGCGGCATTGACCAGCAGATTGACGAAGACCTGGGTGAGCTGGGTAGCCCGGCAGCTCAGCGGTGGCAACGGGGCGTAATCCGTTTCCACCCGCACATGGTATTTAAGCTCGTTCCAGGCCAGGCGCAGGGCGGATTCCAGCACGTCCTTCAGGTCCGCCTCGGCGAAGGCCTGTTCGCCGGCGTGGGCGAAGCCGCGCAGCCCGCGTACGATCTCCTCCACTCGGCGCAGACCGTCGTGGCAATCGGCCAACAGGGTGGGCAGGTCTTTGCGCGCCTGGCTCAGGCGGCGATCGTCCACTTCGGCGGGCACCGCCTGATCGAGCAAGGAGAGATAACGCTCCAGGGTGCCCAGGTTCGACTTCAGATACCCCACCGGGTTGTTGATTTCATGGGCGACACCGGCGGCCAGTTGCCCCAGGGAGGCCAGGCGTTCGGTGCGCACCAGATCCTCCTGCATGCGCTCCAGGCGCTGCTGCGCGGCCCGCAGCTCGGCGTTCTGGGCCGCCAGCGCCAGCTCGGTCTCCCGCTGCTCGCTGACATCCAGCACCACCGCGACACTGCCCTGGAGCACGTCCTGTTCGTCATACAGCGGGGTGATGGACGCCAGCAACCACAGCGCGCTGCCATCGGGGCGCAGCAGTTTCACCGGGTAGCGGCTGTCGCCCAGGCGCGCGGCCTTGTGCTCGGCGATACGCCGCAGCGTACGTTCGCGATCATCCGCGTCCAACACATCCATGACGCTGATGCGCATCAACTCCGCCACGTCCCGCCCCAACATCTGAGCCAGGCGGTCGTTGACGTAGCGGAACTGCGCCTCCGGCCCCAGCAGCGCCACCCCGGCAATGCTGTTCTCCACCAGCAGGCGGTAGATGTGCTCGCGCTTGGCCAGATTCCGCCGCGAGGCGGTCAGCCGGCGATTCAGCTGCCGGTAGCGCAAACTACCCAGCAGGACCAGGGCACACAGGCACAGCCCCAGCAGCAACAAGAGCCAATGCAGCGAAGCGCCCGGCAAGCCGGCCCATACACGCAGGGGCTCCGCGAACGTCTGCGCGCCCGCGAGCACGGGCAGACACAGCGGGATAAGCCCCGCCAGCGCTCGGCCCGGATGAGACATGGGGCTGCGCATCATGCCTCCAGCCTCTCCCGGTAACGCCGTGCCGCCCAGCGCAGCGCATCCTGCAGCTCATCCACGTCCCAGGGCTTGGTGAAGAAGCGGTGTATGGCCCCGGCGTTGACCGCATCGGACACGGTGCTCAGCTCCGCCTGGCCGGTTAGCATGATCCGCCCCACACCCGGGTAGTATTCACGCACCCGGCGCAGCAGTTCGATACCATTCATCCGGGGCATGCGGTAGTCACAGATGGCCGCCACCACATCGCCCTCGCGCGCCAGCAGGGCCAGCGCTTCCTCGCCGTCGCCGGCCAGCTCCACGTCGTAGCCGTGGAACATCAGCTCCCGGCGCAGCGCCGCGGCCACCTTGGGGTCGTCATCCACCACCAGCACCTTGGCCTCCACCTCGTCACGTCCGCCCGGATTGAAGCGGTCCTGCAACAAGACGGGGATGCGGGCCGGTGAGACCGGGCGGCTGAACAGAAAGCCCTGGAATTCGTCACAGCCCGCCCGGCGCAAGAATCCGCGCTGCTCGTCGGTCTCCACCCCTTCGGCCACGGTACGTGCTCCCAGGGCTTCGCACAGGGCGATGACGGTGCGCACGATGGAGCAATCACTGGCGCTGCCGGGCACCTCCCTGACGAAGGAGCGGTCGATTTTCAGATAATCGAGCGGAATGAGCTTGAGATATGCCAGCGAGGAATAGCCCGTGCCAAAGTCGTCCACGGCCAGGCGCACGCCGAGTCGTTTGAGGGCGCGCAGCACCCGCATGGCCTCCTTGGGGTCTTCCGCCAGGGCACTTTCCGTGACCTCCAGCTCCAGCACATGGGCAGGCAGCCCGTGGCGGGCCAGCAGACCCTCGACCCGTTCCACCAGCCTGGGCTCATGCAGCTGGCGCATGGACAGGTTCACGGCGATTCGATCCAGCACCAGCCCAAGGTCCTGCCATTCGCGGTACTGGCGCAGCGCTTCGCTCAGCACCCAGTCGCCGATCTCGACGATCAGCCCGGAGCGTTCGGCGATGGGAATGAATTCGCCGGGGCCGACTTCGCCCAGCTCCGCGGAATGCCAGCGCAGCAAGGCCTCCAGGCTGAGCACCTTGCCGGTGGTGGCGGAGAGGCGGGGCTGGTAGTGCAGCGTGAGCTCTTCGCGACGGAGCGCCTCGCGCAGCAGCGAGACCATCCGCAGCCGGGCCCGGCCTCCCTCGTCCAGGGCCTCGGAATAGATCTCCGCACGGTTGCCGCCGGCCTGCTTGGCCCGGTCCATGGCCGCTTCGGCGGCCTGGATCAGATCGCTGGGCTTGCGGCCATCATCCGGGGCACGCGCCACCCCCAGGCTGGCGGTGATGCTGAGCCGCTCGCCGCTCACCTCGAAGGGCGCATCGAGACGCGCCTGCAGGTCGGCCACGAAATTGGCCAGATCGCGCTGATGGGTCTCCGCCCCGCAGACCAGGGCGAACTTGTCCCCGTCCAGCCGGGCGACACTGCCGCCGGCACCCACCCAGGTCTGCAGGCGCTGGGCGGCTTCCCGGAGCACCGCGTCCCCGGCCTGATGGCCCAGACTGCCGTTCACCGCCTGGAAGCCGTCCAGGGCGATGCAGGCCAGCCACACATGACCATCCCGGCGCGCTTGGGCCTTCATCGCGGCGCTCAGCAAGGCCGGCAGGGTAGCGCGATTGTGCAGGCCGGTGAGCGGGTCATGGGTGCTGAGAAACGCCAGGCGGGCCTGGGCCTGTTTGTGTTCGCTGATGTCGCTGAATACCACCACCATCTGTGCGCGGCGCTCGCCCCCCAGCGGGCTGACCGCCACCCAGGCGGCGAAACTGCTGCCGTTCCGTCGCCGACCGGCCAGTTCCCCGGTCCAACTGCGCCCATCACGCAGAGCGGCGAACAGGCGGCGCAGTTCCCGGGCATTGGTGCTGCCGTAGCGCAGCAACCGGCGCACCGGCCGGCGCAGCAGCGCGCCACTTTCCACCCCGCACAGCCGCTCCGCGGCGAAGTTGGCCCGGCGAATGCGGCCAAGCCGGTCCACCACCAGCACGCCCTCGGCCATCGCTTCCAGCGCCCGATCCGCCTCGGCCAGCGCCGCCGCCTGCTCATGGCGGACGGTTTCGTCGGACAGGGTCATGACGTAATGCTCGGGACGACCTTGCTCATCGTGGAGCAGGCTGATGTGCGCGCTGAGCCAGCGCCGCTCGCCGCGGCGATTGCACAGTTCCAGCTCCACACCGGCGCAGCCGCGCAGCTCGTCGGTGCAACAGCCGCGATCCTGCAGCAGCGCGAGCACGGAGGCGGGCAGGGTCTCGTCCAGGAAGTGGCCTACCAGCGCCTCGGGCGCGACCGCCAGGGCTTCGGACAGGGCCCGGTTGGCGTACAGCCAGCGCCGGTCCAGATCGATCAGGCCGACGCCCACGGGCGCGCTGAAAAAGGTGCGCTCGACCCGGTCCCGTCCCCGCTCCAGGCTGATCCGGTAGCGGTCCTGCACCCGCAGGTGGCGCAGCACCAGCACGAAGATCAGCAGCGCCGCCAGTACCACATAGGCCAGGCCCTTGGCGGTCTGCAGCCAGGCCGTCTCCTTGACGCCCACCGGCAACATGGCCACCAGCTGGTCCGAGACCAGCAGCCAGACCAAGGACAGCGCCAGAAACCCCCCGGCCACACTGGCCGCCGCCTTGTACAGGCTGACCCTTTGTTGATATTCCTCCGACATCCCCCGCGCCTTCAGTTCTACGCTGCTTCGATCCCGCTTGACCGCGTTGTGGCCCACCAGCACATCCGACCGGGGCCGGGCATTGCCATGGCCCTTCAGCGGCAGATCCATCACGACGCGAGCTTCACGCCGGGCCGGCTGTGGCTGCCGTGCTCCTCGTCAATACGATAGCCCAACTGTGGACCAAATGCGGCGGAGGCGATGCCCGGGCCGCCGCCCCCGCCCACCCTGATTGGCGAACTCTTGAAGCAGTTCACGGTTCCCATGACCTGGCATTGCCATGATCCGGACACACCAGGTGCACGAGATCGTCACACGCGGCCCGTATGGTGGCTGCTCATCGAAGGGACGGAGCAAGGCACCGATGAACAACAAGAAGGAAGGCTTCATGTACGAGCGTACCCGGTCCGCCCTGCTGGGCTTTGTCTGCGCCTATCGCCGGCATACCGGCTCGCGCGTGTCCGAGACGGAGCTGCTGAGCGACAAGGAGCGCCTGCGGGAAGCCATGGAAGATGCCATCCGCCGGGATGTGCCGGAGCTCTATCGGGTGGCCGAGCACCTGGCCCTGGCGCTGCGGGCTGAACCGCTGCCTCGCCGGGCGCGAGCCGCTTAGCCCTGGCCGAAACCGGCGGCCCGAGGCGGGTCATGGAGCACGCTCCGTGCCGCGCATGACCGTGCTCACGCAGTTGGCGACGCAAGGATAGGCCCGATAGGCCGGAGCCTGCAAGATCCGGAACAGCTCAGCCAAAGAAGGTGAACTGCACCACCCAAACCGCGGGCATCATGAGCAGCCCGTAGGCCAGATTGCCGCGCAGCAGGTCGAGCGCCGGGATCCGATAGGCGGAATGCAACGCCAGGTTCAGCCCCGAGAGCGGACCGCAGGTCACGCCCAGGGCCCAGCTGGCGACGAAGGTCAACGCCAGCAGGTTCGGATCCGGCTCCAGGGGCGCCACCAGGGCTCCCAGCGCGGCGATGCTCACCACCGGATGCACCCCCACCAGCGCCACCAACCACATCAGCAACAGGCTCGCCGCCGCCATGGGTGGGCCAAAGGCCCCCACCGGCAGCTCATCGAACCACAGCGGCACCAGGGCGCCGAGCCCCGCCGCCAACACCCCCGCGGCGAGGAACAGGCCTAATTCGTTCACCATGCGCGGCACCCCCGTGCGCACATGCCGCCCCAGGGCCGTGGCCTGGCCGCGCAGCGCCAGCACCAGCGCGGCGAGCACGGGAGCGAGGGTGCTGACCAGCGCCAGCACGGAGAATGTCGGCCACAGCCCGTGGAGCACCAGCACCGCCAGGGCGAGCAGCCCCGGCAGCCACAGACTGCCGTAGTGCATGGGGAAGCCCTGAATGCTCTCGGCATGGCGGCGCAGCTGCCAATAGGTGCCCAGCAGGGCCAGGGCGGCCAGGGGGAGCCCGGCAAGCATTACCGCCGACAGGCGCGCTTCCGGCGCATAGGTGAGCGCGGCGGCCATGGCCGCGAAAAAGGGTGACCAGAAGGCGCAGGCCCCGAAGGCCCGGGTGAGGACCACTACCTGGTGGCTGCTCAGCCGCCCGCCATTGCGCATACGGTCGGCCATGATGAACACCGCGGGCAGATTGATCACCGCCCCGAACAGGTGCAGCCCCAGCAGGGTCGAACCCAGGGCGCGCCGCCCCCGGGGTGGGCGCTCGGCCGCGTCCGCGGCCGGCTCGCTGATCAGGCGCAGAAAGCTCACCGCGGTGAGCATGGCGATCAACAGGCTGTTGCCGGCCAGCGCCTGCTGCCACGGTACCGCCACACCGCCCCGCCACCCCGCCAGCAGCCCCAACAGGCCCAGAACCAGCAGAATCCCCGCCTGCCAACGCACCCTGGAGGCCAGATCCGGCAACAACAACAGCCCCGCCCCCCAGCCGGCCGCGCCGGCGAGCCAGCGGGGCAACAGTGGATAATAGGCATGCACGATGGCCAACAGCAGGGCCAGGGCCAGCAACAGGCCGGCGGCGGAACGTCGCATAGGGCGGTAGCGCATCCGGGATGGGTGGATGGAGCGGCCATTCTAGGCAGGCATCGCCGGGAAGTCATGGGCTCGCCCTTTCCCCCACCGTGCTCAAGGCCTATATAGAGGGCACAGTCTAGAGGGATTCCCGGGGATCTAGCCATGTCGATACACCGTGATCCGGTGCTGGGGCACTGGTATCTGGACGAACAAAACCGGCTGCTGGAAGTCACCGGCCTGTCGGGCCACCAGGGGCTGGTGGAATTCCGCTACCGCGATGGCCAGGTGCGGGAACTGCCGCTGGCGGAATGGGATGACATGAGCCTGTGCCCGGTGGAGGACCCGCCGGAGACGGAAGAAGAGTGAGATCGGGCCGCGGCCCCCGCCCCCACAACGGCATGGGGGCCGGGTTTCAGCGGGTGAGCTGCTCCAGGCGCGCCAGATACGCCAGCGCCTGCTCCCGGTCTTCGCCGCACATCGCCGGCTCGGGCTGCAACGCCCCACAGACCACCGGCCGCTCCGGCTGACCGAAGAGCCGGCAGCGGTAATGGTCATCCAACTGCACGCAAGGCACGCCGGCGGGCTTGCCCCGCGGGTGGCCGGGCATGGGGCTGCTGATGGACACGGCGATGCAGCAGGCGCCGCAGCCGGGCCGACAGTGCGCCTGCGCGCCCTCTCCCGGCCCGCTCACGACTCGCTCACCTGGGCGCGCAACCATTTCAGAAACGCCGCCACCTTGGGCTGCTCCTCCGCACCCGGTGGATACACCACGTGATAATCACCGCCGCCCGCGAGCACCAGATCGAAGGGGGCGACCAGCCGCCCGGCGCGCAGTTCCTCACCGATCAAGGCCATGTGCCCAAGCCCCACGCCGTGACCGGCCAGGGCCTCCTGCATCACCAGGTGCACATCGCTGAAGCGCGGGCCGCGCCGGCAATCCACCTGATGAGCCCCGGCCGCGTCCAGCCAGTCCTTCCAGGTCACCCTGAAACCCGCCAGCACCGCGCTCTCGTTATGCAAGAGGGTGTAATAGCGCAGATCCTCGGGGGAGCGCAGCGGGTGTTCGTTGGCCTCCAGCAGCCGCGGCGAGCAGATCGGCGTGACGCCGTCGCGCAACAGGAACTCGCTGCTCAAGCCCGGGAAATCGCCGCGGCCGTAGCGCACGGCCACATCCACCGTGTCTTCGTCGAAGGCCACGGGGCGCATCTGGGTAGCGATGCGCACGTCCAGCTCCGGGTGTTCGGAGGCGAAGCGCCACAGGCGCGGCGCCAGAAACAGGGAGGCGAAACCGGGTGTAACGCCCACGCTGAGGATGCTGCTGTGGCCCAGGCGACGCACCGACTGGGTGGCATCGGCCAGGCGATCCAGCACTTCGCTGACCCGCGGCAGATAGCTGCGGCCCGCCGGCGTAAGCGCCAGCCCCCGGGCCTTGCGCTCAAACAACTGCACACCCAGCCAATGCTCCAGGGCCCGCACCTGTTGGCTCACCGCCGCGGGCGTGACGAACAGTTCTTCGGCGCCACGGCTGAAGCTTTCGTGGCGGCCCGCGGCCTCGAAGGCACGCACGGCATTGAGTGGCGGCAAACGGCGCGGCGACATGGTTTAGCTTTTCTACCCCTCAGCCCTAGAATTTCCTGTTTGCCCTATCGGCCCAGAAAATATAAATTTTGACCCTGACAGGCGAGGACAGCGCCAAATCGACATTCTCGGCAATCTGATGAATCCGTCATCGTAGCTGAGCGATTGGGCCGCTACCATCCTCTGCCTCTCTCCCCGGCATTTCTGCGATGCTTTGGCGACCATCCCCTGGTCGCCTTTTTTTTGCCCGCTCAATCCTGCTCACTGATACGGTAACGCCAGCTCCCGGGCTTTCGAAAAGGCTCCAGATCCATCGATGGATCAAGCTCTTGTGCCAGTCTGCCCCAGTCTAGCGCACCCTTCTGCCAATGGCGCGTCACCCGCAACCCAGCTCCCACCGTGCTGCGATCACCCGCCTGCCCCAGTAACGCCCGCCTGGCCTCTTGCTCCGCCTGGCGCGCCTGATCCAGCCAATGACGCGCCTCTTTCCAACGGCTCACCGCATCGCGCCAGGCCCGATCGTCGCGCCGGCGCGCATCCCCCTCCAGCGGTGGCGGTGGCTCATCCGCATCCAGCCAGGGAAAGAAATCGGCCCAGGCCTGCTCAAGTCTGGCTTGGGCTTGTTCGTCGGCAAGCACCGGGCACTCCACCATGTCGACGATGCGCCCGCCCTCCGCGTGAAACACGGCAAAACGCGCCCGCTCCGCGCCGGCGCAGTAGAGCTGTTGCTGCACCTGCCACCAGTAATGCTCGGGTGGCCGTCCCTCCCCGGCGACCTGTGCCCAGGTGGCCGAAGCGGCGCCGTGTACGGGGCATTTGATCTCGACCAGCTCCCGCTCGTCGAAGCGGAGGCCATCCAGCGACGCGGACAGCCGGCCGCGCACCCGCAGCTGGGGCTCGTAGACCGTGTCACTCAGCGCCTCCAGCCAGGCCCGAGCCCGGGGCTCCAGGCGCAGGCCCCGGCGCATGGCCGGACTGACGGTCACCCGCCGGCGGCCGGTCTTCAGCTCCCACAGCTCAAGCGGTGTGCGGGGGAACCAGGGCGAACAGCCGAGCAGTGCGGGCAACTCCGAGGCATTGCCCCGCCCCGCGCGGTGAGCATGCCATTCGGCGCTGCCCTGGACTTGGGCGGGGAAAGGAATCACGGCGCGGGGACGGCTCATGGCGCGTGCTCCTTTTTCTCCAGCATGCGCCTGGCGCGCTCGAAATCCGCCGCGGGCAGATCGGCCAGATCATCCACCTTGAAGAAACGCCGGAAGCGGATGGCGTCGGTGCCGGTGCGCTGGATCAACTCCTTCAGCCGCTCGCGCTGTTCGGGGCTGAGTTTGGGTGCCTGACGCCGCGCCTCGGCCACCGCCCGGTCGCGAAATTCCGCGCTCAGCGCCTGCACGTACTTGTTGTCATCGTAGCGACCCAGATAGATGTCGGCGGAGAAGCCCAGCAGTGACAGACACTTGCTCATGGCATCGGTGAGGGACTTCTTCGGGGCTTCCTCATCGGTGAAGAGCCCGTACTTGTTGCGCCCCAAAAAGACAGTCTGACCGAACTGGGTCAGCTCGCCCCGCTGCCCCTGCCAGTGGTACCAGAGTTGTACTCGCACCCGATGAATCAATTCATGGGTGCCGCGCTCATCCAGGGGCGCGCCCTGCATCAACTGCTCGTCGATGATCTCCAGGCCCCAGCCTATGCCCATGGGCCCGAACACTTCGGTGGCCCGCCGCGCGAGCCAGGTAGCGTTGGTGGCGGTGCCCTTGAAGCCGCCGCCGCGATTGAAAGGCTTGGTGTACTGCGGGTCGGTCTTCTCCACCTGCTCCCACAGCTCCAGTGTGCCTGTCCCGGGGACCGTCATGTTCCGCTCCTCGCCGCTGCGACGCCCAGTACTGGTAATTAAGACCGGCCGGGAGGGGGATGGTTCTGTATTTACAACATGATGTGAGCTATTTCGCCGCGCGAGCGATGGCGCCGATACGGGCCCCGCTGAGCCGCTGCAGATCCGTCGGCGCCAGCGCAAGCTCCAGGCCCCGGCGCCCGCCGCTGACGTAGATCACCGGCCAGGCATCGGCGCTGCGATCCAGCACCATGCTCAAACGCTTGCGCTGGCCCAGCGGACTGATGCCCCCGACCACATAGCCGGTGGCCCGCTCGGCCTGGAGCAGCTCGGCCATGACCGCCTTGCGGGCGCCCAGCGCCGCGGCCAGCGCCTTCAGATCCAGGCTCGCCGTGACCGGCACGATGCCCACCGCCAGACGGCCATCATCCAGCTGCGCCACCAGCGTCTTGAACACCTGTTCCGGGGCCAGCCCCAGCGCCTCGGCCGCCTCCAGACCGTAGGAGACCGCGGCCGGATCATGGGTGTAGCTCAAGAGCTCGAAGGATATGCCTGCACGCTTCAGCGCGCTCACTGCGGGGGTCATGGCTGCCACCTGCTCCGCGGGTCGATGCCGCTGGGCTGAAGCAGGAACTATATAAGGTGGGTGAGATGAGGAGAACCCTGCGCCGGGCCGTGGTATCGGGGCGGGGCGGCGCGGCGCACCGCCCCGATACCACAGGCGCTTACTGCAGGCGGGCCACGTCGTCCGCCTGCAGCCCCTTGCGCCCGGGGATCACGGCAAACTCGACGCGCTGACCTTCGTCCAGGCTGCGAAAGCCGTCACCGCGAATGGAACGGAAGTGCACGAACACGTCCTCCCCCGCTTCGCGCTGAATAAAGCCGTAACCCTTGGCATTGTCGAACCACTTAACGGTACCGTTCTCGCGTGCTGTCATGTCAATTGATTCCTATCGATGTCATAAGCAGCGCTCCGTGCCTGCACGGAACTCCCCGCATTCCCCGCGCCGCCCCCCGCGCCGCCCGCTCGCGCGTCGGCCCGGCGCGAACGGGCGATGTGCTGCTGTAGCACCGCCCGACACACCCGCCACCGGCACGCCTGCCGGGCTCGTTCACACGGTGAGCCGAGGAATTGTCACGGAGGCCAACGCCCCCGTGTACCTTCGTAAGGGCCAGAAACGGTGAAAACAAGCGCCGGTCTGAACTGTGGTGCTGGCCGGCGTTACGCTTTCCATGGCATGGTTTCGGGCATGAAACACACTGACAATTCACCCCGCGAAACACCCGCCTGGCGCGTGGCCTTGGAGGCCCTGCCCCTCACCCTGCTGATCGTCGGCCTGCTGCTGTGGGCCCCGCTGCCCGAGATCGGCGAGCCCGGCGAGGGCGAGCTGCGCCCCCTGCGGGTCAGCCACGCGCGGGAGCTGGGTGAGCACTACGCCGCACTGGACTATCAGTGGCCCCCCGCCGGCGCGGTGCCGCGCCTGGCGCTGGAGCGCCTTCCCCGGGGGCTGGGAGCGCAGCCGGTAGCGCTGAAGAAGAGCCTGTTCTTCCGCGCCCTGCTACCACTGGCGCTGGCGGAGAACGAACGCCTTGCGCAGCAGCGGCGCTGGCTGGTCGCTCTGAAACGTCGCGGCGGGCCGCTCGATGAACAGGAGGCGACACGCCTGCGACGCCTGGCCAGCCGTTATGGTGTCGGCGGCACGGGCGAGGGGCGCCCCCCGTCGCTGGACGCCTTGCTGCGCCGGGTGGACCAGGTGCCGGTGGCACTGGTGCTGGCCCAGGCCGCCAACGAGAGCGGCTGGGGCACCTCGCGTTTCGCCCGGGAGGCGAACAACCTCTTCGGGGAATGGACCTGGGACCAAAGTCAGGGACTCGTGCCGCGCCAGCGGGCCGCGGGCAAGACGCACCTGGTGCGGGTCTTCCCGGATCTGCGCGCTTCGGTGCGCGGCTACATGCACAACCTCAACAGCGGCGGGGCCTACCGGGAGCTGCGCGCGCTGCGCGCGCAGATGCGCGCCCGTGGCGAAGAGCCGGACGCGCTGGTGCTCGCCCGGGGCCTGCTGCGCTACTCCGAGCGTGGCGAGGCCTATGTGGCGGAGATTCAGGCGATGATCCGCGGCAATCGGCTGCACCGTCTGGGCAGCCTGGCGCTGGCCCCCGGGCGCTAGCCCGCGTGATGGTTCAGTCCCAGCCGCCCGGCACCAACCAGGGGTGGCTGTACCAGTACCAGCGCCCCTCGCCGGCGGGCGCGGTGCAGTTGTAACGGCTGCGCCCCGGCGGCAGGCGCGCCGGCCCCATGACCCGAACCCGCCGCCCCTCGGCCCCTTGCAGGCGCAGGCGCTCGCCCCGGTAGTAACAACTCAGACCCGATACCGGCGCGTCCAGGCGCAGTTCCAGCACCGGCGCCTCGCCAGCCTCACCCAGCAAGGGGTTCCAGGGATGGACCGCTCGCAGCGGCAGCGGCCGGCTGGCGAGCTTCAGGGCGAATTCGTCGGGATCGGCATAGGCTTCGGCGATGGGGTACCGGGGCAGGGCTCGTGGGTCACTGCGCAAACCCAGGGCGCCGGAATGCTGGCCGAAGGCGAGGTAACCGCGCGCCGCCAGCCACTCGGCCAGGGGCCGGTCGTAGTCCCCGTAGGGGTAAGCGAAAAGCCGTGCGCCATTCACCCGCGGCCCGAGCTCTTCCCGAAGTCGGCGCTCGGCCCGCTGAATATCGGCCTGTACTCGTGCGCGCCAATCCGGCTCGGACTCGCCCGCCAGACGCCGCACCAGGTGCGCGTGGCTGGCGCTGTGATTGGCCAGCGCCACGCCCGCCTCGTGCAACTCGCGCAACTGGGGCCAGCTCATGTAGCCCCGCAGCCCCTGATCCACCGGATCGGTGCTGACGAAGACCGTGAAAGGCCAGCCCCGGGAGCGCAACCGCGGGAAGGCTTCGTGATAGACCGAGGCGTAGGCGTCATCCACGGTGATGGCCAGCACCCGGTCCGGCAACTCGCGCCCCTCCCGCAGGTGCTCGGCGATACGGGCCAGCGGCCAGACCCGATAGCCCGCCGAGGCGATGTACTCCAGCTGCTGCTCGAACTGCGCCAGGCGGATGTTGGTGGCGGGCAGCTCGTCCTCACCGAAGCGGTGGTACATCAGCACCACCGCCGCCCCGGCCTGGCCGGCGCACAGCAGCAGCGTCACAAGAAAGAGCAGCCCACGCATGGCCAGGCTCAACTCAGGAACAGGCGGTAGGCTTCATTGAAGGTTTCCTCCGCGTGGCCGTAGCCCAGTTTGTCGAGGAACTGATCGAAACGATCCCGCTGCACCTTCGGCACCTGTATGCCCACCAGCACCCGCCCGTAGGCCGCGCCGTGACTGCGGTAATGGAACATGGAGATGTTCCAGCGGGTGCCCAGGCGGGTGAGGAAGCTGAGCAGCGCGCCGGGGCGCTCGGGGAACTCGAAGCGGAAGACGATCTCATCGGGCACCTTGTTGCCGCGCCCGCCCACCATGTGGCGCACGTGCACCTTGGCCATCTCGTCCTCGGTGAGATCCAGCACCGGGTAGCCCTGCTCGCGCAGCTCCGCCACCAGCGCGGCGCGCTCCTCGGCACCGTCGCTGAGGGCGATGCCGGCAAAGACATGGGCGCTGCTGGGGTCGGCGTAGCGGTAATTGAATTCCGTCACCCCCCGCTTGCCGAGTGTGCGACACAACTGACGGAAACTGCCCGGGCGCTCGGGGATGGTCACGGCCAGCACGGCTTCCCGGTGCTCGCCCACCTCGGCCCGCTCGGCCACGTGGGCGAGACGGCCGAAATTCATGTTGGCGCCACTATTGATGGCGATGAGGTTTTCGCCGGCGAGGCCCTCGCGCTCCACGTATTTCTTCATCCCCGCCACGGCCAGGGCACCGGCCGGCTCCATGATGGAGCGGGTATCGTCGAAGATGTCCTTGATGGCGGCACAGATCTCGTCGGTGCTCACCAGCACCACCTCGTCCACCAGTTTGCGGGCGATGCGGAAGGGCTCCTTGCCGATCTGGCGCACCGCCACCCCGTCGGCGAACAGTCCCACCTGTTCCAGGGTCACCCGGCGCCCTGCCTTCATGGCCGCATGCAGGGTGGGGGCATCCTCCGGCTCCACGCCGATGATGCGAATCTCCGGGCGCAGCTGCTTGAGGTAGGCCGCCACCCCGGCGATCAGCCCGCCGCCGCCCACGGGCACGAACACGGCATGCGCGTCCCGCTGATGCTGGCGCAGGATTTCCATGCCCACCGTCCCCTGGCCGGCGATCACGTCCGGATCGTCGTAGGGCGGGATGTAGGTCATGCCCTTCTCCACCACCAGGCGCTGGGCGTGGGCGGAGGCCTCGTCGTAACTGTCGCCGTGCAACACCACCCGGCCGCCCCGACGACGCACCGCGTCCACCTTGATCTGCGGCGTGGTGCGGGGCATGACGATGATGGCCTTGACCCCCAGCCGCGACGCGGAAAGCGCCACGCCCTGGGCATGGTTGCCGGCGGAGGCGCTGATCACGCCCCGCTCCAGCTGCTCGGCGCCGAGTTGGGCGATCTTGTTGTAGGCACCGCGGATCTTGAACGAGAACACCGGTTGCAGGTCCTCGCGCTTCAAGAACACGCGATTACCCAGTCGCTCGCTCAGCGCCGGCGCCGGATCCAGCGGGGTTTCTTCGGCCACGTCGTAGACGCAGGCGGTGAGTATCTTCTGCAGGTAAGGCTTGGTCATGTATCTGCCTTATGGGAGTGCGCGAACAGTGTAAGGAATGGCTCCGGGCTTATAAAGTACGGCTCCAGGGAATAGAAGAGCGTCTCCCTAACCCCTATCATTGGCCACAGCCATTCACAGCAGGAGCGAGCATGACCCAGGATCAGGCCAAACAGGCGGCCGCCGAGGCGGCGCTGGAATACGTCCGCGAGGACAGCATCGTCGGGGTGGGCACGGGCTCCACGGTGAATTACTTCATCGATGCGCTGGCGGGGATGCGGCATCGCATCGCCGGCGCCGTGTCCAGCTCCGAGGCCTCCACCGCGCGACTCAAGGGCCATGGTATCCAGGTGCTGGACCTGAACGCCGCCGACCGGGTGCCGCTGTACGTGGATGGCGCCGATGAGGCCAACCGTTTTCTGCAACTGATCAAGGGCGGCGGCGGCGCGCTCACCCGCGAGAAGATCGTCGCCGCGGTGGCCGACACCTTCGTATGTATCGCCGATGAATCCAAGCAGGTGGATATCCTCGGTGAATTCCCCCTGCCGGTGGAAGTCATCCCCATGGCCCGCAGCCTGGTGGCCCGGCAGCTGGTGAAGCTGGGTGGGCGGCCGCAATTGCGCGAGGGTTTCACCACCGACAACGGCAATATCATCCTGGATGTGCGGGGCCTGAGCATCAAGGAGCCGATCAAGCTCGAGCAGGCGATCAACAACATCCCCGGGGTGGTGACCAACGGCTTGTTCGCGCTGCGCGGCGCCGATGTGCTGCTGCTGGGCGGCGAGCAGGGGGTGCGCAAGCTCACGGCACAATGAACCTGCAAAAGTGGCTGATCATCGCCGGGCTGGCGCTGCTCGTCGCCGGCCCGCTCTGGCCCTGGCTGAGCAAACTCGGACTGGGGCGCCTGCCCGGTGATATCGCCGTACGCCGGGAAGGCCTCGGCTTCTACTTCCCCCTCACCACGTCGATCCTGATCAGCCTGGTGGTGACACTGCTGCTCTGGCTGTTCCGCAAGTAGTCCGCGATCGCAGCGGCAGATAAATCTCGCCGCTCACAGCACGCCCGACCGGGCTCTGGCCGGCCCGGTAGTGCGGCCAGCGATCTGGCAGCCCCGCTCCCGCAAAGCCTGCCGCGGCGCCGAGGTCTCCATGCCCCGGTGCGGGGGCGCCCAGGCCAATGCGCCTAACCGGCGCCAGCTGGCCCTCCCCGCATACACCCAGACAAAAAGAAGGGGTTACGCTTTCGCGTAACCCCTTCTTCATGTTGGCTGGGGGACTAGGATTCGAACCTAGGTTGACGGAGTCAGAGTCCGTAGTCCTGCCGCTAGACGATCCCCCAAGCGAACCGTGAAGCGCTTTAACGCTTCGAGAACTGCGTGGCGCGGCGGGCTTTGTGCAGACCCACTTTCTTGCGCTCGACGGCGCGAGCGTCACGGGTCACGAAGCCGGCCTTGCGCAGGGTACCGCGCAGCTCTTCGTCATAGTCCATCAGCGCACGGGTGATACCGTGGCGAATGGCACCGGCCTGGCCGGTGGTGCCGCCGCCGCTGACGGTGATCTTGATATCGAAACGCTCGACCGCGTCCACCAGCTCCAGGGGCTGGCGAACCACCATTCGAGCGGTCTCGCGACCGAAGTACTGTTCCAGGGTACGGCCATTAACCGTAATATTGCCGCTGCCGGCTTTCAAGAACACCCGCGCCGCGGAAGTCTTGCGTCGACCGGTACCGTAGTTTTGCTCTGCCATGATCAGTCCGCTGCCCGTCTGATTGGATCTTAGGCTTCAATCTCAAGAGGCTTGGGCTGCTGCGCGGCATGCTGATGCTGCCCGCCTGCGTACACCTTGAGCTTCTTGAACATTGCCCGACCGAGTTTGTTCTTCGGCAACATGCCCTTCACGGCGGTCTCGAGGACGCGCTCGGGGGCCTTGTCGATCAGCTTCTCGAAGCTGATGCTCTTCATGTTACCGACATAACCGGTGTGGTGGTAATACATCTTGTCGCTGGTCTTGCGACCGGTGACCTTCACCTTCTCGGCGTTGACCACGACGATATAGTCACCGGTATCCACATGCGGGGTGTACTCGGCCTTGTGCTTGCCGCGCAGACGCCGGGCAATCTCGGTGGAAAGCCGACCCAGGGTCTTGTCCGTGGCATCGACCAGGTACCAGTCTCGCTGTACCTCGGCCGGTTTGGCGCTGAAGGTCTTCATCTAACCTGTCTCCGAAGCTGTCGCCCCCGTAAGAAGGGCCGGAATAGTACCTAATCGATTCGGCACATACAACCCATCCGCGCGGTGCACTACCAGGAAGACCCCGTGGGTCTCTTCCCAAAAAAAAAGCGCGGTTTGGGAAACCGCGCTGAATATAACACCAAAGGAGGATGGAGGAGATGTGTCAGGGAAACTTTTGGTCTCCCCGAAGCACGAGGCCATTATTCTATGTTGCGACCGCACATGTCAAGCGGTTCATGTTTACTTTTTGGCTACAGGGCGGGCCCGCCGAAGGTGCTGCGGCGCAACACCGCGCGGAACGCTGGGCGTCGCTTCACCGCAGGTGGGCGATGACCCTAGAATAGAAGGCCAAACGCGCCAACCGGGAGCCCCCAACCATGACCAGCCGCCACTACAGTCCCGCCGATCGCTTTCTGCTGCATCTGGACCAGGCGCTGCGCACTGTGTTCGGCGCGCCGCAGGGCACGGGGCGGAGCAATCCGGCGCAGCAGTTCACCGAGGCCGAGACACTGAGCGAGGCGCAGCGCCGGGACGCCATGCGCTTGATGCGGGTGAACCACAGCGGCGAGGTCTGCGCCCAGGCGCTGTACCAGGGCCAGGCGCTCACGGCCCGCAGCCAGGCCGTGCGCGAGGCGATGACCGAGGCGGCGACGGAGGAGAACGACCACCTGGACTGGTGCGAGCAACGCATCCGCCAGCTGGATGGCCGGGTCAGCCGGCTCAATCCGTTCTTCTACATCGGCTCCCTGGCGCTGGGGGCGGGCGCCGGGCTGGTGGGCGACAAATGGAGCCTGGGTTTTCTGGCGGAGACCGAGCGACAGGTGGTGCGCCACCTGGAGGGGCACCTGGCGCGCCTGCCCGAAGCGGACCGGCGCAGCCGTGCCGTGGTGGAGCAGATGAAAGAGGACGAGGCTCGCCACGCCGGCCAGGCGGTGAGCGCCGGCGCCGCGACTCTGCCGGCGCCGGTGACGCGGGCCATGGGCCTCGCTTCCCGCGTGATGACCGGCACGACCTATTACCTGTGAGAAAGGGTCGGCGGCTGCCCGATCAGACTTCCTGATCGGGCTCCATGTTGCGCCCGTAGAAGATCTCGAACATCTCCCGGCGCAGGTGGCGTCGGATCTCCTCCTTCTCCTCCAGACCGAAGCTCTCCGAGGACTCCCCGAACAGGTAATTGTCCAGGTCCAGGTCCTTCAGCATCATCTTGGTGTGGAACAGATGCTCCTGGTAGACGTTCACGTCGATCATCTGGTAGCGCTGCTTGGTGTCCTCGCTCAGGTAGTTCTGAATCGAGTTGATCTCGTGATCGATGAAGTGCTTGCGCCCTTCCACGTCACGGGTGAAGCCGCGCACCCGGTAGTCCATGGTGACGATGTCGGAATCGAAGGAGTGAATCAGGTAGTTCAGCGCCGTCAGCGGTGAGATGACGCCGCAGGTGGAGACGTCGATATCCGCCCGGAAGGTGCTCACGCCATGGTCCGGATGACTCTCCGGATAGGTGTGCACGGTGATATGGCTCTTGTCCAGGTGCGCCAACACGGTGTCGGGCAAGGGCCCGGGCGCCGGCTCGTCCTCCACCCGGTCGCTGTCCAGCACCTCTTCCTCGGCGATCAGCATGGTCACGCTCGCGCCCTGGGGCTCGTAGTCCTGGCGGGCGATGTTGAGAATGTTGGCGCCGATGATGTCCGCCACCTGGGTGAGAATCTGGGTCAGGCGCTCGGCGTTGTAGACCTCGTCGATGTACGAGATGTACGCGTGGCGCTGCTCCGCGTTCTTGGCGTAACAGACATCATAGATGTTGAAGCTCAGCGACTTGGTCAGATTGTTGAAGCCGTGGAGCTTGAGCTTGGACTGTTGCAACTGGCGGGCCTCCATGCAACGGGTTGAGCTCGGGGTCGGCGACCCGGCGAGGCGCGCAATTATGCACGAATTGGCCGACGGTTCCAGCCCGCCGGCCCTCGGTCGACCACCCGCGGGCCGGGGGCGAAACCCCCGACATCAAACCGCGACCGCCCCGACGGGCAGGCCCCTCAAACCAGCTCGTAGCTGTGGGTCAGATCGGCAGCCTTGGCCAGCATCAGCGAGGCGGAGCAGTACTTCTCGGCGGACAATTCCACCGCCCGCTTCACCGCCGCCTCGCTGAGGCCCTCGCCGCTGACCTTGTAGTGCAGATGAATCCGGGTGAAGACCTTGGGCGCTTGTTCGGCGCGGGCCGCCTCGATCTCCACCACGCAGTCGCTCACCGGATGGCGGCCGCGCTGGAGGATGAACACCACGTCGAAGGCCGTGCACCCACCCAGGCCGAGCAGCAGCATTTCCATGGGCCGCACGCCCCGGTCCTGACCACCGGCATCCGGTGGGCCGTCCATGAGTACCTTGTGGCCACTGCCCGCGGTGCCCTCGAAGGCCACATTGTCCAGCCACTTCACCGTTGCGCGCATCGCCACCTCCGTGCCCCCTGGAAAAACAAAAGGGGGTCGGCCGGCTTGCTTGAACCGGGCGGGGCCCCCAGATTTCCGAACGAGTATAACGAGTGGCCGATGCGCGTACCATGAGGTGAAACGCACCCCCTTTGGGTGTAGGCTTCGCCCCAGTGAACAGGCATGCCGGACGGCTGCGCGCCCCGCGGCAAGGCCGCGATCGGCAAACACAAGGATTCAAGCATGCTACAGCCCTCGGGACAGGCGGGTGGCAACACCTCCATAGACAATCTGCTCGCCCACTGCCACCGGCGGCGCTATCCGCCGAAAACCGGCATCATTTACGCGGGCGACCAATCCGATGCCCTTTACTACATCATCGAGGGCTCGGTGAGCGTGCTGATGGAGGACGAGAACGGTCACGAGATCGTCCTCACCTACCTCAACGCCGGCGCCTTCTTCGGCGAGATGGGCCTGTTCGGCTCCAGCAGCGAGCGCAGCGCCTGGGTGCGCACCCGCACACACTGCGAGCTGGCCGAGATCAGCTACGCCCGCTTTCGCCAGCTGATGAAATCAGACCCCGACATCATGTTCCCGGTAATCGCCCAGCTGGCCGACCGCTTGCGCAAGACCAGCCGCAAGGTCGGCGACCTGGCCTTCCTGGATGTCACCGGCCGCATCGCCCGCACCCTGCTGGACCTGACAAAGGAGCCCGACGCCATGACTCACCCCGACGGGATGCAGATCCGCATCACCCGGCAGGAGCTGGGCCGCATTGTGGGGTGTTCGCGGGAGATGGTGGGGCGCGTGCTGAAGGATCTGGAGGAGCAGGAACTCATCTCGGTGGCGGGCAAGACCATTGTGGTGTTCAACACCCGGTAGGAGCAGCCCCCGGGCACGAATCCCCCCAGCCCGGACGTTTCAACCGCAAGGGCTGTTAACCAAAGAGGCACAGAGGAAAGCGGGAAGAAGAACAGGCTAACCACAAGGGCGCACGGTACATGATGAAACCTTGCGTGTTTCCTCGTCCCTCCAGCCTTTGTCGCGACCCCTCTCCCCTCTGTGAAACTCTGTGTCCTCTGTGTCTCTGTGGTTAAAGAACCTCCGCGGTTTACCCCCCCGCAAAAAACAACTGCCGCAGCCGCTCCCCAGGTTCCGGCGCCACCATGAAGCTCTCCCCCACCAGGAAGCCGTGCACCCCGGCTTCTCGCATCATGGCCACCTCCTCCGCGGTGGCTATGCCGCTCTCGGTCACCAGCAGGCTATGCGCCGGCACCCGACTCTTCAGCCTCAGGGTGGTGTCGATATCCGTGTGGAAGTTGCGCAGATCCCGGTTGTTGATCCCCAGCAGCTCCGGCTCCAGCGCCAGCGCCCGCTGCAACTCCTCCGCGTCGTGCACCTCCACCAACACATCCAGCCCAATGCCGCGGGCACAGTCGTACAGCTCCTTCAACAGCGCATCACCCAGAGCGGCGACGATCAGCAGAATACAATCCGCCCCCAGCATGCGGGCCTCGTAGATCTGGTAGGTATCGATCACGAAGTCCTTGCGCAGCACGGGCAGCGTGCAGGCGGCCCGGGCCTGCTGCAGGTAGGCATCCGCGCCCTGGAAAAAATCCTCATCGGTGAGCACCGACAGGCAGGCCGCGCCCCCGCGCTCGTAGCTGCGAGCGATCTCGGCCGGGTCAAAATCCTCGCGCAGCAGGCCCTTGCTCGGCGAAGCCTTTTTCACCTCGGCGATCACCGCCGGAGCGCCGGCCTCGATCCGCCGCTGCAGGGCGCTGCGGAAACCGCGCAACGGCGGCGCCTGCTCGGCCATCTGGCGCATCAGGGCCTCCCGCGACAGCACGCTGGAGCGTTCGGCGACTTCCTCGGCCTTGCGATCGAGGATCTTCTTCAGCACATTGGGGGTATCGGGCAGCATCTTCGCGCTCCTCAAACGGAAGGATTGAGACGGCGGGTAAAGTCCGCGTATTCGGCGAGCTTGCGCCCCGCACTGCCATCATCGAGCAACTCCCGGGCGCGCTCCACCCCATGGGACAGGCTGTCGGCCCGCTCGGCGGCATAGATGGCGGCCCCGGCATTGAGCGCCACCATGTCGTAGGCCGGGCCGGGCTCGCCCTGGTAGACATCGCGGATCATCGCCAGACTCTCCTCGGCGCTATGCACCCGCACGGTATCCAGATCAGCTCGCTCCATGCCGAAATCCTCCGGCGCGATGCGGTATTCACGTACCTCGCCCTGATCCAGCTCGGCCACGGAGGTCGCCGCGCCTATGCTGATCTCGTCCAGGCCATCATCGGAGTGCACCACCAGCACCCGGCGACTGCCCAATTCGCGCAGCACCTCGGCCACCGGGCGCACCCAGCGGCCGTCGAACACGCCCAGCAACTGGTGCGGGGCGCCGGCCGGGTTGGTGATGGGGCCGAGCAGGTTGAAGATGGTCCGCACCGCCATTTCCCGGCGCGGGCCCACGGCGTGACGCATGGCGCCGTGATGGCGCGGCGCGAACAAAAAGCCCACCCCCACCTCTTCGATGGCCTGGGCCACCTGCTCGGGGGTGAGGTCCAGGTTCACCCCGGCGGCCTCCAGCACATCGGCGCTGCCGGAGCGGCTGGAGACGGAGCGGTTGCCGTGCTTGGCCACCTTGGCGCCGGCCGCCGCCGCGACGAAGGCGGTGGCGGTGGAGACGTTGAAGGTGCCGCGGGAGTCACCACCGGTGCCGCAGGTGTCCAGCAGATGCTGCTTGCTCACCTCCACGGCGCTGGCCAGTTCGCGCATCACCCGGGCGGCGGCGGCGATCTCGTCCACCGTCTCGCCCTTCATGCGCAGGCCGATGAGAAAGCCGCCGATCTGCGCTGGGGTGCACTCCCCGGTCATGATGGCCCGCATCACCGTGCCCATGTCCTCCTGGTCCAGGCTGCGGCCTTCGGTGACCGTGCGTATGGCCGTCTGTATATCCATCGCGCTAACCCCTGTTGAGGAAGTTCTTCAGCAGGGCGTGCCCCGCCTCGGTGAGGATGCTCTCCGGGTGGAACTGCACGCCCTCCACGTCCAGCTCCCGGTGGCGCAGGCCCATGATTTCGTCCAGGCCGCCGCCCTCGCGCTCGGTCCAGGCCGTCACCTCCAGACAGTCGGGCAGGCTCGCCTGTTCGACCACCAGGGAATGGTATCGGGTGGCGGTGAGCGGGTTGGGCAGGCCGCGGAACACGCCGCGGTCCTGATGATGCACCGGCGAGGTCTTGCCGTGCATCACCTGACCGGCGTGCACCACCCGGCCGCCGAAGACCTGGCCGATGGTCTGGTGCCCCAGGCACACACCCAGAATCGGCAGTTGGCCGGCGAAATGGCGCACCGCCGCCAGCGACAGGCCCGCCTCGTTGGGCGTACAGGGGCCGGGGGAGATGACCAGCCGCTCCGGCGCCAGCTGCTCGATCTGCGCCAAGGTGATCTCGTCGTTGCGGTGGACCACCACCTCCGCGCCCAGCTCGCCGAAGTACTGCACCAGGTTGTAGGTGAAGGAATCGTAGTTGTCGATCATCAGCAGGCGCATGGCTCAGGCCCCCTCGCGATTGTCGAGGCCGCGCTCGGCCATGGCCACGGCGCGGAACAGGGCACGCCCCTTGTTCAGCGTCTCCTTCCACTCCAGCCGCGGCACCGAGTCGGCCACCACCCCCGCGCCCGCCTGCACGTGCACCTGGCCGTCCTTGATCACGGCGGTGCGGATGGCGATGGCGGTGTCCATATTGCCGGACCAGGACAAATACCCCACCGCGCCGGCGTAGACACCGCGCTTGACCGGCTCCACCTCGTCGATGACCTCCATGGCACGGATCTTCGGCGCGCCGCTGACGGTGCCGGCGGGGAAGGTGGCCCGCAGCACGTCCATGGGCCCGAGGCCGGGCTTGAGCTTGCCGGTGACGTTGGAGACGATGTGCATTACGTGGGAGTAGCGCTCCACCACCATCCGCTCGGTGAGCTGTACGCTGCCCACTTCGCTCACCCGGCCGATATCGTTGCGGCCCAGATCGATGAGCATCAGGTGCTCGGCGATTTCCTTGGGGTCGTTGAGCAGTTCCTGCTCCAGTGCCCGGTCCTCTTCCGCGGTATGACCGCGCCTGCGGGTGCCGGCAATGGGACGCACGGTGATTTCGTCGTCCTCCAGCCGGGCGAGGATCTCCGGCGAGGAGCCCGCCACCTGGAAATCGCCCAGGTCCAGAAAGTACATATAGGGCGAGGGGTTGGTGCAGCGCAGGGCGCGGTAGAGATCCAGCGGCGGGGCGCTGTAGGGGGCGCTCATGCGCTGGGAGGGCACCACCTGCATCACATCGCCGTCGATGACGTAGCGCTTGATCCGCTCCACCGCCTCCTCGAAGCCGGCCTGCTCGAAGTTGGAGCGGAAGTCGTCCTCGCACAGTTCCCGCGGCGCACGGGGCACAGGGTAGGCGCTGCGGGCGTTGCGCAGTTGATTCACCAATTCATCCAGGCGGGCCTCGCCGCGGCCGTAGGCGCCCTCCTCGGCCGGGTCCACGTGCACCACCAGGTAGAGACGCCCGGCCAGGTTGTCGAAGACCAGCACCTCGTCGCTGACCATGAAGAGCATGTCCGGCACACCCAGCTCGTCCGGGTTGGGGCAGCGCTTCAGGCGCGGCTCTATGTAGCGCACGGTGTCGTAGCCGAAGTAACCGGCCAGGCCGCCGAGAAAGCGCGGCATCTGCGGAAAGCCCGGCGGGCGGGCGGCGCGAATGCGCTGCTGGTAGGCCTCGATCCAGGCCAGCGGATCCGCGGTCTGGGCGGTCTCGATGACGGCCTGGTCGTGAATCACCTGGATGCGCTCGCCGCACACTTCCAGGCGGGTGCGGGCGGGCAGGCCGATGATGGAGTAGCGGCCCCATTTCTCGCCGCCCTGCACGGATTCGAAGAGGAAGGAATAGGGCCCTTGGGCGAGCTTGAGATAGGTGCTCAGCGGGGTTTCGAGATCGGCGAGGATCTCGCGGATCAAGGGAATGCGATTGAAGCCCTGGGCGCTCAGGCGCTCAAACTGGTCTGCGTGCATGGTGCTCACTCACTGGATAACGGCAAGGATCAGGCGTCGTTGTGCCCGCCTCGCCATCGTCCGGTGGTGTGCAGTTCTGCCAGTAGTGCGCGGTCCATGCTCAGGCCGTGATGCTCAGATAATTGTTCAGTTGCGCGAAGTGTTCGAGGACGGCATCCGCGCCGGCGGCGCGTATGTCCTGGCCGTGATTATAACCATAAGGGACGCAAATAATCCCCATGCCGGCGGCCTGGGCCGCCTCCACATCGTTCAGCGAGTCCCCCACCATCAGGGTCTGCGCGGGCTCCACGCCCAGTTGCCGGGCTGCGTGCAGCAGCGGCAGGGGGTGGGGTTTCTTCTCCGGCAGGCTGTCGCCGCCGAGCAGCAGCTCGAAGGGCCCAAGCTCCAGGCCTTCCAGCAAGGGAGCCACGAAACGCGAAGGTTTGTTGGTCACCACGGCCAGCCGCAGGCCCGCCTCGCGCAGCGCCGCCAGGGTCTCGGGCACCCCGGGGTAGGGCCGGGTGCGCTCCAGCATGTGCTCGCCGTAGTGGTGGAAGAAGCGCTCCAGCACATGGTCCCAGTGCGCGGTGTCGGCCGGGTCGGCCCACATCTCGCCGGTGAGCGCACGGGCCACCAGCCGCCGTGAGCCATTGCCCACCCAGTGGCTGGCCCGCTCGGGGCCGGCCGGCGGCAGCCCTTGCTCGACCAGGGTCAGATCCAGGGCATGGGCCAGGTCCGGGGCACTGTCCACCAGAGTGCCGTCCAGATCGAACAGTACCGCACGGATGTCACCGCTGGGCGCCGCCATGACCCGGCTCATCGGCGGACTTGGGCGAGCTCCGCCCGCATGGCGTCGATCACCGCCCGGTAGTCGCTCTGGCCGAAGATCGCCGAGCCGGCGACGAAGGTGTCGGCACCGGCCTCGGCCACGGCGCGGATGTTCTCGGTCTTGACGCCCCCGTCCACCTCCAGGCGGATGTCCCGGCCACTGGCGTCGATCAGCGCGCGGGCCTCGCGCAGCTTGTCCAGGGTGGCGGGGATGAAGGTCTGGCCGCCGAAGCCGGGGTTGACCGACATCAGCAGGATCATGTCCACCTTGTCCATCACGTAGCGCAGGTAATCCAGCGGGGTGGCCGGATTGAAGACCAAACCGGATTTGCAGCCCTGATCGCGAATCAGCTGCAGGGTCCGATCCACGTGTTCGCTGGCCTCGGGGTGGAAGGTGATGTAGCTCGCCCCGGCGGCGGCGAAGTCGGGGATGATCCGGTCCACCGGCTTGACCATCAGGTGCACGTCGATCTCCGCCGTCACCCCATGCTTGCGCAGCGCCTGGCAGACCATGGGGCCGATGGTGAGGTTAGGCACATAATGGTTGTCCATGACATCGAAGTGGACGATGTCCGCGCCGGCGGCGAGCACCGTGTCCACTTCCTCGCCCAGACGGGCGAAGTCGGCGGAGAGTATGGAAGGGGCGATCTTGTAGTCAGCCATGTGCGTGCGCGCTCCCGGGAGGCTGTGGATGCCGCCGGACTTTACCGCATGGCTCGCGCTTTTGCAGCCGAGGGTAGCGCTCAGAAACCTCGGACGCGGCGGATCTCCTCGTAGGCCTGGCGGATCTCATGGGTGCGCCGGGTCGCCTCGCGCACCGCTTGCTCCCCCAGCCCCCGGGCCTGGGCCCGGTCGGGGTGGTGGCGGCTGACGGCCCGGCGGTAAGCGCGGCGGATGGCGGCCTCGTCGGCCGTCTCGGGGACGTCCAGCAGGCGGTAGGCACCGTTCAGCGTGGGCCGCACCGAACGGGATTGGTGGCGCTCGCGCTCCTGGTGGTGGCGCCGCCGGCGACGCAGATCGTCCATGCGCATGCGACTGATGTCCAGACGATTGGCCACCTCCCCCAGTACCCGGTCCGCGGCGGGCACCGGGGCGCCATCGGCGAAAGCCACCCGCAGCAGATAGCCCAGCAGCCGCTCGCGCCGCTCCATACGTCGATCCGCCGCGCGGGCAAAGCGGCGCAGCAGCCGCCGCCAGGGGCCGCGACCCGCCTTGCCGGCATTGAACAGGGCGATTGCCCGGCGGCGGCGCTCCCCTTTCAGGCCCAGTTCGGCCATCAGCGCCTCCGCGGCACGAATCTCCGCCGGGCTGACCCGCCCATCGGCCTTGGCCAGATGCCCGGCGGTGACGAACAACGCGCCATGAAAGAACTGGTCGCGCCGCGACATGCCACAGCCTCGCCAGGCGAGTCCCAGGCAGCGCTCCAAGGCCAGGCGCCGGTCGAGCAGCGCGCCGGGCAGCAGGCACGCCAGCGCCCACCCGACATTACCCAGCACCAGGCCGAGCAGAAAGCCGGTGAGCTTGCCCATATGCGCCTTGAAGAAGATTTTCATCCGCCAAACCATCGCCGATCACCGGCTTCGCCGCAATCCTGGCAATGCCAGGGCGGGCTGTTAGGCTAGTTAGATACTACCGGGGGTATGCCACTCCCACCGGGCTAAGCCGGGCCGGTCAACCTCCAACAGAGACACGTGCATGCGCTCACCAACCTTGCTGTCACGGCTGGTTCCCGCGCTGGGCTGGGGCCGCGCCTATCGCCGGGCCGACCTGGGGCACGACCTGAGCGCCGGCGTCATCACCGCCGCCCTGCTGATTCCCCAGGGCCTGGCCTACGCCCTGCTGGCCGGCCTGCCGCCCCAGGTGGGGCTGTACGCCAGTATCATTCCCCCGGCCATCTATGCCCTGCTGGGCACCAGCCGCACCCTCGCGGTGGGCCCGGTCTCGGTGGCGGCGCTGCTGGTGGCGGAGGCGCTGCGCGGCACGGGGCTGGAGCCCGGCAGTCAGGCCTGGCTGGATCAGGCACTGATGCTGGCGGCGCTGAGCGGCGCCCTGCTGCTGCTGATGGGCGCGCTACGGCTGGGACGGCTGGTGGATTTTCTCAGTCACCCGGTGCTCTCCGGCTTCACCAGCGCCGCCGCGGTGCTGATCATTTTCAGCCAGGCAGGGGCCCTGCTGGGAATACCCGCGCCCAAGGCGGGGCTCTTCTGGCAGCAGGCCCCTGCCCTGCTTGCTTCGCTGCCCCTGTGGCACCCGGCCACCACCGCACTGGGCCTTGGCGGTGTGGCGCTGCTGGCGTTCCTGCGCGCCGGCTTCCCGGCGCTGCTGCGGCGGCTGGGACTCGCTGCCGCCACCGCCGGCTTGCTCAGCCGCGCCGCCCCCTTGGCGCTGGTGTTCGCCAGCATCGCCCTGGTGGCAGCGCTGGGGCTCGCCGAGAAAGGTGTCGCCGTGGTAGGCGCCATTCCCGCCGGGCTCCCCAGCGCCAGCCTGGCCTTTCTGAGTAGCGGAATCTCCGGCTCGCTGCTCGGCTCGGCGCTGTTGATCGCGCTGATCGCCTACGTGGAGAGCATCTCCGTGGCCAAGGTGCTGGCCTACCGGCGCCGGGAACGGGTGGCGGCAAACCAGGAACTGCTCGCCCTGGGCGCGGCCAATGCGGCGGCGGCAGTGAGCGGGGCCATGCCAGTGGCGGGCGGCTTCAGCCGCTCCATGGTCAATTACGCCGCCGGCGCCCGCACCCAGCTCGCCACCCTGATCACCACCGCCCTGGTGCTGCTCGCCACCCTGTTCTTCACCCCCGCTTTCGAACGGCTGCCCAAGTCCGTGCTGGCGGCGGTAATCGTAGTGGCGGTGGCACCGTTGGTGGATTGGCGCGCACTGCGTAGCGCCTGGCGCTATGACCGGGCCGATGGCGCCACCTGGCTGGTCACGTTCCTGATCTCGCTGGCCTGGAACCTGGAGGCGGGCCTGATCAGCGGCGCCCTGCTCTCGCTGGCCGTATTCCAGGCCCGTGCCAGCCGGCCGCATCTGGCCGTGGTGGGCCGCGTGCCCGGCACCGAGCACTACCGCAATGTCTGTCGCCACACGGTGGAAACCTGGCCGGAGTTGCTGCTGCTGCGGGTGGACCGCAGCCTGTACTTCGCCAACAGCGGGCACCTGGAGGACGTGGTGGCGCGCGCCGCGGCGGAGCAGCCGGCGCTGCGGGATCTGGTGCTGATCTGCTGCGCGATCAACAGCATAGACCACAGCGCCCTGGCGGCGTTGGAGCGCCTGAGCCTGAGCCTTGAGGAGGCCGGCATCACCCTGCACCTGGCCGAGGTGAAGGGCCCCGTGATGGACCGCTTGCGCCACAGCGAACTGCTGGAGGCACTGGCGCCGGGGCGAATATTCCTGAGCACCGAGGCGGCGGTGCGCCAGCTGCGCGGCCGCCCTTGACATACCCCAGGGGGTATATAAGCTGATCAGCGGCACCACCCGCACTACCTGCGCTGCAACATGGAGGCCCCATGGAGAACTTCACGCCCGTTTCCGGCTTGATCGGCGGCCTGCTGATCGGTCTGGCCAGCCTGCTGCTGTTTCTTGGCACGGGCCGGGTGGCGGGCATCAGCGGCATCGTCGGCGGCCTGCTCAAGCCCCAAGGCGGTGATCGGCTCTGGCGGCTGCTGTTCGTGGCCGGGCTGCTGCTCGGCGGGCTGGGCTGGTTGCTGGCAAGCGACCGCCCCCTGCCGGTGGACCTGCAGGCGGGCTGGCCGGGCATGATCGCCGCGGGCCTGCTGGTGGGCTTCGGCGCGCGCCTTGGCAGCGGCTGCACCAGCGGCCACGGCGTGTGCGGCATCGGTCGCTTGTCGGCCCGCTCCATCGTCGCCACGGTGAGCTTCATGGTCACCGCCGGCCTCACCGTCTTCATTACCCGCCACCTGATCGGAGGCTGAACCATGGCGCAGTGGCTGATGACTCTCGCAAGCGGCGCCCTGTTCGGTCTGGGCCTGGTGATCTCCGGCATGGTGAACCCGGCCAAGGTCATCGGCTTTCTGGATGTGGCAGGCCAGTGGGATCCGACCCTGGCGCTGGTCATGGGCGGCGCTCTGGCCGTGACCATCCCCGGCTTTCGCCTGATGAAACGCCTGGGCCGGCCCTGGTGCGCGCAACGTTTCGTGCTGCCCACCCGCCAGGACCTGGACGGGCGGCTGATCGGCGGCGCGGCCATTTTCGGTATTGGCTGGGGCCTGGCGGGCATCTGCCCCGGCCCCGGCATCCTCGCCCTGTTGAGCGGTCTGACCCCGGTCCATGGCTTTATCGGCGCCATGCTGCTGGGCATGTTCGCTCACAGTCTGATCTTCGAACGCGCCAAGGCGCAGGGAGGCAGATCATGATTCCGCAGGTAGCGTCCTTTTTCGACGAGGCCACCAACACGGTCTCCTACGTGGTCCGCGACCCGGCCAGCCAGCAGGCGGCCATCATCGATTCAGTGCTGGACTACGACCCGAAATCCGGCCGTACCCACACCGCATCGGCTGACCGGATCATCGACCATGTGCGCGCGCAGGATCTGCGCATCGAGTGGATCCTGGAAACCCACGCCCATGCCGATCATCTCTCCGCCGCGCCGTATCTCAAGGAGCATCTGGGCGGCAGGACCGGCATCGGCGAGCATATCCGCGATGTGCAGAAGATCTTCGGCAGGATCTTCAACGCCGAGGCGGCCTTCCGCTACGACGGCTCGCAATTCGACCGGCTGTTCGCCGAGGGCGACAGCTTCCACATCGGCGGTCTGCTGGCGCGGGTGATGCATACCCCCGGCCACACGCCGGCCTGCCTGAGCTACGTGATCGGCGACGCGGTCTTCGTGGGCGACACCCTGTTCATGCCCGATTACGGCACGGCGCGGGCGGACTTCCCCGGCGGCGACGCGAGCACCCTGTACCGCTCCATTCGCCGTCTGCTCACGGAGCTGCCGGAGGATACCCGCCTCTTCCTGTGCCACGACTACAAGGCGCCGGGGCGGGATGAATACGCGTGGGAGACCACCGTGGCGGAGCAGCAGGCCGGCAACGTGCACGTGCATGACGGGGTGAGCGAGGCGGAGTTCGTGACGATGCGCGAGGAGCGCGACGCCACCTTGGCCATGCCCACCCTGCTGCTGCCTTCCGTGCAGGTGAACATGCGCGCCGGCGAGTTCCCGCCCGCCGAGGACAACGGAGTGCGCTATCTGAAGATCCCGATCAACGCGCTTTGATCGCGATGCAGCCCCGGCTTGGCCGGGGCGGGGCCGACTTCATTCGCCGGTCAGGCGCTGCTGCGCCTCGCGGTACTTGGCGGCGGTGTGAGCGATGACCTCGGCGGGCAGGCGAGGGCCGGGCGCGGTCTTGTCCCAGTCCAGGGTCTCCAGGTAATCGCGCACGTATTGCTTGTCGAAGCTCGGCGGGGAAGTCCCTTCCCGGTACTGATCGGCGGGCCAGAAGCGCGAGGAATCCGGGGTCAGCGCCTCGTCGATGAGGATCAGCCGGTCGTTCCTGTCCAGGCCGAATTCGAACTTGGTGTCGGCGATGATGATACCGCGGCTGGCGGCGTACTCGACCGCCTCGCCGTAGAGACGCAGGGTGAGCTCGCGCACCTGTTCGGCCAGCTCGCCACCGATGGTCCGCGCGGCCTGCTCGAAGCTGATGTTCTCGTCGTGATCCCCCACCGCGGCCTTGGTGGCGGGGGTGAAAAGGGGCTCGGGCAGACGCTGGGCCTGACGCAGGCCCGGCGGCAGCTCGATGCCGCAGACCCGGCCGCTGGCCTGATAGTCCTTCCAGCCGGAGCCGATCAGGTATCCTCGGGCCACTGCTTCGATCGGCAGCGGGCGAGCCCGCACGGTGACGATGGCACGGCCGGCCACCCGGGAGGCCTCTGCCGGGTCGGGAATGACCGCTTCCAGCGGCACATCCAGCAGCTGGTTCGGCACGATATGGCCGGTGCGCGCGAACCAGAAGCTGGATACGGCGGTGAGCACCGCGCCCTTGCCCGGAATGGGGTCGGGGAGTATCACATCGAAGGCGGAAAGCCGGTCGCTGGTGACGATCAGCAGGCGCTCCTCGTCGATGGCGTAGACATCGCGCACCTTGCCCTTGTGCAGCAGGGGCAGGCTCTTGAGCTCGGAATCGTACAGGGCTTCGGGGGCGTGACTCATGGGTGTCCTTGACCGGCAACGGATGAACAAGGGCGCCATTCTAGCGGTTCACACGAGGTGACGACATGGCCAGTGACATGCACGCCCTACAGCAGGCCCAGCGCAAGGCGCTGCTCGCCCGTCTCGCCCGGGTGGAGGGGCAGATCCGCGGCATACGCCGCATGATCGAGGAGGACGCGGCCTGCGAGCAGGTGGCCCAGCAACTCGCCGCCTCGCGCAAGGCGCTGAACAAGGCCTTCTACGAGATGATGGCCTGCGCCATCGAGCATGAGGTGGCGCCGGGGGAGGAATTGCCGACGGCGGCCAAGGACAAGCTCAACGAGCTGACGAGGATGCTGTCCAAGTACGGCTGATGCCCCCGGGCCACCCCTGGAGGCGGCCCGGGCCGCGAAGCCCGGCGGATGATGCCGGCGTTGCAACATTCGTGGCCAAGGCCAATCCCAGGAAACACGGCCGCGCTGCAATCGGGCGCCCGGGCTCGCGTCAGGCGGAGGGCGCCTCCCCCGGGCGCTCTTCCAGGCGCAGGATCTTCATGGTGTTGGTACCGCCCTTCACGCCGGCCAGATCCCCCTTGCTGAGCACCAGCAAATCGCCCTGCGAGAGCACGCCTTCCTCGCGCAGCCGCTCCAGCACCTGCCGATTCACCCGGGCATGGTCCGCCTCGGCCACATCCAGCGCCAGCGGGTACACCCCACGATACAGCGCCACCTTGCGACGGGTGGCCTCGTGGCGAGTAAAGGCGAAGATCGGCAGCTCGGTGCCGATGCGCGACATCCACAGCGCCGTGGCGCCGGACTCGGTCAGCGCGGCGATGGCCCGCGCCCCCAGGCGGTTGGCCGTGTCTATGGAGGCCTTGGCGATGGCCTCATCCATATAGCGGTAGCCACTGGTCGCGTCCTCGTGGTGAGCGGCGAAGCGCTGGTAGCGCTCCGTGCCGGCGCAGACCCGGGCCATGGCTTCCAGCACCCGGGCCGGGTGCGCCCCCACCGCGGTTTCCTCGGAGAGCATCACCGCGTCGGTGTCGTCCAGCACCGCATTGCCCACGTCCAGCACCTCGGCGCGGGTGGGGGTGGGGCTGCTGACCATGGATTGCATCATCTGCGTGGCGGTGATCACCACGCAGTCCCGGGCACGGGCGCGGCGCATCAGATCCTTCTGCACCCCGGCCAGTTCCTCGTCGCCGATCTCCACCGCCAGATCGCCCCGGGCGATCATGACCGCGTCGGCCATTTCCATGATCTCGTCCAGATTGTCCAGCGCCTCCCGGCGCTCGATCTTGGCGACAATGCCCGCGTCGCCGCCGGCCTCCCGCAGCAGGCGCCGGGCCTGCTCGATGTCCGCCCCGTCCCGGGGAAAGGACACGGCCATGTAGTCGGCCCCGATCTCGGCACAGAAGCGGATATCCTCCCGGTCCTTGTCGGTGAGCGCGGCCACCGATAAACCGCCCCCGAAACGGTTCAGGCCCTTGGCATCGGACAACTCACCGCCCACCAGCACCGTGGTTTCCACCCGGCTGCCCCGCACCCGGGCCACCTTCAGGCGAATCAGCCCATCGGCCAGCAGCAGGATGTCGCCCGGCGCCACGTCCTCGGGCAGCTGCTTGTAGCTGACCCCCACCACCTGTTCATCGCCCGCATCCGCCGCCAGCGCGACGTCCAACGCGAAAGGCTCGCCAGCCGCGAGGCGCACCGGGCCGCGCCTGAAGCCCTCGATGCGAATCTTGGGGCCCTGCAGATCCGGCATCACCGCAAGACACACTCCGAGCTCGGCGGCGGCGGCGCGGGCGCTCGCCAGGAGTCGACGGTGGGTGGCATGGTCCCCGTGGGAGAGGTTGAGGCGCACCACGTCCAGGCCGGCGCGCAGCATCTCCCGCAACACCCCCGGTTCGGCGCTGGCCGGCCCCAGCGTGGCGACTATCTTGGTGCGACGACGCATCCTTGCTCCTTCGATGAAATGGCTTCGATGTACCTGCCCCCTGTAGAAGGGGCTCCTACAGGGGGTGTGTTTGGCCCGTGGCCGCCTCAGGCGCCACGCGCCTCCAGCACCGCCACCGCCGGCAGGGTCTTGCCTTCCAGAAACTCCAGAAAGGCGCCGCCACCGGTGGAGATGTAGGAGATCCGCTCGGCCACGCCGAACTTCGCCACCGCCGCCAGGGTGTCGCCGCCACCGGCAATGGAAAAGGCCTCGCTCTCGGCGATGGCCTCGGCCATGGCGCGGGTGCCTTCGGCGAACTGATCGAACTCGAACACGCCCACCGGCCCGTTCCAGACGATGGTGCCGGCCCGGCGCAGCAGCTCGGCGTAACTGGCGGCGGTGCGCGGCCCCACATCGAGGATCATTTCGCCCTCGCCCACCTCGTCCAGCGCCCGCACCTCGGCCTTGGCGTCGGCGCCGAAATGGGAACCGCAGACCACGTCCAGGGGCAGCGGGATCTCGCCGCCCTTGGCGCGGGCGGCTTCCATCAGGCGCCGCGCCTCATCCAGCATGTCCTTCTCGTAGAGGGATTCCCCCACCGGGTGCCCCGCCGCGGCGAGGAAAGTGTTGGCGATGCCGCCGCCGACGATCAATTGATCCACCACCCCGCTGAGCGATTCCAGCACCGTCAGCTTGGTGGACACCTTGGATCCGCCGACGATGGCTACCAGGGGCCGTCGGGGCGCCTCCATGGCCGCACCCAGGGCGTCCAGCTCCGCCGCCAGCAGCGGGCCGGCGCAGGCCTGGGGGGCGAACCGGGCAACGCCATGGGTGGAAGCCTGGGCACGATGGGCGGTACCGAAAGCGTCCATCACGTAGATGTCGCACAGCGCGGCCATGCGTCGGGAAAGCGCCTCGTCATCGGCCTTCTCGCCGGCGTTGAAGCGCACGTTCTCGCACAGCACCAGCTCGCCGGGCGCCACCTCCACGCCATCCAGCCAGTCGGCTTCCAGGCGCACCTCGCGCCCGAGCAGTTCGGCCAGACGGGCGGCCACGGGGGCCAGGGAGTAACGCGCCTCGAACCGGCCTTCCTCGGGACGACCCAGGTGGCTCATCACCATCACCCGCCCCCCCGCCGACAAGACCTGCCGCAGCGTGGGCAGGGCCGCCCGAATGCGCGTGTCGTCCGCCACCCCCCCGTCCTCGGTCAGGGGCACGTTGAGGTCCTCGCGGATCAGCACACGCTTGTCCTCGAGGGCCAGTTCGCTCATTCGGGTGATCGCCATCATTCGCTCCGTATTGGTTTGTTGTTTGTCACGGCGACGCTGTCCAACCCCCGGGGGCCGCCGCGCCAGTCAGACGGTCAGAGCCCCCCGAGAATTGATCGGCGTCTCCTGGGTTCAGGCGGCTTTCATCAGGGCAAGCGCCACATCCAGCATGCGGTTGGAAAAACCCCATTCGTTGTCGTACCAGGCGCAGACCTTGACCAGGCGGCCACCCACCACCCGGGTCAGTTCCGCATCCAGGATGGAGGAGCGCGGATCATGGTTGTAGTCCATGGATACCAGCGGCTCCTCGCTGTAACCGAGGATACCCGCCAAGTCGCCTTCCGAGGCCTCGCGGACGATGCGCCGCACCTCCTCGGCATCGGTATCGCGGCTGGCGGTGAAGGTCAGGTCCACCAGGGAGACATTGGCGGTGGGCACCCGCACGGCGTACCCATCGAAGCGCCCCGCCAGTTCCGGGATCACCAGCCCCAGGGCGGCGGCGGCCCCGGTCCTGGTGGGGATCTGGTTGAGGGTCGCGCTGCGGGCGCGGCGCGGGTCCTTGTGGTAGACGTCGCTCAGCACCTGATCGTTGGTGTAGGAGTGGATGGTGGTCATCAGGCCGCGCTCCACGCCCAGCCCGTCATGCAGGGCTTTCACCAAGGGGGCGAGGCAGTTGGTGGTGCAGGAGGCGTTGGAGATGATCGCGTGATCGGCGGTGAGGCTGCGGTGATTCACCCCGTACACCACGGTGGCATCCACGTCCTCGCCGCCCGGGGCCGAGATTACCACCTTGCGCGCGCCGGCCTGAAGATGGGCCCGGGCCTTCTCGCGGCTGGTGAAAAGCCCGGTGCACTCCAGCACCACATCCACGCCCAGCGCCTTCCAGGGCAGCTTCGCCGGGTCGCGCTCGGCGCAGACCCGTATCCGCTCGCCGTTGACCAGCAGATCCTCGCCCTCCACCCGCACATCGCCCGGGAAGCGCCCGTGCACGGAATCGTGCCGGGTCAGATGCGCATTGGTTCGAGCATCCCCCAGGTCATTGACCGCGACGATACGCACCTCGTCGCTGCGGCCGGACTCATACAGCGCCCTCAAGATGTTGCGGCCGATGCGCCCGTACCCGTTGATCGCCACCTTGATCGCCATGAGTGACCTCCCGCCGGCTGCCCGCTGGCGCTGGATTACGAGTACCCGGGGCCCGGCGCCGCTTCACGGAGAAGCCGTCGCCGCGCCCCACCTGTCCCTCGAACCATACCGCAAAGGGCCCGGGCGGCGTCCCCCCGGCGCTCTAGCGCAGCTCCTCGGCCACGGCCAGGATGTTGTCCACCGTGAAGCCGAAATGCTCGAACAGCACCTTGGCGGGCGCCGATTCGCCGAAGCCGGTCATGCCGATCACCCGCCCCTCCAGGCCCACGTACTTGAGCCAGTAATCGGCCCAGGCCGCTTCCACCGCGATGCGCGCCCGGCAGGCCCGGGGCAACACGGCTTCACGGTAGGCCGCATCCTGCGCCTCGAACAGCTCGGCACAGGGCATGGACACCACGCGCACCGCGCGACCCTGCTCCGCGAGCCGCTCGGCGGCCTCCATGACCAGCGCCACCTCCGAACCGGTGGCCAGCAGAATGAGCTCCGGCTCCCCGGCGCAGTCCCGAAGGATGTAGCCGCCGCGGCGAATGTCCGCCAGCTGCTCGGCGTTGCGGGCCTGGTGGGGCAGGCCCTGACGGGTCAGCGCCAGAGCGGTGGGGCCATCGCGGCGCTCCAGCCCGACCTGCCAGGCCACCAGCGTTTCCACCGCATCGCAGGGGCGCCACACCTGCATGTTTGGGATCATGCGCAGGGAGGCCAAGTGCTCCACGGGCTGGTGGGTGGGGCCATCTTCGCCCAGACCGATAGAGTCGTGGGTGAGCACGAAGATATTCCGCAGCTTCATCAGCGCGGCCATGCGCAAGGCGTTGCGGGCGTAGTCGGAGAACACCAGGAAGGTGCCGCCGTAGGGGATGAAACCGCCGTGCAGGGCCATGCCGTTCATCACCGCGGCCATGCCGAACTCGCGCACGCCATAGAACAGGTAGTTGCCGTCGGCATCGTCGGCGCTCACCGGCGTGCAATCGCTCCACCAGGTGTTGTTGGAACCGGTCAGATCCGCCGAGCCGCCCAGCAGTTCGGGCAAGTACGGCCCGAAGCTGTTCAGCGCCATCTCCGAGGCCTTGCGGGTGGCCACGGAGGCCGCTTCGGCGTTGAATTTCTCCAGCGCCTCGGCGGCATGCCGGCCCCAGCTCTCGGGCAACTCGCCGCTGATACGCCGCTCGAACAGGGCCGCCAGCTCCGGATGCGCCTGACGGTAAGCCTCCAGCACCTGCTCCCATTCGCGCTGCTGTTGCTCGCCGCGCTCCCGGGCGTTCCAGCCCTGATAAATCTCTTCGGGGATCTCAAAGGGCTCGTGGTGCCAGTTGAGGAACTCGCGGGTGGCCTGGATCTCGTCGGCGCCCAGCGGCGCGCCATGCACCCCGTGGGTGCCGCAGACGTTGGGGGCGCCGAAGCCGATCACGGTCTTGCAGCAGATGATACTGGGCTTGTCGGTGACCGCCCGGGCTTCTTCCGTCGCCCGGCGCACCGCCTCGGCGTCGTGGCCGTCCACGTCCCGCACCACGTGCCAGCCGTAAGCCTCGAAGCGCGCCGGGGTGTCATCGGTGAACCAGCCCTGCACCTTGCCATCGATGGAGATGCCGTTGTCGTCGTAGAAACAGATCAGCTTGCCCAGACCCTGGGTACCGGCCAGCGAGCAGGCCTCATGGGAGACCCCTTCCATCAGGCAGCCATCGCCCATAAACACGTAGGTGTGGTGATCCACCAGGGTATGGCCCGGCCGGTTGAACTGTGCCGCCAGTACTTTCTCCGCCAGCGCCATGCCCACACCGTTCGCCAGGCCTTGGCCCAGCGGACCGGTGGTGGTTTCCACACCGGGGGCATAGCCATATTCGGGGTGGCCGGGGGTCTTGGAGCCGAACTGCCGGAAGTTCTTCAGATCGTCCATGCTCAGTTCGTAGCCGGCCAGGTGCAGCAAGGAATACTGCAGCATGGAGCCATGGCCGTTGGAGAGCACGAAGCGGTCACGGTTGAACCACTGGGGGTTGGCGGGATTGTGTCGCAGAAAATCGTTCCACAGCACTTCGGCGATGTCCGCCATGCCCATGGGAGCGCCCGGGTGCCCGGAATTGGCCTGCTGGACCGCGTCCATGCTAAGGGCACGAATGGCGTTGGCAAGGTCTCGACGTGAAGGCATAGATTCTGCTCCCGAAGCACGGCGCGGGGCCGGCTGTGAGTCGGGGTCGCCACCATCGGGGGGCAACCCGGCAATAGGACATGCGCCGCGAGGGGCCTCAGGCACCTTCCCCGGGCAGGTAAGAGCGCGGATTTTCTCCGACTTTGGCCTTTCGGGCAAGGCGGAGAAGGTTCGCATTGCGACCCATCGAACGCTACAATCGCGGGCCACGTGATCCAGACGGAAGCGCGCCGCTTCACGGCCCGGCATGACACGCTTTAAAAAGGAGTTACCCAGGGTGAGAGACTTTCTGTTCACATCCGAATCCGTCTCCGAGGGCCATCCCGACAAGGTGGCCGATCAGATCTCCGACGCCATCCTGGACGCCGTGCTGGAGCAGGACCCCATGGCGCGCGTGGCGGTAGAAACACTGGTGAAGACCGGCATGATCATCCTCGCCGGCGAGCTGACCAGCACCGCCAGCGTGGACTTCGAGGACGTGGCCCGCCAGGCCGTGCGCCGCATCGGCTACAACTCCTCGGCCATGGGCTTCGACTGGGAGACCTGCGGGGTGCTCAACTGCATCGGCAAGCAGTCCCCGGACATCGCCCAGGGCGTGGATCGCCAGAAACCCGAAGACCAGGGTGCCGGTGACCAGGGCCTGATGTTCGGCTACGCCACCGCCGAGACCGACGTGCTGATGCCCGCACCGATCACCCTGGCGCACCGACTGGTCAAGCGTCAGGCGGAGCTGCGCCACAACGGACAGCTCCCCTGGCTGCGCCCGGACGCCAAGAGCCAGGTTACCCTGCGCTACGAGAACGGCCGCCCGGTGGCCGTGGACGCGGTGGTACTCTCCACTCAGCACGATGAAGGGATGGGCACCGACGCGCTGCGCGAGGCGGTGATGGAAGAGATCATCAAGCCCGTGCTGCCCGCCCACTGGCTGAACGCCGACACCCGCTACTACATCAACCCGACCGGGCGCTTCGTGATCGGTGGGCCGGTGGGAGATTGCGGGCTGACCGGGCGCAAGATCATCGTCGACACCTACGGTGGCATGGCCCGCCACGGCGGCGGCGCGTTCTCCGGCAAGGATCCCTCCAAGGTGGACCGCTCGGCGGCCTATGCCGGGCGTTATGTGGCGAAGAACATCGTCGCCGCGGGCCTGGCCGAACGCTGCGAGGTTCAGGTCAGCTACGCCATCGGTGTGGCCGAGCCCACCTCCATCAGTGTGGACACCTTCGGCACCGCGCGCATTCCCGAGGCGCGCATTGTCGAGCTGGTGCGCAGCCACTTCGACCTGCGCCCCTACGGGCTCACCCGCATGCTCGACCTGGTGCGCCCCATCTACGCCCCCACGGCGGCCTACGGCCACTTCGGGCGCGAGGAGCCGCAGTTCAGCTGGGAGGCTACCGACCGGGCCGGCGCGCTGCGCGAGGCCGCTGAACTCAAAGCCACCGACACCGCGGAGGCCTGACTCATGAACGCAGAGGCAGCGAAACAATTGGAACAGGATTACAAGGTCGCCGACATCTCCCTCGCCACCTGGGGCCGCAAGGAAATCGCCATCGCCGAGACGGAAATGCCCGGTCTGATGGCCCTGCGCGAGGAATTCCGAGGCAAGAGCCCCTTGAAGGGCGCGCGCATCGCCGGTTGCCTGCACATGACCATCCAGACCGCGGTGCTCATCGAGACCCTGGTGGATCTGGGCGCCGAGGTGCGCTGGAGCTCGTGCAACATCTTCTCCACCCAGGACCATGCCGCCGCGGCCATTGCCGAGGCCGGCGTGCCGGTGTTCGCCTGGAAGGGCGAGACGGAAGAGGAATACTGGTGGTGCGTGGAGCAGACCATCACCGGCCCCGACGGCTGGGCACCGAATATGCTGCTCGATGACGGCGGGGATCTCACCCAGCTGGTGCACGACAAGCACCCGCAGCTGCTGGAGTCGATTCGCGGCGTCTCCGAGGAGACCACCACCGGGGTGTTGCGACTCTACGATATGGCCCGGGAAGGCAGCCTCAAGTGCCCCGCCTTCAACGTCAACGACTCGGTCACCAAGAGCAAGTTCGACAACCTCTACGGCTGCCGCGAAAGCTTGCTCGACGGCATCAAGCGGGCCACCGACGTGATGATCGCCGGCAAGATCGCCGTGGTGGCCGGCTACGGTGACGTGGGCAAGGGCTGCGCGCAGTCCCTGCGCGGCCAGGGCGCGACCGTGTGGGTCACCGAGATCGACCCCATCTGCGCGCTGCAGGCGGCGATGGAAGGCTACCGGGTGGTGACCCTGGACGAGGCCGCGGACAAGGCGGACATCTTCGTCACCGCCACCGGCAACTACCACGTGATCAACCACGAGCAGTTGCTGCGGATGAAGCACAACGCCATCGTCTGCAACATCGGTCACTTCGACAACGAGATCGATGTCGCCTCGCTGAAGCAGTACGAGTGGGACAACATCAAGCCCCAGGTGGATCACATCACCCTGCCCTCGGGCAACCGCATCATCCTGCTCGCCGAAGGCCGGCTGGTGAACCTCGGTTGCGCCACCGGGCACCCGAGCTTCGTGATGAGTGCGTCCTTCACCAACCAGGTGCTGGCCCAGATCGAGCTGTGGAACAACCACGGCGAGTACGACAACACCGTCTACGTGCTGCCCAAGCATCTGGACGAGAAGGTGGCGACCCTGCATCTGGAGAAGATCGGCGCGAAACTGACCCGCCTGACCCGCGCCCAAGCCGAATACATCGGCGTGTCGCAGGACGGGCCGTTCAAGAACGACAGCTATCGGTACTGAGGCCAGCCCCTGCGGGAGCGGCGTCTGACCGCGACCGTCTTTGCACAGCAAAGATATCGCGGCCGCAAACCGCTCCCGCAGGAAGCCTTGCCCCCAAGCCGCCCTGCCAGGACACAAGCCAGCACCAGTCATGCAAAGCCAGAAACTCCACGCCCCGGTCTTCAGTTTCGAATTCTTCCCGCCCAAGACCGACGAGGGGGCGGCCAAGCTGCGTCTGACCCGAGAGCGGCTGGCGGCTCTCGGGCCGCGCTTCTTCTCGGTGACCTTCGGGGCGGGCGGCTCCACCCGGGACCGCACCTTCGAGACCGTGTGCGAGATCCAGCGGGAATCCGGCATCGACGCCGCGCCGCATCTGTCCTGCATCGGCAGCACCCGGGAGAACATCCGCGATATCCTGCGCCAGTATCAGGCCGAGGGCATACGTCACATCGTCGCCCTGCGCGGCGATCTGCCCTCGGGCACCATGGAGGCCGGAGAGTTCCGCTACGCCAACGAGCTGGTGGAGTTCATCCGCGCCGAAACCGGTGACTACTTCCGCATCGAAGTGGCCTGCTACCCCGAGGTCCATCCCCAGGCGGACAATGCGGAAGTGGACCTGGCCAATTTCAAGCGCAAGGTGGAGGCCGGAGCGGACGCCGCTATTACCCAGTATTTCTTCAATGCCGACGCCTATTTCCGCTTCGTCGATGCCTGCGAACAGCAACAGATCGACCTGCCCATCGTCCCCGGCATCATGCCCATCCTCAACTACAAGCAGCTCGCCCGTTTCTCGGACGCCTGCGGCGCGGAAATCCCCCGCTGGCTGCGCAAGCGCCTGGAAGCCTTCGCCGATGACCGAGAATCCCTGGTGGACTACGGCGTGGATGTGATCAGCGAAATGTGCCGGCGGCTGCTGGACGCCGGCGCGCCGGGCCTGCATTTCTACGCCATGAACCAGGCCCCGGTGACCGAGCGCATCTGGCACCGCCTGGGGCTTGGCGAGCGGCCGAGCCGGAGCGCCCGGGTCTGAACTCCACGGCGACCCGAAACCAGGGAGGGTCGCCGGGCTCGGCGGTCGCCGCACAACAGAAAGTGACCGTCCATGCGTAACCAAGACCTGGTCGACCGCGACCTCTCCGTACTCTGGCACCCGTGCACCCAGATGAAAGACCATGAGTGGTTGCCGCTGGTGCCCATCAAGCGTGGCCAGGGTGTGTGGCTGGAGGACTACGAAGGCAACCGCTACATCGACGCCATCAGCTCCTGGTGGGTGAACCTGTTCGGCCACGCCAACCCGCGCATCAACCAGGCGGTGAAGGACCAGCTCGATACCCTGGAGCACGTGATCCTCGCCGGCTTCTCCCACGAGCCGGTGGTGGAATTGTCCGAACGCCTGGTGGAACTCACCCCGCCCGGCCTGCAGCGCTGCTTCTATGCCGACAACGGCTCAAGCGCCGTGGAAGTGGCCCTGAAGATGAGCTACCACTACTGGCGCAACCAAGGCCGCCCGGCCAAGCACAAGTTCATCACCCTATCCAACAGCTACCACGGCGAGACCCTGGGCACCCTGGGGGTGGGGGATGTGGCGCTATACAAGGAAACCTACAAGCCGCTGCTGATGGAGGCGATCACAGTGCCCTCCCCCGACGCCTGGCAGCGGGAGGCCGGCGAGAGCTGGGAGGATTGCGCCGAGCGCGCCTTCCTCGCCATGGAGCGGGCCCTGGAGCAACACGCCCACGAGGCCGCCGCGGTGATCGTCGAACCGCTGGTGCAATGCGCCACCGGCATGCGCATGTACCACCCGATCTACCTCAAGCGCCTGCGAGACGCCTGTGACCGCCACGGCGTGCACCTGATCGCCGACGAGATCGCCGTGGGCTTCGGCCGCACCGGCACCCTGTTCGCCTGCGAGCAGGCCGGTATCACGCCGGATTTCATGTGCCTCTCCAAGGGACTCACCGGCGGCTACCTGCCGCTCGCCGTGGTAATGACCACCGAGGCCATGTACCAGGCCTTCTACGACGATTACGCCAGCCTGCGTGCCTTCCTGCACTCCCACAGCTATACCGGCAACCCGCTGGCCTGCCGCACGGCGCTGGCAACCCTGGATATCTTCAAACAGGACAATGTCATCGCCCGCAACCGCCGCCTGGCGGAGAAGATGGCCGAGGTGGCCGCGCCCCTGGCCGACCACCCCCATGTGGGGGAAGTCCGCCAGACGGGCATGATCCTCGCCATCGAAATGGTCAAGGACAAGGCCGCCCGCGCGCCCTTTCCCTGGCAGGAGCGCCGCGGTCTGAAGGTCTACCAGCATGCCCTGCGCAACCGCGCGTTGCTGCGCCCGCTGGGCAACGTGGTGTATTTCATGCCGCCCTACGTGATCACGGAAGAAGAGATCGAACACCTGGGGCGAGTAGCCGCCGAGGGCATCGATCTGGCGGTGCGGGACTGAGGCCCGTGCCGCGCTTCTTCAGCCTACAACCCTTGCGAGGCCAGCACAGCCTGGAGCTCGACGAAGCCGCCGCTCGCCATGTCCGGGTGCTGCGGCTGCCGCCGGGTGCCGAGATCACCCTGTTCGACGGCCAGGGGGGCGAGTATGCGGCGCGCATCACGCAGATGGACAAGAAGCGGGTCTCGGTGGACGTAGGGGCGCATCTCGGGCGGGAGCGGGAGTCGCCCCTCGATATCACGCTCATCCAAGGAGTCTCCAAGGGCGAGCGCATGGATATCACCTTGCAGAAGGCCGTGGAACTGGGGGCCAGTCGCATACTTCCGGTCTTCAGCGAGCGCAGCGTGGTGCGCCTGGACGAGAAGCGGCTGGAGAAACGCCGGCGGCACTGGGAGGGAGTCATTGTGAGCGCCTGTGAGCAGTGCGGCCGCAATCGCATTCCCCAATTGCTGACTCCGACAGCGCTGAAGGAGGTGTGGAGCGCGCCACCCGGGGGGCTGAAACTGGCGCTGGACCCGGAAGGTGACGTGCGCCTGCGGGATCTGCGGCCCGAAGCCGATGCGCCCATCGCGCTGCTGGCAGGGCCTGAGGGAGGCCTGAGCGAGGCGGAGCTCCTCCTTGCCGCTGACGCGGGCTTTCAGGGGCTACGGCTGGGGCCGCGGGTGCTGCGCACCGAAACCGCGGGCATGGCTTGCCTGGCGGCGCTGCAAAGCCTGTTCGGGGACGCCTGAGCGCCCCACCCCAAATCAGGCGAGCAGTGTTTTCAAATCACGCTCCAGCAGATCCATGTCCGGAATCATCACCGCCTCGCCGTTGACCATCACCCGGGCGGCCACGGCCGGGCTACCGGCCTCCCGCTCCAGATCCTCCAGCCCACCTTCGTACACCGTCAGCAAGCGGGGGATCTGCTGGGTCAGCACGCCGAAGTAGCGCAATTCCTGGGCACCCCCCAGGGCCTTGAGCACGGCGATACGGGCGGTGCGGCTGGGCTGGGGAACCGGCTCGCCGCACAGCGCTTCGAAAGAGATCAGAGGTATCTGCTCGTCGCGCCACTCCGCCATGCCCATCACCCAATCAGGGGCGGCGGCGTCGGTACGCTCGGGCTCGACGAAGGGGACGATTTCCGCCACCACGGTGCCCGGCAACAGGATACTGCCGTTGTCCAGGGGCACGACCAGACTGCGCACGGTTTCGATCGTTTCACTCATGTTCCGCTCTCCACTCGCTGGGCGGTCTTGGCCAGATGGGCCGCCAGATCCCGGGCCAGCGCCTCGGGGGGTGCGCTGTGGGCCACGACGCCGGTGTTGCGCGCGCAACTGGGCATGCTGTCGATGGCGCAGCTGGCGGAATCCTGCGCCCAGACCAGGCCGCCGGCCCCGGCCACGGCCTGACAGCCCCGCGCGCCATCGTCGCCCATGCCACTGAAGATGATCGCGCCGCCATTGGCACCGTAGCGCCGGGCGACTTCCTCCATCACCGAATCGATGGACGGCGCGTAGCTGAG